>CANJHD010000013.1 GCA_947474065.1 Planctomycetaceae bacterium
AATGCGCAGGCGACCAAAGAACCGCGCATAACCGTCCAGCTCCACCCGGCCATAGAGCCGAGCGTCGTACGTGTTCAGGTACTGCGCTTGGCTAGTCGAATCATCAATCGAACTAAATCCGTAGCGGAAGTACCCGCCGTAGTCCATCAAGATTCGCTCGGCAATAGGAGTGTTGGCGAAGAATTCGCGCCGATACTCGGCGTCCTGCACATTCAGGAGCGTCTGCAACTGCGCGGCAGGATCCGTCGCCGGGCGAAGCGAGTTGGCAAGGTTGGCGGGTGTCTGCGCGTATGTCACAGTGACCAGCGATGCCATGGCAAGAGCCGCGCTGCTGTTCACTCTGATCCATCGACCGCTCCCACCATCAGCCATAGGGAATACGGTACCGAACTCACAGCAACGCCGCACAGCGGGCGGTAGGCTTGCACTTCATGGAACTTGTAGTCCTTGGAACCGGCGATGCGTTTTCCGCCAAGCACTTCGGCAGCTCAGCCGTGGTACTTGCAAGCGGCGGACAGGTATTGATCGATGCCCCGGATGCACTGTTCCGCGCATTGGCGCATGCATCGGAAAAAACGGGCATAAACGTCGGACCCGGGACCATCAATGACATTCTTCTCACGCACCTGCACGGCGATCACGCTAACGGGCTTGAGGCGTTCGGATTCTGGCGTTGGCTCGAGTGGCGCCGTAACAATCACCCCCTGCCACGCCTGCACACCACATCGCAGGCGGCGGAGCGACTCTGGCAGCGCTTAGCACCGGCAATGGACCAGGGAGGCACGGCCACGCTTGCTGACTACTTTGAGTTGCGAGTCCTACCCAAGACTGCGTCCGCGCACATCGCTGGACTGTCAGTGCAGCACCGCATGGGTCGCCACACCGTGCCGACCTGCGGCTTCCGGATTTCGGATGGAACTCGAACACTCGGCTGGAGCGGTGACACCACCTGGGATGCTGGTCATGTGGAGTGGCTCTCCACGGCGGACTTCATTGTCCATGAGACAAGCCCCGCGCCTGCGCATACGCCCGTTGAGTACCTGAATGCATTGCCTCCAGAACTGCGCGCCAAGATGGCGTTGGTTCACATGCCCGATGACTTCGATCATTCATCGACAACCATTCGCCTCTTGAAAGATGGCGAATTGCTGAAGTTCTAAGAGGCACTGGTCGCGCGAGACTTGCCAACCGCCGAACAAGTCACGCTTCGGTCATCACCGAGCTGACATCACCACATAACTCAGACCATGCGGCCCGGTGTATTCCGCCATGGGGCGGATCAGGCGATTGGCCGAAAGTTGTTCCATGCAATGGGCGGTCCATCCGCTGATGCGGCTGATGGCGAACATGCAGGTAAAGATGTCAAGATCAATGCCGATTGAGTGATAGGTGGTGGCGCTGAAGAAGTCCACGTTTGGATAGATACCCTTGGCGGCCACCTCGGCCTTCATGATGTCCTCAATCTTGGTGGACATCTCATAAAGGCCTTGATTTCCCGTGTCGGTAGCGATCTGCTTTGCAAACGTCTTCAAGTAGCCCGCGCGCGGGTCGTACGCCTTGTAGACGCGGTGGCCGAAGCCCATGATGCGGTCCTTGCGTGCAAGGCGCTCCTTGATGTACGGCTCGACATTCTCCATCGCGCCGATTTCATTCAGCATGTGCATCACTTCTTCATTGGCGCCGCCGTGAAGCGGACCCTTGAGCGTGCCAATGGCAGTGGTGATGGCGCTGTACATGTCACTCAGCGTGCTGATGGTGACACGAGCGGCAAACGTGCTGGCATTGAGCCCGTGATCAGCGTGCAGAATCAGGCAGACATCAAGCGCCTTGGCAACAGCAACTGTTGGGCGCGCGCCATTCAGCATGTTCAGGAAATTTGTGGCCATGTCCATCGAAGCATCCGGGCGCACGAGCGGCTTGCCCTTGCGATGGCGATCGAAGTTCGCAACAATGGTCGGCGTCTTCGCCAAGAGTCGCACCGACTTGCGCCAGTTTGCTTCCGGCGTATTGAGATCGGCCTCGGCGTCGAACATGCCCAGCGCAGAGACCATCGTCCGCAACATGTGCATTGGATGCGCGGTCCGTGGCGTCTCGCGGATCATCTGCCAGACGGGTGCGGGAAGGTCGTACTCGGCGCGCAGGTCTGCGGCCAACGTCGCTAGCTCTGCTGCGGTCGGCAAACGGCGGTTCCACAACAAGAACACCGTTTCCTCAAAGGTGGAGTTGCGTGCAAGCGAGTCGATGTCGTAGCCGACATACTCCAGGACGCCTTTCGCGCCATCAATGAAGGACGCCTGCGTCTCCGCGGCGATCGTGTTGGCAAGTCCCTTGTCAAAGACGGGTGCGGCGGTCATCGGTACGGCTCCTGTGGCGAGTGCGGTCATGGTGGATTGCATACTCTACCGCCAGCCGTGATTCCAATTGCCACCGACCAAGCACCCCGCCGCACCCCGGTAGTCACCATCTCGCTGATCGTGGCGAATGCGCTGGCCTACCTTGCCATGCTGCAAGTCATTCGGGGATCCGATGATGGCGCCAGTTCATTTGTTTTTCGTTGGGGTCTTAGCCGAACAGCCTTCGAATGGTGGCAGCCGGTCACCTACCTCTTTGTGCACGACAGCGCCAGCCTGTGGCACCTCGGGGGGAACATGATCTTCCTGTGGGCCTTTGGAAGCGCGGTTGAGGGACGGATGCGCCACGGCGGATTTCTGGCCTTTTACTTAGTGGGCGGCATGGCGGCGGGTCTCGCGCAGATTTATCAAAGCGGTGCTCCCGTGATCGGCGCGAGCGGCGCCGTCTCCGCGGTGACGGGTGCGTTCATCGTGCTCTTCCCGCGAGCGCGCGTCTCGGTGCTCTTCTTGATCTCGGTGGTACCAGTGCCGGCCATGCTTCTGGTTGCGCTGTACTTCATGATGGATCTCTTCGGCGCATTCGGCGCGGGTCGCGGCAATGTCGGATACATGGCGCATGTCACGGGGACATTGTTTGGAATGATCGTGACACTGACGCTGATCGGCGTGGGCGCAATCAAACGCACGGACATGGACCTCCTCTATCTCTTGCGCCAGTGGAAGCGAAGGCGCACCATGCGAGCCGCATTGAGCGATGGTCAGGGCGCCGTTGGTCCGTGGGCGTCCGCTGGAAAGGATGGCGCTGAACGCGTTGCAAACAGCGCGGTTGGAACGGCAACTCCCGCAGCTCCGCCGAGCGCGGCAGCCCTCGAACGAGCGGCCAAACGCGCACGCGACGACGCCAGCGCGGCCTTTGGACGCGGTGACTTCACCGATGCATGCATTGCCTTCGAACGCGCGCTCGAACTAGCCCCCACCGCACCAGAAGCGGATGAAACACGACTCATGCTGGCACTCATCCATGTGCGCAAGGCGCCGGACAAGACCCGCGCTGCACGCGCACTGGAATCGATTGGCGGCGGACTTTCGGAACGCTTACAACCACTCGCCGACACCTTGCGAGCGGAACTCATCGCGTGAGCAACAGCACTGTCGTCAAAATCTGCGGGATCCGCACTGCAGAAGACGCACGCGCCGCAGCCGATGCAGGCGCTTCGATGGTTGGACTGGTGTTCGTGCCCGGATCACCGCGTGCCATCAGCCACGATGAAGCGCAAGCAATACTGCGCGCGCTCCCGAGTGATGTGGAACCAGTTGCGCTTCTGGCGGATCCGGATGACGCTGATCCCCTATTCGCATGGTGGCACGGGCGCGTGCAACTTCACGGCAATGAATCAGAAGAAACATGCGAACGGATTGCAGCTCGCGGCTTTGCAGTCATGAAAGGTTTCGCCTACGCGCCCGAGGCTCTGCGCCGCTGGAACGCATGCAGCGCGGTGGACACGCTAGTGGTCGACGGACCGCGTGGCGGCAGCGGCATTCCGTTTGACCACGCGGCACTTGCATCTCAAATGCCAGGGCTCACTACGCGCGTCTTACTTGCAGGCGGCTTGACGCCAGAAACCGTCGGCGCGGCAATGAACGTCGTTCACCCATGGGGTGTCGATGTCTCAAGCGGAGTTGAACGCGAACGCGGCATCAAGAATGCGCAACTCATCGCACAGTTCTGCCGCGCAGCCGGCGTCACACCGCGACGCGTGCCGCCGATCGAGTCATGATCCACTCTGAGATCTGTTGACGGCGCGACGGCCATCCCTTGCCGAATCGCTCGCTCAGGAAGTGCTCATAGAGCCCCATCAATACTGCGTCGAACGTACCGATCTGATCGAGTCGCTCTTCTGTTTCAAGGCGCGGCGTCTTTGCGGCTTCGCTCGCCGACTGCAGCTTGAGTCCAGAAACCGCAAAACGATCGCCCTGCAAGACGCATTCGAATTCCTGCCCGTGAGCGGCCAAGAGCAACCCGAGTTTTCGTGGCCACTTCCCTGCCTGCAGCGCTTTGGTTGCTTCCGGCGATTGGGTCGGAAGTGGACCGCGCAAGGAAGCCTTGCCGCCCACGCCCCACGGGCATTCCACGTCAACCACTTTGTCGATGACGACTGCCACGGGAACCTTTTCGGTCTCGATCACGCCCTCGCGAGCCTCCGCGTTCCACCACAGCCACAGCAGAAAGACGTTGCCCAAGAAGTCGCGCGGCTCTCCGCCTGCAAGCGCCCACGGCACCTCCGGTCGCTTTGCTGCACGCCCCGATTGACCCTCTTGTGCGCGTGTCAATACTTCGGCTGGAGGCGCCGTAAATGCATCGGGCGCAGCGTCATCAAGATCCGAAGTCATGCCGCGAGCTTCCATGATGTCCGACGCAACGCCGCCAGCCGAACGGCGCGACAACTTGCAACCATAGGTGCTCTCCACCAGTCCGCGCAGTTCCTTAAATGATGTGTCGCTTGTGACTGGTGCCAAGACCGCGCCATGAACGAGGTCAAAGAGCACTGGCACCATGGTGATGCGTCGGTACTTGCCTTCGGAAATCTCTTCCTTGCAACGCCGCTCCGCGTCACCGCGCGCGTCGCGCCGCGCAATTCGGCTCAGACCGCCGCCCGCCGCTTCGTCTTCCTTGGTGCGTCGATCGTCTTCGGCCATCGAAACATAGGCGCGGCGAATCTCTGATGGAACCTTGGCGACATCCACACGCATTGCGCAGAGGATGGCTCCACTGAAGCCACAATGTTTCCACGCGAAGTCCGAGTCGAAGACATGACGACCAGTGCACCAACCGCTCGCAACCCCCTCGTCGGAAAGCCCACGCGGCTTGACCACATGCTTGCCAAGGAGCGCAAGCGCACCCTCGTTGGCGTCATCGGGCAAATCGCCAGAGACGCCGAATCGTGAGTAAGAAACGGTTCCGTTACGAAAGGGCATCCCTACAGTGTCCGCGGAAACGCAGGCCATGGATCGACAATCGACAGGTCATCCACGGTGGATCGGCAAGAGTGACTACCATCTCCCAATACCCGTGACTTTCGACCTGCGCCGACTCCTCGACGAGCACCGCCCCGATGGCCATCGGCTATTCGCAGAGCATGTCAATCCACGCTTCGCAACGGTCTTGCGGACGATCGGTTTCGACCGATTCTTCGTTCGCGCTGAGGGGCAATATCTCTGGGACGCAGAGGGACATCGGTACTTGGACTTCTTGGGCGGCTATGCGGTCTGTAATGTTGGCCGCAACCACCCAACAGTCAAGCAGGCACTCCGCGACTGCCTGGACATGAACCTTCCTTCGATGGTTCAGTTTGACGCCCCGCCACTCGCCGGAATGCTGGCACGCGAACTCACCCGGCGCATTGGCCGTGGTCTCGATCGCGTGTACTTCACCAACAGCGGTACCGAAGGTGTGGAAGCCGCCATCAAATTTGCACGCACCGCCACTGGTCGACCGGGCATCCTCTTTGCAGACCGCGCCTTTCATGGACTGACCATGGGCGCGCTCTCTCTGAATGGCTGCCAGAGTTTTCGCCAGGGCTTCGGACCATTTCTGCCAGAGACACGCATGGTGCGCTTTGGAGACCTTGCAGACCTTGAGGGTGCACTCCGCGCCGGCGATGTTGCCGCGTTCATTGTTGAACCGGTGCAAGGCAAAGGTGTCCACATTGCTCCCGAGGGTTACCTTGCCGAAGCAAGCCGCCTCTGCCACCAATACGGCGCACTCTTTATTGCTGACGAGGTGCAGACTGGTATTTGCCGCACCGGCAAATTCCTAGCAATTGACCACGATCCTGGCTGCGAACCCGACATCGTGGTGCTTTCCAAGGCACTGTCAGGCGGCCTCATTCCGGTGGGCGCGGTGCTGGTACGTCAACGCATTTGGGACAAGACATTCTCGAGCCTCGACCGTGCGATTGTCCATTCGAGCACATTCCACATGGGCTCTCTCGCGATGGCCGCCGGGCTCGCCGTACTCGACGTCTGTGACGCGGAACGCCTTTCTGACCGAGCCGCGCGCATGGGTGCGCTGCTCCGCGACGGTCTTGAAGAACTCCGGCAGCGCTATGACTTTGTGAAGGCTGTTCGGCAGCAAGGACTGATGGTCGCTGTTGAATTCGGTCCGCCCAAGTCACTCAGTCTGCGCGCCGCATGGACTGCCATGAACGCCATCGAACCCGATCTGTTTGCGCAGTCCGCGGTGATGCCACTCTTTGAAGACCACCGCATCATCTGCCAAGTGGCTGGGCATGGTCAACCAACTGTGAAGTTCGTACCACCGTTGGTGATTGACGAACAAGATGTTGCTTGGGCAGTTGCCGCCTTTGATGATGTGCTGCGCGAAATGCATGGACTCGGCGGACCAGCTCCAAAGTTGCTCGCGCGGCTTGGTCGGAACGCACTCACACGCCGAACGTATGAAGTGGCTGCAGCGGAGAGCGGGATGGGTCTCGGGTGAGTGATCAACAGTCCTTTCGGCACCGCTCAGCTGATCGTTTAGCGCACTGGATTGTGGCAGCGCCGGTAACGGTAGTGGTTAGTTGCCTCTTGCTTGCAACGGTCGCAGTTGCATGGAGTTGGAACCGCGTTCGGTTGGACGCCAACACTGATTCACTGATGGGAAACGACCACCCGTATGTGGCCGAATACCTGCGATTTGTGAAGGAATTTGGCGATCTTGAGCACGCCTGGGTGGTGATTGATGCAACCGCGCCGGACGGAACGTTGCACACCGGATCTGCGCAACTTGCCGTCGACATGATCGACGCACGACTGCGCAAAGTGCCCAGCATCGAGCACATCAATTCGCGTGTCACCGTACCAGAGCAAATGCGCTTGGCAACGTGGGCGATGTCCACATCGGAACTCGCTGGACTCGTAGAAGGGCGCGATGCGCTGCCGATTCTTGCCTCGGACGCTGGTACCGGTTCCGTGCTTGCCGACGCGCGACGGCGCCTTGACCGCCTCGTCACGGACGGTCTCTTCATGCCGCGCGAACAAGCGGAGCGCGAAGGCGCCGCCGCATTTCTTGAGCTTGCTGCCATTGCTTCGGCTGCTCCGAACGCGCCCGAATTTCTTGGAACCCCGCGGGAGACGCGCTACCTCACCAGCGACAGCGGGCGCCTGCTCTTCATCGGCGTCATGCCGCGCAAGGACTTCTCGCGCTTTGAAGTGATTGACGAACCGCTTGCGGCGATCCGCTCAGCGATGGCTGAGGCCCGTGTTGCCCTCCCCGA
Organism: Planctomycetaceae bacterium; assembly: GCA_947474065.1. Classification (GTDB taxonomy): domain Bacteria; phylum Planctomycetota; class Phycisphaerae; order Phycisphaerales; family SM1A02; genus UBA966. The sequence goes on from CANJHD010000013.1 coordinate 7,628, forward strand.
CATTTCCATCGGCCTGACCGGCAAGCCCGTCCTGCAAGCAGACGAGATGGCTACCACCAACTCAGACATGAATGTCTCGAGCATTGTTGGGCTCGTACTCTGCACTGCACTGTTTATGGGCGTATTTCGAGGCGTAAAGCTGCCACTCTTGGCATTGCTGGCATTCATGGTCGGCTGCGCACTCACCTATGCCGCTGCCGCAATCATCTACGGCCGCCTCAATCTCCTGAGCATCGTCTTCATGCTGGTGCTCGTGGGCGTTGGTCTTGATTACGGAATCCACATGGTGGCGCGCTACTTAGAGGCGCGTCGTCACTTACCCACTGTGCCCTCCATTGTGCACATGATGCGTACTGCGGTGCCAAGCAACCTCGCTGGAGCACTTACGTCCGCTGGAGTATTCCTCTTGGCGTGGTTTACAGAATTTCAAGGACTGCGCGAACTCGGCGTCGTGTCTGGTGTGGGTCTGCTTCTGACACTTGCAGCGATGGTGGTCATGCTGCCCGCGTTGCTTGTGATATTTGATGCCCGGCTAGTAAAGACCACCGAAGCGACCACGCGAAAATCGGCATTCTTCTCGCAGCGCGAAGGAGTTGATCACGCGCTGCGACCAGCTGCGGCATGGCGCGCGGTGGTGATTTCCTGCGCACTTGCGCTGCTTGCCGGCTGGTACGGATTCACGCACATACAGTTTGAGAGCAATCTCCTGAAGTTGCAGGCCAAGGGTTTGGAAAGCGTGGCGTGGGAGCATCGAGTGATTGATGATTCTGCGTCTGCAAGCTGGTTTGGCGCGCTTATTGTTGGTTCAATGGAAGAGATTCCGCCGCTCGCTGCGCGTTTACGCGTACATCCTGAAGTTGGGCAGGTGCGCAGTGTGCTCGACGCGGTGGTCATGGACACGCCGCAACGCGCTGCCCTTCGCATGCAGTTTGCAAATGCTGTCGAGGCGGCACCAGCCCGACCGCGACGCGCCACCGAATGGGATGCAGAAGGAGTGCGGAGCGCGGCTCGCCATCTCGACACCCTGTCACGGTTTGCCGAGGGCGAAGCGGCCAACGCGGCTGCAAACATGCGTGCACTTGCGGCGCGCCTGCACACGGTGGCCGATCTTGTGAAGCCAGCTCGCAGGACGCCAGCAGAGACAGAACTCGCGCGCGAATCCGTTGACAACGCTGTCGCGCGCAGTCGTGCGGCGCTGCTCGCCATGGCAGACGGAGCGCGTCGCGATTTGCGCTCAGCCCTACCCGAGGCGGTGCGCGCGCAAATGGTTTCGCCCGGCGGGCGATTCCTCGTAATGGCTCACCCCGCGGGCGATATGTGGGAAGTTGAGCCGCTCGAAAAATTCGTGACTGCCCTACGCGCCGAAGATCCGCACGCCACTGGCGCGCCGATGACGGTGAGCGAATCGATGAAGAGCATGGAGCGCTCGTTCCTGCAGCAGGCGATCCTTGCCACCTTGATGGTGACCATCCTGTTGTGGGTTGATTTGCGAAATGTGCGGGAAACGGCGGCCGCGTTGGCATCACTTGCAATCGGCGTTGCATGGACAGTCGGCTTGATGGCAGCGTGTGGCACTTCGTTCAACCTCGCGAACTTCTTTGCCATTCCCATCATGATTGGTCTCGGTATCGACAGCGCCATTCACATCACCCACCGCGCCCACGAAGGCGCGCTCGATCATGGCTTTGGCTCAACGCGACGCGCCGTGATCGTCACGGCCTTGACCACTACGATCGGCTTCGGCGCATTGATACTGGCGCATCATCAAGGGCTTCGCAGCCTGGGAATCGCCATGGCGGCTGGTAGCGCCTGCTGCCTGGTGACTGCTGTATGGACGCTGCCAGCAATGCTGCGCCTCATCGGACTGCGTCCGAAGAACAGCGGCCTTCGACTTGTTTCTGAGCAGGACGATGCCGAACGACGCGGCGCGGCGTGATTGACTAAAGCGACTTCTGCTTTGTCACCGCAGCACACCGATGTGCATACCATTTCCTCATGCACTTTCCACTCATTCGCTTCACCGCTGCGCTCCTGCTGCTGACCGGATGCTCGGGCAGCGATGTTTCAAAGCCTGCAACTATTGCTTCATCCGCGCGAACCACGCAGGTTGCCTACACCGTCACCGGCATGCACTGCAACGCGTGTGCCGAAGCAATCACCGCTGAACTCACTGCCGTGAAAGGTGTCAACAGCGTGCAGTGCACGTTCGAATCAAAGTGCGCGGTCGTGGAGTTGAGTGACCCCGGCGCACAGGGCAATGCCGAGCACGCAATCACCAAACTCGGATACACGATCGTGCCCTGCGTAGTGCCAACGGCCGCGCCAATTCAGGCCGCGCCAGTTCAGCCCGCTGATCCCGCATCTTCTAAGTAAGCCGCGCACGCTTCGATCACCATGTGCGCGGCGTCATCCATGGATGCCTCGATGCGCGCGCCGGCAGCATGCACGTGCCCACCACCATCAAAGTTCGCGGCAAGGTGATTGACATCAACGAATGGTCCGTTCGGCACCGCAGGGGGCTTGCTTCGGAAACTCACCTTCACGAGTTTGGGGTCGCTCTCAACGAGCAACACGCTCATGTCCACTTCGCGCACGCTCATTGGTTCATTCACAAGTCCGGCAAGATCATTCACGCCGGTGCCGGTCTCTGCAAAGTCCGTGCGCATGAGACGCATGATTGCTACGCGTCCTCCGCATGCATAGGTGAGCGAGTTCAACGCGCGCCCAGTGAGAAGCGGACGCCCCGGAGCATCACCCTGCTCAATCATGCGATAGATACCGTCTTTGTCCACGCCACAAGTGAGCAGGCGAGCCACTAACTGAAACACGCGATCATCGGCGCCGCTAAATCGGAACCATCCCGTGTCGGTTGCAAGACCAACAAAGAGTGCTTCGGCAATGGTATTTCGTGCAACGCGAGCGCTTGGTCCAAACGGCACGCCGAGTTCATCGATCACTGCCACGAGGACCTGCGTGCAACTTGCACAGTTGCGGTCAACAATTCGCATCGGCGCAACCAAATCACCGCGCGCGTGATGATCAACACCAACCACCATCAAAGCGTGTTCCTTCAGCCAATCGCGGCAGTGCTCCAGCTGACTCCACGCACCGGTGTCCAACACCACCGCGAGGTCACAATCAGCGGCGGGCGTGGCGAGACCATGATCAACGAATCGAATCTCGCCGTCGAGGGCGAGTCCGCGAATGGATCGATCGACCGGACCAGCAAGTACAGCGTCCACCGTGCTGCCCAACGAGCGAAGCGCACGCGCGAGCGCGAGCACCGAACCCATGGCGTCGCCGTCCGGTTTGAAATGCGTGGTAATGAAAAGCCGCTTCGCAGCGCGTAGACGCGCGACCAGTTCGGCATGAGTGACAGTGGTGACGTAATCCATTGTTGATTTCATTACTTTGCGGAACGCTACGCGAGCGCCGCCGTCCGCGCGACATCCTCGCGCAACTGCGCAACAAGCGCATCCGGACCCGGAAAGCGCCACTGCGAACGAAGCCACTGCTCAAAGCGCACCTCGATCGGCCATCCGTAACTATCGAGTGCCGCGTCAAGCCCAAGGACATGAGCCTCGCAGACCCGCGCGTTACTACCAAACGTGGGCTTGGTACCAACAGAAATGGCGGCCTGATAGTGCCTGCCGTCCACAATCGCCCGCCCCGCATAAACACCATCAGCAGGCAGCGCCATGCTGGTGGTCATGACGTTGGCGGTCGGAAATCCTAAGAGGCGACCGCGCTGGTCGCCACGCTCCACTACTCCCTCAAGAGCGTGGGCGCGACCAAGCAACCGTGCCGCATCCGCCACACGACCCATGCTCAACATCCAGCGCACTGCGGTACTGCGTGCTGCAATCATCGATCCATCACTCAGGGCTTCATCGACCTCCGGCACCTCAATCGTCTTGAAGCCCACGCGCGCGCCGATCGCGGCGAGCGTTGTCACATCACCGCTGCGACCACGACCAAAGCGAAAGTCTGCGCCCTCGGCGATCGCGTCAAACGGGACCACGGCACGCAGGTGCTCGATGAACCCTTCGGGCGACTCCGCCAGAATTCCGCTGCGCGGATCAAGAACGTGGACGGCATCGCACCCGCACTCAAGGAGGAGCGCTTCGCGGCGCACGGCGCTCGTCAGCCGGGCCGGCGCGGCATCGGGGCGAAGGACGGCAACTGGCAGCGGATCAAAGGTCACCGCCACCACCCTGCCCCCCGCACCAGCCGCGGCACGGGCCGCCGCCACGATCGCCTGATGGCCGCGGTGAACACCGTCGAAATTACCAATGGAAGCGATGATCATGGGCGACTATGGACTCGGGAATCCCGAGGGGGATCCGATAGAGAATATCGGCAAGCGCGGGAATGCCACCGGTCCGGGGAGTTCCAAGGGATGCGCGAGCGATTTCCGTGTTCCCCCGTGGTATGAATCACGGAATGCGTCCCGCAAATCCAACGGCAACCGCCCCCTCAAGCACCACCCCGGTCAACAATGTGCCGGATCCGACGGTGCTCGCCAGTGACCTTGGCAAGAGCTTCCAGCGCTCCGCTGAAGCGATCGTTCCGTGGTTTGTTGCGCAGATGCCGCGCATGTACTTCGAAGACACCTCGCCCGCGGATGTGGCGAATCACTTGCGCGCCATCATCGCCGCGCGCGCATCTGGTCAACCACTGAACCTCACGCTGCACAGTGATGACCGCCGTCAGTGGACCATTATTCGCGAAGGCAACAAACCGGGCGTGTTGGCTGAAGTGGTGCGCTCGCTGCCGATGAGTCCATCGCTCCGTGCAGCAAAGATCCACGGCTCGCAGGATGGCGCCATTGTCCTTGACACATTTGAATTCGGCGAACGCGCCCCGTTCACCGGCGCAACGCCTGAGCAGGCGGAAAAACTCAAGGCAACAATTGCGTTCGCGCATACGAACGCCAAGGACTGGAGCGAGACCGCAATCCGCTCATACTTTGTAGGTTGTGCCGCGGACTACATCACAACACTCACGCCGCATCGCCTCAACAAGCACCGCATTCTGTTGCAGTCGGTCAGCGGTAGCGAAGGCACTGCCGTCGAGACTGAGCCGGAACTTGAAGGTCAACTGACGCGCATGACGATTGCGTTCTCCAACGCACGAGCGCGCACCATGCTTGAGCGCTGCGCGCATGTCCTCAGCCGCGGCGGCATCAATATTCAACGCGCATACCTTGATCAAGTGGCTGATCCTCCGTATGGATCAGTGACTCTGCTCGGCTTCGTGATCCAGACTCAAGACGGCAAGTCCGTCGACACAACAAGCGCCGCGTGGAAGCAGGTTGCCCACGACCTCACTCGTATCAAGTGGATTGATTCCGAATCGATTTGGCTTGCAAATCGCCACGAAGGAATGACACTTGATGAGGCCGAACTGATCTTGGGTCTCTGCACACTCTCGCACCAACGGCTCGTGCACCGCGATCGGCTGCTCTTTGCAATTGAGCGCATCATTGCCACTGCCGAACGCACTATCGCCATTACCCGGCAGATCTCTGACTTGTTCCGAGCGCGCTTTAACCCAGCTGCGCCGCTTGACGATGCACACTTCCACAAGCGCGCGGCCGCACTCCGTGCAGAAATCGGCACCAAGGATGATCCAGAGGGAACTGCAACCATCTTGGTAGCGCTCCTTGATGCAGTTGAGGCCACCTTCCGAACCAATTACTTCCTTGCCAAGCGCTTCGGGCTTTCGATGCGTATCGATCCGTCATACCTGCGCGACGATCGCCGTCCGGAACTTCCATACGGCACGTTCTTCGTATTCGGTCGCGGCTACTTCGGATTCCACAACCGCTTCAAGGAAATCGCCCGCGGCGGACTGCGCGTAGTCAAACCCTCCAACGCCGCGCAACATTCGCGCGAGCGCGAGCGCGTCTTCGACGAGGTGTACGGACTCTCCTGGGCGCAGCAGCAGAAAAACAAGGATATTCCTGAGGGTGGCGCCAAGGCAGCGATCCTCTTGGAGTCAGAGGCAGACATCACTCGCTGCGTCAAGAGTTTCGTGGACAGCCTGCTTGACCTCATCACCGATGACCCAGCCGTCCGTAAGCAACTCGTTGATCGCTTCGGATCGCGCGAACTCATCTACTTGGGGCCAGATGAAAACATCACTCCAGACCACATTGAATGGATCGTCTCCCGTGCTCGTGCGCGTAAGTACGCCATGCCCGATGCATTCATGAGTTCGAAGCCCGGCGCTGGAATCAATCACAAGGTGTACGGAGTCACCAGCGAAGGCGTGAACGTCTTCCTCGAAGTGGCACTGCGCGCGCGCGGCATTGATCCGCGCAAGCAGCCGTTCACAGTGAAGATCACCGGCGGTCCTGACGGCGACGTTGCCGGCAACATGATCCGCATCCTCAATCGCGATTACGGCAGCAATGCTCGTATCGTTGGCATTGCGGATGGAAGTGGCGTCGGTGAAGATCCGGACGGACTTGATCACACGGAACTTCTGCGTCTCTTCAAGGAGGCGCTGCCGATTGCTAAGTTTGACCCAAAGAAACTGGGCAAACACGGCGCGGTAGTTCCCGTTGAAGCACCGGGCGGCGTGATGATTCGCAACACGTTGCACAACCGAATCAAGGCCGATGCGTTCATTCCTGGCGGTGGCCGCCCTGCCACCATCAACGAAAGCAATTGGCGCGACTACCTCACCGCAGATGGCAAGCCATCCGCTCCGATCATCGTGGAGGGAGCCAATCTCTTCCTCACGCCAGGCGCACGTAAAGAACTCTTTGCAGCGGGATGCCTGATCTTTAAGGACTCCAGCGCCAACAAGTGCGGCGTGATCTGCTCAAGCTATGAAATTGGCGCGAGCATGTTGCTCGACGAGAAGAGTTTCATGGCCATCAAGGCTGAGTTTGTGGAGCAGGTGCTCGTAAAGTTGCGCGAACTCGCTCGCTTTGAAGCGGAGCTCTTGATGGCGGAGGGACGTCGTCACCCAAACACCCCGCTGACCGAACTGTCGACGGAACTCTCCAAGGTCATCAACCAGGCCGCCGATGCAATTCGCGCCGCGATGGATTCCTGGACCCCTGCCGACCGCGAACTCGCCAAGCAAGTGGTTCGCGAACACATCCCGCAGAAACTGCAAGACACAGCGGGCGACCGACTGTGGACCGACATTCCGCAGTCGTACCTCGACTGGATGGTCGCCAAGCGACTTGCCTCGGGCATCGTCTACCGCGAGGGCGTCAACTTCTTGGAAGGCGTGGAGCCAGACGCAGTAGCCGCATTGGCACTGCGCTACCTCCGCAAGCGTGACGAGAACCGCCGTTTGGTGGATCAATTGAAGAATTCCACGGCTCCGGGCGCCGCACGCGCGGCGGAGCTCTTGGCCCGTGCCGGAACCCGCGCCGCGCTCGAAGACTTCGACTAAAGCGCTGGAAATCTCCTTGGGCTCCCCAAGTACCGCTGGCGCGAGCGCGCCTGGGTGGCAGGCTCGGCGTAACCTGCGCGCCGGAGGAAACCCGTGCTCGTATTCGATCGCATTGCCACTGTCCGTCGCCCCGTGTCGTCCTTGATGCTGCTTGCCTGCGCCACGCTGGCTGCTTCTGCCGCGAGCACATCCGCAGTCGCACAAGATCTGCCAACGCAGACGGTATCTGACGCCGGATCCATCGACCGCGTGGTGATCTACCCCACCAGTGCCGCCGTCACGCGCGTCATCCATAAAGACCTCACACAGGGACTCTGGACGGTACGCATTACCAATCTTCCCGCAGGCGTGAACGGCGCGCAGTTGCAGGCGAAGGTGCGCTCCGGTGATGCGCCGAATCCATCCGGGCCGCGGCTCCTTGGTGTGGAATTTGAAGAAACTCCCGGCACCGAATTTTCAGGGAGTGCAGAAGGAATCGCGCTCGCAGAGAAACTGAAGGACGCTCTCCGAAGCTTGGAATTCACCAAGCAGGACCAAGCACAACTCGTCACTCGCAGCGCTCACATCGACCAGGTTTCCACGCGCATCACGGTGAATGCCACTGCCGATGGCGGCACCGCGAAAGCCGACCCGGCGAAGGCGATCGAAGGCCTCGTGTGGGTGAACACCGAAAAGATGCGGGTGATCGAAGCATCGCGCATACTTGCACAGCGCGGAGAAGCAGTGCTGAAGGAAATCGAAGCGATCGAACGAACGATTGAACAACAGGGAAGCGCCGGACGCACGCAACGCACGGCGGTGGTGAAGATCGCCGCCCCGGAAGCCGCGCAGCTTGATCTTGATCTCACCTACATGGTTCCCAAGGCATCGTGGGCGCCCGCATATTCCATCCGCGCCGCAGGCGATCGCAGCGGTGCCACCATCGAATACGACGCCATGATTGCCCAGCGCACCGGCGAAGAATGGAAGGATGTGCGGGTCTCCCTCAGCACCGCCGATCCCATACGTTCCGCGCAGCCGAGCGAAGTGGAGCCGATCTATGTGGACATCAGCCAGCCGATGTATGCAGGGTCGAGCGGCGATAGCAGCGGAATGACCGGCAACGCGAGTGTGAGCGAAAACAAGCGGAAATACCGAGGAACCGGCGGACGCGCCAGTAAGCCCGGAAGCGAAGCAGGCCCCGGCGGCGGCGGGATGTCCACATTCGGCTCCCTAGGCAGCCCCGCTGCCGAGGACTCCGATGATGAGCGCGCTGGCGCCGTGCTTGAACAACTCGCGCGCACCGCAAGCGTCTCCGAAGCCGGCATCGCAGCAAGCTTTGAACTGCCGCGCCGCATCACAGTTCCGAGTGACGGGACGCGCTCGCAGCGCACTCGCATCGCTTCGTTTGAACCGGACGCCAAGTTCGTCTATGCGGCGCAACCGCTGGTCACCGACAGTGTCTTCCTACGCGGCGACCTCACCAACGCGTCCGCGTTCCAACTGCTTCCCGGCACCGCACAGGTCTTCATGGGCGGCGACTTCATTGGCGAAACCGCTATGCCTTCCGTTGCGCCAAAGTCTGATTTCAAGGTGTTCTTTGGACCCGACCGCGCCGTGCGTGCAACGCGCGAGGTTGTATCCAAAGTGACCGGCGCTGCTGGACTGTTTGGCGGAAGCATCGCCACTACTTGGAACTATCGCATCAAACTTGATAACGGAACCGGGCGCGATATCTCGGTGGAACTTCTCGATCGGCGCGCTCAGAGCCGCAACGAAAAAATAGAAATCAAGATCGCCGATCTTTCTGCTCCGCTTTCGAAGGATGCCACCTACGCCGCAGGTCCGCAGAAGACCGGCATATTGCGCTGGGATGTTTCAGTGCCAGCATCAGCCCGAGGTCCGGCGGCGCTCCCCGTGACTTGGACTGTGCAAGCCACGCGCGCCAAGGACATTGAAATCACCGCGCTGCCTGACTGACAGCACCCACGAACTACACCGGACACACCATGTACCAGCACACTTTGCAAACACTCTTCATTGCCACGTCCCTTGCCGCGCTTACTGGCGCGCCTCATTCGATGGCACAGTCAACGGTGGCAATCGATCCAGATGTTGCCATGCAGAACGCATCTGACAATGGCACCATTCGAGCCGTCACGCTTTATCCCGGCCGCGCAGCCGTCACCCGTTCCGTTCAGCGCGAGTTGAAGCAAGGGCTATGGTCGTTGCGCATTTCCAATCTTCCAGCCGCTGTGCAGGCGGGATCGTTGCAAGCCAAAGTAAATGCCGCCGCTGGAACCACAACGAAGAGTGCCCCAAAGCTCCTTGCTGTTGAGTACTCACAAACACCACGCGTAGCATTTTCAAGCTCACCAGAAGGCATTGCGCTTGCTGAGAACGTGCAAACGCTCAGTCGAAAGATTGAATTTCTGAAGCAAGATCGCGCGCTTCTTGCGCAACACGACAAGCTCATTGACCAGATTGGCATTCGTGCAACAGCATCTGCGAGCGCCGATGGCGCAACACAAGCTGTTGACTTGGCCGCAGTGGCAAAGCAACTTGAGTTTGTTCACACAGAGAAGGAACGAATTCTTGGCGTCGCTCGCGAACAGAACCAACGAAACGAAGTGCTCACTCGCGAGTTGCAGGTGGCTACCGAACAACTGGAAACACTCGGCGGCGCTGATCGCACTGAGCGCAGTGCTCTTGTCCTGATGGCCATTCCTGAGTCATGCACCGTTGATGTGGAACTCACCTACCTAGTAGGAAATGCCACGTGGGAGCCTGCCTACGCCGTGCGCGCTGCGGGTGACCGCACTGGCGTCACCGTGGAATACGACGCGCTCGTTTCGCAGCGCACCGGCGAAGACTGGAAAGACGTGAAACTCGCCCTCTCCACCGCGCAGCCGACGCGCGCTTCAAGCCCGCCAGCGGTTGAGCCGTGGTACGTGGATGTGTTTGTGCCGGTCCCCGCGTCTGTGACGGCGGCGCCTGCCCTCCGAGCCATGGCTGATTCAGCACCCTCAGCTCCCATGGCAATGGCGATGGCGCGACCCATGGAAAAATCCGACAGCGCAGTCCGCAAGGAACTCGAAGAACTCTCCGCAGCCGCCACCGTGCAAGAGACGGGCACTGCGGTTTCCTTCGAGATTCCTCGACCAGTCACCATTCCAACCGACGCATCCAAGAAGCAGCGCACTCGAATCAGTTCATTCGAGCCCACCGCAAAGTTCATGTACGTGGCAGCGCCGATTGTTTCTGAGAGCGTGTTCCTGCGCGGCGACATGACCAACAGCAGCGCGTTCCAACTGCTGCCCGGCAATGCTCAGGTGTTCATGGGCGGCGATTTCATCGGCGACACGGCTATGCCTTCCGTTGCCCCGAAGGATGAATTCAAAGTCTTCTTCGGCCCTGACCGCGCACTCCGAGCGAAGCGCGAAGTGCTTTCCAAGAACACCGGAAGCAGCGGCTTGTTCGGCGGATCAACAGTCACCACTTGGAACGATCGCATTACGCTCGACAACGGCACAGGCCGCGAAGTGAATGTTGAACTCTACGACCGCCGTCCAATCAGTCTCAATGAGAAGATCGATGTGAAGGTCAGCAATATCGCGCCCGCCATCAGCACTGACAAGCGCTACGTCGATGGGCGCATGGCACAGGGCATCCTGCGCTGGGACCTTGCCGTGCCCGCAACGGCTCGTGGACCGAAGGCAGCCACAGTGACTTGGACCGTGGATATCAGCCGCGCCAACAATGTTGATACGACGCCGCTGCCAGACTAAGCCAACACCGTCAGAACCACCAAGGATTCGCGGGCTTCTCCTCAACGATGCACTCTTGCAGGAATGCAACAGCGCGTTCGAATCCTTCGTCGATTGACATCATGGCGTCTTCGTGCTCAATAGAGAGAACGTGGTCGTATCCATGTCGACGAAGCATGCTGATGAACGGACGCCAGAAGTCGGTGCCGTGGCCCCAACCGCAAGCGCGGAAGTTCCACGCGCGTCCCTTGAGATCGCTGTACGGCTTGGCGTCCAAGTATCCGTTGAGCGGACCTTGGTGGCGATCAAGTTCCGTGTCCTTGGCATGGACGTGGAAGAGCAGCCCTGCCTCGCCGAGTTGGCGAGCAGCCAACACGGGATCGCAACCTTGCCAGAACAAATGTGATGGATCAAGATTCGCACCCAAGATCGGCTTGCCCTTGATGCCCGCCTTCTTCTGCGCCAGTTCACTGAGCTTGATAAGCGTCTCGCCGTTATAAACAGTGAAGCCGGGGTGCGGCTCCCATGCAATCCGTACGCCATGTTTGGCGGCAAATTTCGCTTGTGCCGCCCAATACGGAACGAGCACGGTGTCCCACTGGTACTTCTGGATTTCCAGGAAATCGTTCGGCCACGGGCACGTCACCCAGTTTGGAGTTCGATCTTGCTTACTGCCGCCGGGGCAGCCGCTGAAAGTGATGACGATGTCAGTACCAAGTTTCGGCGCCAACTCAACGGCTGTCACAAAGTCTTCATGGTGCTTCTTCGCGAAACCCTTCTCCGGATGCACAGGGTTGCCGTGTACAGAAAGCGCAGAGCAAATCAGACCGTGCTCCTTGAGCATTGCATTGATGCGATCCTGCTCCTTCTTGCTGCCGAGGACTTTCTTCGGATCAAAGTACGGCTTCCCAGGCCACGCTCCGACTGGAAGTTCAATCGCTCCAAGACCGATGTCGGCGATGTAGTCGCAAACGTCTTCAAGGGTGCGGCCGGCAAAGAGCGCTGACATGACTCCAAGCTTCATGACAATCCTTTCGGGGCGCCGAGCGCCTCATGGTGACGAGCGAGGTCGCCCGGCTACGCACTGCGTACCGCGGCTCGACCCGCCCAACGATGGCCACTGGCGCCACCGGGGAAGCCGCGGAGCGTAGTTGGCACTGGCGTTGGGCTCAATGTGGGCAAGCGCGCCCAACCCGGCAACCCGAAGGCAACCGGGGGGGCGGCGCGAACGAACCATTCGTGCGACAATGCACGGAATGCCGCTCCTGGCCGCCATCGCCACCCTGCTACTGCAGACCGCTCCTGCGCCTACACCAACGCCAGCGACGTTGATGGCCGCACAGACCGCCCCAGCCGTAGCGCCGGACGCCCCCGCTGCGCCGCCATTATCTGTTGCGGAACTTATTGGCCCACCCGCCCCAAGTTCGGAGCCTGAACTCATTCACCAAGTCTGGATCTTCATTGATCGTTGGAAAGAATTTGGCGGGACCGTGGTGAGCGAGACGGATCTGAACATCACCGTCACGGATGGATTCGAGACGCGCACCTTCAACAAAGCGAAGGTGCTTGACATTATTGAACTTGTACACCCGCAACCCGGCCAGCGCGGGTTAGTTCAACTGCGTGACGGCACAATTGTTCGCGGCGAAATTCTCAAAGATTCGCTTGAAGAAGTTGAGTTCAAAGTAGATAGCGTCCGCGGTCGCGTCCCGCGCGAGAAGGTCTACCGCGTGATGTTGGAGCTCGAGTTCGAAACGCGTTACGCGCGAATCAAGGCTGCTATCGCGCCGGAAGAACATGGGCGTCGACTTGGTCTTGCCCGTTGGCTCACTGATCAAGGGCGGCTCGATTTGGCCACCGCGGAACTTGAGGCGCTTCTACGCGACGGCGATGTTGACGACGCGCGCGAGATGCTGCGCGAAATTAATGCTCGCGTAAAACTAGAGAAATCCGTTAAGGAATCAAGGGAAAACGGGCTAAAGAAGGACCCCGTTAAGAATCCTGACGGAACATCGTCCACCTCTGTATCTGCTAACGGTTCAGGTGGCGCCACTAGCAAGCCAGCACCGCACGGGGCACCAACAAGCCGCGAAATGCTGCCGAAGGATCTTCTTTCCAACGAAGATGTCAACATTGTGCGTGTCTATGAGATTGACTTTAAGGATCCGCCGCGCATGACAGTCTCGCCCGAAGGCGTGCGGCAGTTGATCTTGCGCTATGGTTCGAGCGCCCTTGTTCCGGCTACCACCGCAGAACGCAACGCCCTTTATTCCAAGAGTTCCGTAGAGATTGCGCGACTGCTGTTTGACCTCAAGGCTCGCGACCTCTACAGCTATATTGAGGTGGAGGAAGATCCCACTTCGGTCGCAAAGTTCCGTACCCGCGTGCACAACTCGTGGCTGATCTCGAACTGCGCCACAAGCCGCTGCCACGGCGGCGTGGACGCTGGAAGATTCTTCCTGTACACCGGGAATGCGAAGGACCAGCGGATTCGTTACACCAACCTGCTTACCCTCCTAAGTTTCAAGGTGGATGGCAAGCCGCTCGTCAACTTTGAAGATCCACCGAGCTCGCTGCTCATCCAGTACGCCATGACGCGATCGTCGGCGCGCTACCCGCATCCAGATGTCAAGGGGTGGAAGCCGATCCTGAGTTCTTCGACGCCGCAACTGCTCCAAGACACCCTCGACTGGATCCGCACCATGTACCAGCCGCGACCGGAATACCCGGTGAAATACATAGCTCCGAAGCTCGACGCGCCAGACAAACCGGCGTCGGGCACGGACACCCCGGATCGCTGACCGCAACCCCCGATGAGACCCCGCATGCACCGTGCGGGTAAATTGCCGCTTTACCGCCATAGTGGCGAATATCACGAGATACGAACCATGAACCGAGCACGCATACTCGCCGCCACCGCCCTACTCGTCTCCACTTCGCTGCCAGCATGCAATGGATTGCACACTCCATCGCCAGCCGAGCAAGGCGCGAAGAAGGTCACGCAGGTCACCGCCAAGGCGCGTGCAATTTCGAGTCGTATCACCTACTCGCCAGACGCAGTGTCAAGGACCCTGCCCGTCGAGGGCGGCGAGGCAAGGGAACTTGCGCAGGGACTGCTCGCGCCAGCCGATGCTGCTAAAGAACTGCGTACGCTCGCAACCGAAGTCACCGCTGCTGCCGGAAGCGATTCACAGCGCAAGGAAGCGAAGACGCTTGCGACCCGCATGCGCCGCGATGCCATGATGCTTGACCTCATGGATCTTGAGCGCATTGCGCAATTGAAGTCGGCGCTCGCGTCTGGTATCGCAGAGCGCCTGTCAGCGATTCGCTCGATCGACGCGTCCGGAGATCCGCGCGCACCGCTCGAAGCCGCAGCCCGCAGCAAGGCGTCACAAGGCGCCAAGGCTGCATTTGATGGAAGTGTTTCTGAAGAGACCGAGCGCGCCAACACGGCACGAACCGCGCTTCAGCCACTTGATGCATCCATCGATGAGAAGGAAACCAACGCAGAAGCCCTTGATATCGACATTCAAACGCTGCGCGCCAAGGCCGCCACGAGCACTCCTTCGGCTGCGCTGCCGCTGATGTTGGATGCGCGCGTGAAACTCGATGCTGCACAGACGCTGCGCGTTGCCGCGAGCGGCGATGACCGCGAGGCCGAGCCGTACCGTAGCACTGTTCGCATTGCAGACATGGCTACCAAGGGGAACGCGGAAATCGCGGACACCACTAAATTCCTCGATGCACGAATCGAAGAGTCCAGCAAGGCTGAAGAGGGCGCAAAGGCTCGAGCCAACGCTGCGCTGAAGCGAAACGCTGAGCTCGGCGCCGAAGCCGTAAAGTTGATGAAGGAGTTCGTTACGCTTGACACAGAACTCTTTCAAACAGCACTGAAGAATGTTGAAGAGAACATCAATGCTGACGGACTGACCGCAAAGAACTCCACCGACCAAGCAGCGATTGCTATTGCCAAGGCGCGCTTTGCAGCGATTCAGATTGATGCGGTCGATCAGGCCATGACTCTCATGTCCGCCACGCAGGCTCTCATGTCCCCCGCGCAGGCTAAGGGTGCAGGCGCCTCAGGCGGCGATGCTCAGTTGCGCGCACAGCGCGACAAGTTGTTGGCAAACGCGAAGACCGCACTGGTTGAAGCACGCGATGCCCTCTCTGGTGTTGAAGCAGCCGCTGCGAGTCCGATGCTGCGCTCCATCGCCGAACTTGCTGCCGCGCTTGGAATTGAAGTTCCGACGACGGCCGCCGCACCGGCACCAGCGACCACGGATGACACTGCGCCGAAGGATGATGCTGCACCAGCAAACGACGCAGCGCCTGCCGATCCGGCTACTGACCCTGCTGCCGCTCCAGGCGCAGCCCCAGCGGCGGCACCGGGGGCGGATCCAACTGCCCCGCCGGCTCCAGCGACTGACCCCGCTGAGCCCGCAGCGGACCCAAAGGCTCCACCGGCTGACCCTGCGCCGGCGCCTGAAGAACCCAACAAGTAATTGACTCGCGTTTCGGCTACGAACGAGTTGCAGTCGCGTCGCGGTCGTGACTGTTGTCACACAGTCACGCGCTGTTCGCTGAACTGAGCGCATCACGCGCGGCGGCGCGAACGTGCCCGGCAACGCCCTCGTCTGCAACAATCGCGGTGAGCGCAGCACGCAATGTCGCGCGCAGTTCTGCCGGAGTATCGGGCGAACGCATCGCATGCGCCGCGGCAAGCGCAGCATTACGGCGCCACATATCCGGATCAGCGCGCCGCAACACTCCATTCAATCGCGCAGCATTCCAGGCTGCTTCATCCCAGCCAAGCACTTCAAGCAGCGGAAATCCGCTCCGCGATGAGCGGTACGCCTCATGAATTCCTACAGCGCGCGAACGCTGCGTCGGCTGCGAATGCGGGCATGCCTCTTGGCAAGCATCACAGCCAAAGAGCCAATCACTGGTGTGGCCAACAAGGCTCGCGTCGATTTCACCGCGTTCCTCAATGGTGATCGCACTGATACAGCGCCGCCCATCGACGGACCACGGCGTGATAGCCCCGGTTGGACATGCGTCAATACAGCGCGTACAGGCGCCACACGGATCGCGGTCGTCATTTTGCTGAACAGTGTGCGAAGCCATCAACCCGTCCGCCCGTATTGGCGCCAGTTCAAGGCTTGTAACAATCACCCCTAAAAGCACCCATGTTCCAATGCCATCGGGCGCGATAAGCAGCGTGTGCTTTCCGATCTTTCCCAGTCCCGCACGCTCCGCGTGTTCGCGCTCAAGCATGGGTGCCGTGTCAATACACGGTCGAAAGCGTTCGCCCGGATGCATACGAATGAGCTCTTGCGCAAGCGCACCGAGCCGCGCACGAATCACAACGTGGTAATCCTCACCACGTGCGTAACGCGCAATACGTCCGACCCCCGGCACACGACAATCAGGACGCCCATCTGCATAGCGATCCGCAACACACACAATGCTGCGCGCGCCGGGAACGAGCGCAGCCGGGTCAAGCCGTTTCTCAATTTCTTCGGCGAGGTATCCCATACCGCCCTGCTTGCCAGCAGCAATCCACGCTCGGTACGCATCCGCGTGCGCGGTCGGCCGCGCGTCAGCGATGCCGGCAAGCGCAAATCCGTGTTCGCGACACCGCTCAAGAATTGCGCGCGAACGCTCGAGCGGAAGAGCTGATTGCAAACCCGCCCCCGCTTCCGTCACCGCGCCACTCCGAGCATGCGTGCCAACCGCGCGGGCGCAAGGTCTGGCACCAAGAGTCGAGTGCCGAGCACCGCGCCCGCTGCCAGATACCCAGAGCGCACCGCCCCCTCCATCGTGGCTGGCCAACCCGTTCGAGTCCAGTCTCCCGCCAAGAACAAGTTTCGAATGCCACCATGCGGATCAAATCCGTCGACAGCTGCCCGTGGCCGAATTCGCTCGAATCCAGGCACAATTGCGAAGGTAGCGCGCTTCTCTTTCACGCTGCGCACGGCGAGCGGCTCGACGCCCTGCGCCGCTGGCAACGCCCAACGGATATCCGCAAGGACGCGCTGCGCGATCTCTTGCTCCGTCAATTCCATCCAATCGCGCGCGCCGCTGATGACAGCATGAATGTGCTGACTTCCGTCAGCATCAACTGGCGCTCCGTCAACATCCTTCGCAAAGAGCCACTGCGTGGCGCGTCCTGGAAGTACCAGATGCGGCAACTCCATCACACGACGCGGGAAGCGCAAGTGCACTCCAAGAATCGGGCTCGATCCAACTTCATCAAGATGCTGCAATCGATGATCGCGCGCAATAGCCGTTGCAGACAGCAACTTTGCCAATCGGTCGGCAGGCACTGCGCTGATTATTACGTCAGCACTGAAGACTCCTTCGTCAGTAACGACGCCTGTCACGCGCGCTCCGTCATAGGCAATCGATAGCGCGCTGACACCCATGCGCACTTCGCCACCAGCAGCGATGATCGCACCCTCAGCGGGGTCGTACAGCCTCACGAGCGGCACTTTGGAAAGTCCCATGAGCGGCGCTTGTCGATTCGCTAGAAAGCCTTCTTGAAAGACTTGCATGGCAGCGGCCGCGCTGACTTCGTCAACATCCAGATTGCACGCACTCACTACCACCGGGCTCCAGAAGCGCGTCACTACATCAGCGGGCTGCTTGGTTTCCAGCAAGAATTCATTGAATGTGCGCCCTTCCCATTGTGCTCGGCCCGAAGCGCCCATGCGCAACATGCGCCACATGGCGCGCGCCACGGCACGCTTGGCACTCAGGCTCAACATGCGCATGGTGGCAAAGCTCTCAGTGAAATGCGCGGGCGCAGGAAGTAGCCCCGGCTGCATGACATCGGGCGCATGCGGCGGCCGCGCCCAATAGACGCGAGAGTGCCACTCAATTGCATCGGTCACATTCAGACGCTCGTAGAAATCCAGAAGATTCGTGCAGCAACCCATCAAGACGTGCTGGCAGTTGTCGAGCACCTCGCCAGTGCGCGGATCAGTGAAACTAGTTGCGCGCCCGCCAAGTTTGCGTCGCGTCTCGAGCACTGTCACCTTGACGCCCGCCTCGGCGAGCCGCAAAGCGCACGCCAGACCTGCGATGCCACCGCCGACAACGACCGCTGTACGAACTGCTGGGACAGAGCCTGCAGTGGAGGCTCGCCCCGTGCTGCCGCCATCCGAGTTCGCATTCATGCCCGTGCGCCCCGAGCCATGCGGCTTGCGCGCCAAGCAATCCACGCCTTACGCGTGGACGAAAGTCGCACACGACGATCGCTCACCACTTTCGAAGGATTGGCACGAATCTTCACAAGCAAACCGTGATAGATCTGCGTCATTGCCCAGAGCGTCGGCAAGCAACTGGGCGTGATCATCTGATCAAGCGGCGCGCTGCGCGCATAGAACTGCTCCGCGCGGTCGCACTGCGCGCGCATGAACTCTGCACATTGCTCCGGCTGCTTCCAACCTCTGAGACGTTCGGGAGTCAGGTCAAAGCGGCGAAAGTCTTCTGCTGGCAGATACACGCGGCCAAGGTCGTAATCTTCTCGGTAGTCGCGCAGAATGTTTGTCAGTTGGAAGGCAATGCCTCGGTCCACTGCCAACGCTGGCGCCGCGGGGTCGTGATACCCCCAGATGCGAATGCACACTAAACCAACTGTGCTGGCCACTCGATAGCAGAAGCCGCGCAGGTCATCCCAACTTTGGTAGGTCGCAGGTCCGACATCCGAGAGTTGTCCATCCAACATGTCATGAAAGTCGCGCTGCGAAAGTTGATGGCGTTCGGCCACCCACGCGAGTCCGCGCCAAATCGGTGACGCATCTGGAATCTCGCCTGCAAGTGCGGCGTCGGTTGCCTTCCGGAATTCCGCGATACGTCGAACGCGTTCCTCTGGCGCGAATCCCTCGGCGTCAGCCAAGTCATCGGCAGCGCGCATCCATGCATAAATCACATACATCGCGCCCCGCTCGGCGCCAGGAGTCAGCTTGAGTCCGTACCAAAAGTTGCGTGCCCGTTCGCGCGTGATACGTTCGCACTCTGCCAACACCGGAGCTAGCTCAGTGGGAACATCAAGGCGCGCGTTCACTGCGTACCACCCGTCGCACCATTTCCTGCCGTCGCTGGCCCGCGAGCTGGTCCGCCAATACGCATCCAACGCGGCGCACGAGCACCCCACCACGCACGCATCACCAGCATGCCGCGCTCAGTTCGGCTGAGTTTGGGGCGATGAATGCATGTCTCAAGGTGCCACGCCTCGATGTTTCCAAGCAGGCGTTCGCCCCCCTCAATGAAGAGGCGGATCACTGAATGCGCTTCATCTGTGAGCATCGGGAGAAGTGGGCGACCCTCATCAAGCAACTTCCAGCAGCGGTCGACCATCGGGCGCACCGCTGCGCGATACTCGTCAAGGAACTGCTGGTCGCATGCATAACCAAGTTCGGCGGACTTTCGCAGACGGGACTCAAAGTTCGGGATAGCGGCCGTGCATTCCGCTGGCAAATAGATGCGGTCGCGGTCCAAGATATCGCGCTGCACATCTTGCACATGATTGACCAACTGCAGCGCGGTGCACACGCGATCACTCAACGCACACCGCTCCGTAGTGGCAAGTCCAAAGACAGCAAGCACCAATCGCCCCACCGGATCTGCGCTGCGCGTGCAATAGGAGAGAAGTTCGTCCCAGGTTGCGTAGCGAACTTTCACTTGATCTTCTTCAAAGGCGCTGATGAGATCAGTGAACGGCTTCATGGGAAGACCGTGCGCAACGATTGTCGGGCGAAGCGCAACCATCACTGGATGCCGCGGCGCGCCATCAAAGCACGCCTGCAATTCGCCGCGCCACCAAGCGAGCAACTTCAGTCGCTCTTCGCCGGGCGAACCAGCTTCGTCACCTAAGTCATCAGCCCACCGACAGAATGCGTACACCGATGCAAAGTCGCCGCGCATACGTGTTGGCACCAACGCGCTGAGCACGCTGAAGTTTTCGTAGTGCCCCTCGGCGAGCGCTTGGCACCACGCACGAGCACGCTCTTCGTCCATTGGCGGCGGCACTCCGGGGCCAATCCGCGAAGGACCAAATTCATTGAGTTCATCGACTACGCGTTTCACGCGCTGAACTCTAGCCGAAAGCGTGCATCTTGAGGCGGAAATCCACTTCGGACAAACGCCCGTTGTGGCTACACTTCTGCGTTCCATGAAGCTCATCCTTGCGAATCCCCGCGGCTTTTGCGCCGGCGTGTACATGGCCATCGATGTCGTCGACCAATTGATCGACATCTGCCCAAACGAGACGATCTACGTCTATCACGAGATCGTGCATAACCGCCACGTAGTCGAACGCTTTCAAGGCCGCGGCGTGAAGTTCATTGAGGAACTTTCCGAGGTCCCCGATGGCTCCATCGTGGTGTTCAGCGCACACGGCGTGAGCCCTGCCCTTCGCAAGGAAGCCGAGGAACGCAACCTGACCGCGGTTGATGCCACGTGCCCACTGGTGACCAAGGTGCACAACGAAGCAATCCGCTACGCGCGCGCTGGGTATCAGATTTTCCTAGTCGGCCACGCCGACCACCAAGAGATCATCGGCACGCGCGGCGAAGCGCCGGACGCAACGCAAGTTGTTGAAAGCCCGAAGGACATTCCTTTCCTCACCGTCAAGGATCCGAACAAGTTGGTCTATCTGACGCAGACCACGCTTTCCACTGACGATGCCAACATCATCATTGCTGCGCTGAAGGAAGCATTCCCGGGGCTGAAGGAGCCACCGAGCGAAGACATTTGCTACGCCACCACCAACCGCCAGCGCGCCGTGCGCGCGCTCGCTCCGCAGGCTGATCTTGTGCTCGTGGTGGGCAGTCGCAATAGTTCCAATTCTGTCCGCCTCACGGAAATTAGCCAAAATATGGGCACTCCCGCCCGTTTGGTTGACGACCGCAGCGAGCTTCGCAACGAGTGGTTCGATGGCGTGAACACCGTGCTCGTCACCGCAGGCGCCAGCGCTCCTGAAGATTTGGTGCAGCAACGCATCGTGGAACTCATTGAGAAACACGGCGGCGTTGTTGAGCAGCACGATGTCTATCACGAGCAAGTGGAGTTCGGTCTGCCCGGTACGCTGAAGGAATTGATGCGCAATCGCGGTATCGACCCGACTGGCCGACGCGTGATGCGCAAAGACGCCGACGAAGCGATGGGCGCGTGGCTCGACCGCCACGGCATCGAGCACCGCACCGTAGACCTCACCGTGGGCGCTACCCGGTGAGTGCAACCGAGCGCACTGCATTCTTTGAACTTGACGCTGTAACACTTGAGTCGTGGTGCGGCGCCCGTGGCATGCCCAAGTTTGCCGCCAAGCAATTGCTTGACTGGGTGTACGGCAAAGGCGTCGTCGACATTGATCGGATGACCAACCTCAGTAAGACGCAGCGCGACATGCTGGCGCACGAGATGACATTCCTGCAGGGCAATGAACTGCACAGCCTGCAGGCGACGGACGGCACGCGCAAGCTGCTACTCGGTTGGCCAAAGCCGGGCGCAGGAATCTCCCTTCCGGTCTTAGGCGTCGCCACCGGCCGCGAAACCGAATGCGTCATGATTCCGACCGAGGAACGGCGTACTGCCTGTGTTTCAAGCCAAATGGGCTGCCCGGTTGGCTGCAAGTTCTGTGCGTCAGGGCTCGAAGGCGTGGAAGGAAATCTCACCGCCGGACACATCGTTGAGCAGGTCTGGCGCTTGGCGCAGCAGCCGGGCACGGGGCGCATCTCCAACGTTGTCTTCATGGGAATGGGCGAGCCGCTCGCCAACGCGTCAGCCGTGATGAGTGCCATTCGCACCATCAACGCTCCGTGGGGCATGGGAATCAGCGCGCGCAAGATCACCATCAGTACGGTGGGCTTGCCTGCCGCCATCCGCAAGTTGTGCGACTTTGAATTGCCAGTGACTCTGGCACTCAGCCTGCACGCACCGAACGATGAACTGCGCCGCCAAATCATTCCGTGGGCGGAATACTCAACCGTGGCGGAACTTCTTTCTGCATGCCAAGAGTGGTTCGGAAAGACCGGACGCGAAATCACGCTTGAGTACATCTTGCTCGGCGGCTTCAATGATCAGCGCGAGCACGCACAAGAACTCGTGCGAATCGCTCGCTCCATCCGCGCCAACGTCAACCTCATTCGCTACAACGAAGTTGACGGGCTGCCCTTTGCACGGCCCGACGATCACGATGTGCTCACGTTCCAGAATGTGCTTCGCGACGCTGGCGTGAATACACACATCCGTGCAAGCCGCGGCCGCGACATCAAGGCGGCCTGCGGGCAGTTGCGTCATGAGGCGATGAAGAGCTGACGCGGGCACTGCGCAGACCGTGAGACCAACGAAATCAGTCGCTGGAAATCGGCTCACCGACGCTCAAGAAACCTTGCCGCTTGGTGGCTCAACGATCGGCGTGGACGCCGAAACTGCCTCACCATCGTTCAAGAGAATCTGTTCCCATCCACCACCGAGCGCCTTGTACAGCGCCACGAGATCATTCGCGATCGCCTGTTCGCTTTGAATGAGCGCCTGCTGCCCGTCAAGCAAAGCGCGCTGCGTGGCGATCACATTGAGAAAGTCGGACCGTCCAGCAAGGTAAAGCTGGGTGGACAGACCGACCGCGTCGACATTCGCCTCCACCGACCGCGCGAGCGACGCCCGTCGAGCCTGTTCCTGCGAGAAGTTGACGATCGCTACTTCAACATCGCGCAACGCCACCAACACGCGCTTGCGGTACGCGGCAATAGCGGCATCCGTGAGCGCCTTCTGCAGGGCGATGTTTGCCTGAATCCGTCCGCCCTCAAAGACTGGCCACATGACGTTCACGCCACCGCTCCAGTACTGCTGCGCGGAGCCGATGAGGTCGCTCGAACTAGTGCTCTGCGTACCGAGCGCGCCGTTCAGCGAAAGACGCGGGAACTGATCGGCGATGGCAACGCCGATACGTGCCGTGGCGGCGTGCAATTCGGCTTCTGCGCGCCGAATGTCGGGGCGCCGCTTCAGTAGATCCGATGGCATACCGACCAGCACTTCCTTCGGCACCGACGGCATGGCCGCGGGCTGCGAGAGTTCCGCGAGAAGTGCCGACGGTTGCTGGCCAAGAAGTACGCCGAGCGTGCAGATCGCTTCACGCACCACGCTTTCGAAGATCGGGAGTCGACTGCGGGTTGACTCCACTTGCGCGCGAGCGTTGGAAACATCAAGCGCACCAACAATGCCGGCTTCATACAGGCGCGTCGTCAGATCGAGCGCATCTTGCTGGGCGCTCAGATTGCTACGAACGATGGCGAGCTGTGCCTGTGCGGCCCGCAGATCTGTATATGTAGATGCCACCTCCCCCGCGAGCGAGACCCAGACATCGCGCATGTCAAAGACTGCGGCGTCCACATCTGCTTCTGAGGCCTCAATGCCACGGCGAACATGACCAAAGATGTCGATTTCCCACGAAGCATCGAATCCAGCAGCGAAGAGATTGGTGTCCGCTACCACCGGTCCGCCAGTGCTACTGAAATCGGGTTTGTGCGCCGCGCTGCCAAAGGCATCGACCGCAGGAAGCAGCCCGCCGACCATGATGGATCGCCGCGCACGAGCTGCACGAATCCGCGCTTCGGCAGCAGTGAGATCCAGGTTTCCAAGCGCAGCACGCTCCACCAACATCGTCAGAACCGGATCATTGAACGATGCCCACCAACGCGTGAGGTCAGGGACACCATCGGTGGGTTTCGCTGCGGTTGCAGCATCAAGGGTGGCCGGATCAAGGCTCGACCACTTTGGATCTTCGTGCAACTGCGGGCGCTCAAAATCTGGTCCCACCATGCATCCGGTGAGAAGGAAACACACCACCGTAGAAGTGGTAACCGCGCTGCGTTTCATACTCATCGCTTGCTCCGGGATTTCTTGGGTGCTTCAGGCAATAGCGCGGCCATCAACGAGTCGAGGCCTTCTTCGAACGCTTGGTCAGGCGAGATTCGCGCGAAGGTAGTAGCTAGCCGCAGCGTCTCCGGAAACTCAGCGGCATCAATTGATGCCAATTCGGCCATGGACGCCGGTGCAAGCGAGGCATTGCGCGCACTCCAGCGGCCGACAGTCAGTCCGCCGATCTCCCACAGCAGATACCCCCGTACGAAACTCAGAAAGACGCGCTGGCAGCGGATTGCGCGCGCGTCCCCAAGTCCGGCATCTAAGAAGGCCGCGAGCGCCACTTCGGTTGGGCGCACCGCGGCACGCATCTTGAGCGGCATCAATACAACCAGCGGAAACACATTTGGATGCGCGTGCGCTGTGGAACGCATGCCGTCGGCAAGTTGCCGCAGGCGTCGGCGCGGCTGCAGAGTGCGGGACGGCATTGGCATCGACTCCACCAATCGCGCGGCCATCAGTCCCAGAAGGACTTCTTTACTGGGCACATGGGAATAGAGCGACATCGCCTCAACTCCCAGTTCCGCCGCGAGAGCACGCATCGAAACCGCGTCAGCTCCGTGCGCATCGGCGATGCGGAGCGCGGCGGTAACCACTAATTCTGGACCAAGCACGTGTCGCGCAGTGCGCCGACTCGCTCCGCGCCGGGGCGGTCGAGCCGCGCCGAGTGCACGCGCGCAGTCGGCTGAACTGCCGACTGATTTGCCGGCCGATTTCCCAACCGATTTCCCAACCGATTTCCCGGCGCGCCGCTTTACTTTGCTAGTTGCGTTTATGGTCGCCATTACTTACAGTGTAACCTTACACCGTAAGGCAAGCAACTGCGCCCCGTCGGCGCGCATGCTTTTTCTTCATTCTCGCTGCAGTACTCCCGCCATGTGGATCGTCAGGCTCGCACTCCGTCGTCCGTACACCTTCGTGGTTGCTGCCATGGTTGTGGCACTTCTTGGTGTGGTCGCGATCCTTCGCATGCCCACCGACATCTTCCCCGAGGTTGATATCCCGGTGGTCAGTGTCATCTGGTCCTACGGTGGCATCAGCCCGGAGGAAATCGAACGGCGGATCGTGACGATCAGTGAACGCGCCATGACCACCACGGTGAATGGCATCGAACACATCGAGAGCACTTCCCTTGCGGGCGCATCGGTCATTCGCGTCTACTTTCAGCCCGGCACCAAGATCGAAGCAGCAGTGGCGCAAATCACTGCCATCAATCAGACGCTCCTTCGCATCATGCCACCGGGCACGACGCCGCCGCTCGTCATTCGCTATTCAGCGAGCAATGTTCCCATTCTGCAGATGGCGCTTCGTAGCGACACGCTGGGCGAACAGGCCATTTACGACCTTGGCCTCAACTTCATCCGCACGCGGCTTGCCACGGTTCAGGGCGCGCAGGTTCCCCTGCCGATCGGCGGAAAACCCCGGCAGATCATGGTGGATCTTGACCCGGACCTCCTATCTTCGCGCGGGATTTCTCCAGCCGATGTGAGCCTTGCCCTCAATGCACAGAACGTGATCTTGCCTGCAGGCAACGTGCGCTTCGGCGACACCGAATACACGGTACGTCTCAACAGTAGCCCCGATGTTGTTGACGAACTCAACGACATCCCGGTCAAGCAAGTCGGCGACCACACCATCTTCATGCGCGATGTAGCGCAAGTGCGCGACGGCTTTGCCAACCAAACCAGCATGGTGCATGTGGACGGAGCGCGCAGCGCGCTGCTCACCGTACTGAAATCCACTGGCTACTCAACGCTTGAGATCGTCCAACGCGTCAAGGACGCGCTTCCGGCAATCTTGGCAACGCTGCCGTCACCCATTGATGTCACTCCGCTCATCGACCAATCACTCTTCGTGCGCGCCGCGATTGATGGCGTGGTGCTTGAGGCAGTAGTGGCGGCCTGCTTGACGGGGCTCATCATTCTTCTATTCCTCGGATCGTGGCGATCCACCGTAGTCATTGCCATCAGCATTCCCCTCTCAATGCTGGTGTCTGTCATATGTCTCTGGGCGCTCGGCCAAACGCTGAACACGATGACGCTTGG
Organism: Planctomycetaceae bacterium; assembly: GCA_947474065.1. Taxonomy (GTDB): domain Bacteria; phylum Planctomycetota; class Phycisphaerae; order Phycisphaerales; family SM1A02; genus UBA966. The sequence continues at coordinate 33,759 of CANJHD010000013.1, forward strand.
CGGGCTTGGGCTCGCGGTTGGAATCCTGGTCGACGACGCCACAGTTGAGATCGAGAACATCCACCGCAATATGGGCATGCGCAAGCCGCTCGTGAAAGCAATCCTCGACGGCGCGCAACAAATCGCGGTGCCGGCCTTTGTGGCAACGCTCTGCATCTGCATCGTGTTCGTCCCGGTCTTCTTCATCAGCGGTGCGGCCAAATTCTTATTCGTGCCACTCGCGATGGCTGTTGTCTTTGCCATGCTGGCGAGCTACGTACTGAGCCGAACGCTGGTCCCGACGCTCGCGCGCTATCTCTTGGGACCCGAGCAAGCGATCTACGCCGCTGGCGGACACGAAGGCGGAAGCGGACCGATTTGGGCCGTGCACCGCCGGTTCAACCGAATGTTCGAGGCGTTCGCCGCTTGGCATCGCCGAGCATTGGAGTGGACGCTTGCTCATCGCACCGCATCCATCGTTGGGTTCGCGCTTCTGCTGGTGATCGCTGGAGCCGCCCTGCCGTTTGTTGGCCGCGACTTCTTCCCGATCGTCGACACCGGACAACTTCGCCTTCATGTGCGCTGCCCTCCCGGTACGCGTATTGAGACCACTGAGCAACGCTTCTTGGAGGTTGAGCGCGTCATCCGCGAGATCATTCCGCCTGCGGACGTGCACCTGGTACTCGACTCGATCGGCCAACCATCGGGCGGCGTGAACCTTGCGTTCAGCGACTCCACCACCGCCGGTCCTGCCGATGGCGAGATCTTGGTGAGCCTTTCGCCAGAGCGCGATCGCACCGCTGACGGATACGCGCAACTTCTCCGTACCCAACTTCCAGAGCGATTCCCTGATCTTGAGTTCTTCTTTCAACCTGCGGACATCGTCAGTCAAATTTTGAATTTTGGCATGGCCGCACCGATTGATGTGCAAGTGACTGGACCGTCGCGACCAGACAATCTGCGCATTGCACGTGAATTAGTGCGCCGGTTCGAACGCGTCCCCGGCGCGGCTGATGTTCATCTCCAACAGATCCCGGCGGCACCTGAACTTCGCGTGGTGGTCGACCGCACGCGCGCCGCACAGATGGGACTCACCGAGCGCGACGTGGCCAGCAGCATGCTCACTTCGCTGAGTGGTACTTCGCAGGCCGCGCCGAATTACTGGCTGAATCCACGAAACGGGGTCAATTACTCCGTGGTTGTGCAAACACCCACCGGGCGTATTTCCATGCTTGATGACCTTGCAAGTACGCCCATTCCGGGCGCGGGTCCTGCTGCTGGCGTCACCCAACAATTGCAGGGCGTGGCATCAATTGAGCGAACCCAATCGCCCGTTTCGATTGGTCACTACAACGTTCAGCCAGTGTGCGATGTTCTCGTTTCTGCTGCTGGTACTGATCTCGGTTCGGTAGGCGGCGCAGTGCAAACCATCATGGACGAGGTGCAAAGAGATCTACCGCGCGGCACAACGCTCGTCATGCGCGGTCAGTATGACTCCATGCGCACGAGTTTCATTGGACTGGCGATTGGACTCGCAGCAGCCATCCTTCTGGTGTATTTCCTGATGGTTGTGAATTTCCAGAGCTGGCTTGACCCATTCATCATTGTGTTCGCAGTCCCCGGTGCACTCGCGGGCGTGGTGTACATGCTGATTTGCTCGCAGACGTCATTCAACGTTCCGTCTTTGATGGGCGCCATCATGTGCGTCGGCGTTGCAACGTCCAACGCCATTCTTGTAGTGACATTTGCGAACGACCGACGCGCGGAAGGACTCGACGCGCAAGCCGCCGCACTTGACGCTGGCACGGTTCGCTTGCGCCCCGTACTCATGACGGCATCCGCGATGATCATCGGCATGGTGCCAATGGCGCTCGGCGCAGGCGAAGGCGGCGAGCAGAACGCACCGCTCGGGCGCGCCGTGATCGGCGGCCTGATAGTTGCCACGGCGGTCACGCTGCTGGTAGTGCCCGTCATCTATGCCATGCTGCGGCGCACCCCGCCGCGACGAAACACGCTTGAGGAGATGCCCGCATGAACCAAGACCACGACACAACAACGGAGCACTCGATGCAGATCGACCCACCGCACTCCACGCCTCAGGCCGGTCGTCGCAACACTGTTCCAATCGTCCTCGGCATTGCGATCGCCGCCATCGCTGTTGCGGTCGTGGTATTCGGCGTGCTTCCCGCGTTGCGCCGAAACGCGGCAATGGCTCGCGACGCAGCGGCGCGCGATTCCGAACTGACGCGCGTGGTCTTTGTAGAGGCCATTCCGGCGCCAGCCATGGCCCGCATTACATTGCCAGCGCGCCTGGACGCGCTTCAAGAAACGGCGCTCTACGCGCAGGTCACCGGTTACCTCGGACCAATGCTCGCCGATATTGGAGACAAAGTCACCGCTGGCCAACCGCTTGTGCAGATTGCGACGCCAGTGCTTGATCGCCAAGTGGAGCAGCGCGTGTCCGCGCGCAATGTTGCTGACGCGAAGATCGCGCTCGCACAGGCACGGCTCGATTTTTCGCATGCCACGCTTGTGCGCATGCGCAGTGTTGGCGACGCGCGCGCGGTCAGCCAACAGGCCGTCGATGAAGCAGCCGCGAACGAAAAAAGCGATGCAGCAAGTCTTGCCGCCGCGCGCGCTGACCGCGCCGCCGTGGAGGCCGATGGTGACCGCTTAGAAGCGCAGCGATTACTTGCACGCATTGTGGCTCCATTTGACGGCGAAATCACGGCGCGTTCATTCGATGCAGGAACGCTGGTCGTTGCAGACCGGATTGATGCGACGCTACCGATCTTCCGCGTGACAAATCGCTCTGAGATACGAGCATTCATCGATGTTCCGCAATCGTTCGCATCGGCAGTGACCGTGGACCAGGAGATCGAGTTCACCGTGCGCGAGCATCCGGGGCGGAAATTCAAAGCAACCATCACTCGTGCCGTGCCAGAACTTGAACGCGCTTCGCGCACGCGGCTTGTGGAGGCGCGGATCGCAAACGTGGACCGCGCACTCCTCCCAGGCATGTTCGCAGAGGCCACCATCCTGATACCGCACGGTGCAAATGTCTCGCTCATCCCAGGAGAAGCTGTGGTGATCCGCGAGGGCAAGCAGGTGGTCGCGGTTGTGGATGCACAAGACGCGCTCCACTACGTTGCCGTTGAACTCGGTCGAGACAACGGCACGCAAGTGGAAGTGGTGTCCGGCATGGCGGCAGGCACGCGGGTAGTCACCAACTTGTCACGACAGTTGTCGGATGGAACCAAGGTGGCGCCAGTGGCACGCCCAGTTGTCAAGAAGTAATGGCACAAGCGACATCGCTGGCACGGTTACGGGCAATTGCCCCACGCAGCGAGCAGCAATCCAAGATCAGCTCCACCGATGATTCCATCGTGGTCGATATCAGCCGGTCCTGCCTCACCCCAGTGCGATAGAACTTCGCCCAGGTCAGCACCATCCACGCGGCGATTACCGTCAAGATCTGCCGCACATGGCGGATGCCCCCACAGACTCTGCGCGAACGCGAACGCCGCCGGACCAGTGCGATCGCCAATGCCGCGCGATGGAATGTCATCAAACGGCGGATGAATACCACCCCAAATGCGACTGAGCGCGCTCTGATCCGCAGCGTCGTAGTAGCTGGCAAACTGCAGCGTCACATCAGTACTCGGGCCGTCTTCAAAGACCAACTGTTGATTCTGCCGCGCGACGAATTCGCCAAGACCACCTGGGAAGTATCGGCTTCCGGTGATGCGCTCAAGTACGCGCGCCGCAGCACGGCTGAATCCACTGTGCCCCGATGCGTATCCACCGAATGGCGGCGTGACGAAGGTGGGACGCTGGTACGGCCACCAAAGAGTGCCGAGTATCCAACCAACACCAGCCACCTGATTCGCTGGATCAGTGAGATCACCCGCGCCGCGCCATCCACGGATCGCTATCTCACCAACGTGGCCGGTCAGGTGCGCGTGTCGCTGACCGGGCGCGGTTGTTTCGGCAGTAATCAGTTCAATTTGGCCAGGAATCAAGTGAATTCCATTGAGGTTGAAATGCGGAAGTGCGGGGTCAGAGCATTGACCCTGCTGGCACAACCATCGCAACACCGTGATCGGGCGCGAGCAGTCGTACCAACCTTTCACGCTCCACACACTCACCGCCGTGTCATGCATAGCGCCGCCAAGTGCCAAGTATGCCTTCACGTCGTATTCAAGCGGATCGAGAACCGCACCAACGCCACCCATGCGACGATTCGATAGCGGATGATCCATCACGTAATTCAAGATGGTGAACCAGTGCCCGGGCGGCGTCTCTGAGCTGGGACCATCAGCCCAGAACTCTGCCAATACACGCGCGTAGTCACCACGCTTCACAAACTGCGGCGTATACGGAACGCCCGTGACTGGGTTCGTTGCATACCCCGCGCCGATGTCGCCGCCCTGCGTGTAGCGGTAGTACTGCTCATACTCACCTGATGTGGGAGCGGTGACGTTGCCCATATTTCCTGGCGAAATATCCCAAGTGACACCGTCCGCTGGATCAAGGTGCGAAGACCACACGGCCACCATTTCGTGACCACGTCGCCACAGTCCGTCGCCAACGCCATTCAACGCCGGAGGCGGACCCGGGTCGTTGTAGACATGCCACGTCACATCGTTGCGCGTGCCATCAACGCGGTCCGCGGAAGTCATGGCAAACGGCGTGACATTGCCCCATTCTGCTGAGAGAAACGGCGGAAATCCGGTCGGAATTGGCTGGCCGTTCTGATCAACAAAGTAGGCGAGTGCCAACGGTTGGTAGCGCCGCACATCGAACACTCCGGCATTACCGGGGAGCGCAACAATCATCGGCTCATTCACCGGCGTGTAGATCCGATTGGCATATGCACCCAACTGATTTGAACCGTCGCCAAACCCAAACATCACCACCGCGGTTCCAATGCGATTTCCGACAGCTGCCGGCGAGTCCCCCACCGTCGAAGCGAACGCGGGGTCGCATCCATACTCCACCATCAACGCTGTGTAGCGCGGTGCCATCGCCGCATAGCCCGGGCTCGTTGAAAATCGGTTCACAAGCACGCGGTACGCGGCATGACTGATGGCAACCTGCCGCGCGTATGCAACGTCGGCAGCCACGTGATGCTCCTGCACCAACCACGGCGTTGCGACATCGTCATACACCGCCCACGCGTCGTACATGGCGGCGGATTCATGAAAGAGATTGCGCGCGTGGATGGTCGGTCGACCAAGGTCGCGGCGAATCGATTCGAGCAGCAACTCGTTCCAGCGCCGCGCAACGGATTGGTCAGCAAATGCGGGCGTACAAACGCACATCACAGCGAGCATCCACAGGACGAATGTCTTCAGTTGTTGGCGCGATCGCATGCGAACATTCCTAATGGATAACTTCACCGACGCAACAGTAACCCCCCTCAACCATTGCTCCAAGTGCCAAGGCCAGAATTGGTCGCAAATCAGTCCGCGACCGTGCGAAATATGCGCATAACTTATGCCTTTACTGCCAACCGCTCGATTTCCCCGGCAGGAACCTCGTGCAGGCGGTGCGCGGCAGCCAAGTCGTGCAGGCTCTTTACGGCCGCTACCCAATGTTCACGTTGCTGCGGCTCGTGGATAGCGCGATCCAAAATGTCAAGCACTGCCGCGCGCGTGCGGCGCTCCTGCGGCTGACCGCGCAATTCATTCGGCACCACGCGCCACAAGATCAACGCCAACTGCGCTGGCCAATCGCTTGACCGCAAATCAAGTCGCCACACCGTTCGACCAAGTACTACTTCCACGCGGTTGAGATAGCGACGACTCATGCGGTCACCACGCGCCGCGCGCACGCCGAGACGTTCGCGAATGCGCCGCGCTTGTCCAACGCCCGCTTGCATTGCCGCAACGTACAACGCATCGCGAATCAGAATTGATTCCGCAAGCGGCAAGATGCCATACGTGCACAACGTACGGTCCGGATCATCGGAGCCCGCTTCGTACAACTCCTTCACTAGTCCGGCGTACCAACGCAGATGGCGCACCCCGCCCCATGCAACACAACGTGCCGACGCATTCACAAAGTCACGGAGCGCCTGCCGACCATCATTGGTGGCGTACAGCCCCGGCATTGCATCGATCGCCTCGCGCACACTCTCACGGAACTGCCGCGCGCGCCTTCGTCCACCACGGCGCGACGCTTCGAGTTCCAGCGCAGTGCGGCGCACCAAGCGACCAAGGCTTTCGCCCTTTTTTGAGTCACTTTCAGCGATTTCAAGACCTTCTGCCAATCGCCGTCCAAAGTCAAAGGCTTCAAGTGATCGCCCATAGCCGCGCACTTCCAAGCGTCGCATGGCGGCTTCGAGTGATTCCACTGACACGGGAATGAAGCCACGCTGGAACGCTGCACCAAGCACCACCAAGTCAGCCACGCGGTCCGTTAGAAACTCGCGCTGCGCCGTACCTGAAATATCCGCAAGCAACGCGCCCTCCGGTCGTGTGGCGAGTGGCACCGCGCGCGGCAACAAATCAACTGCAGTGGCGAGTTCCGTTGGAACCTGATCTTCAAACGCACCAAGATTCGCAACGATGTATGTCTTGTCCGGCGCAGCCACACGCAAATACGGATCCGGTCCAAGCGCACGCAGCGTCTCCACAGCGTCGAACCCAAGAATGAGATCCGCCTCGCCGTACGGGCATTGCGGCGAATGAACGCGCGCGTCGGGTCCAGAATCTTGCCCCGTGAAGAGCACCTGACCCCACGCGCGTCGACCAGGACCGATGGGCGTTGGGTGATAAATCGACTGCACGCGGTAACCCATCGCGCGCCCTGCCTCGCACAGCGCAAGTGCTGCAATTCCAGGTGTATCGCCGCGATATCCAGCAACATGGCAGCGCCAACGGCCTTCGCGCGCGTGGATCGGCCGCGGCGGCTTGATGCGCGCATCGGCATCGCCCTTTACTGGCGGCGGACGCGTTCGCACCACTTCTACTTGCTCAAGCAGCGCGCGCACTTCAATCTTCACTGGAAGCCCGTCGCCTGCTGGGAATGTCTCACGCACAAACTCGGTCTTCAGCGGATCGAGCCCGCGTTCAAGCCCGCGCTCCATCAGCACTGCCTGCGAGATTGGACGAATGTCGCAACCAGTATCAGCGGGCCACACCAATCGCTGCCGCGGCGTGAAGCCGAGTCGGTCTGCTTCTTCAACCCCAGCTTCAAGTTGACGAATGTCGCGACGCGCTGGCGGTCCGTCATGCGCAACCAGCACGCCAACGCCGTCAAGGCGCGCCGTCTGCGTGATGGCAGCAATCAAACCGGGCCGGTCATTCATATCGCAATGCGCTACATGTAAACGTGGCGCACTCCGCAGCGGCACTGCTGCATTGGCAAGACGCTCCACGTCCACTACATCACTGCCACCAAGATCAACCACCACAAAGAGTGTCGGCTGCGGATCAATAGCCGCCTGCTGAATTGCAGCGGGGCCTTCAATCGCAAAGCGTCGGCGATCCCAGAGTTCCACTTCGGTGACGATTTCCGCTTGCGGCGGCGCGTTTCCCTCAAGCGCCAAGGCACGCGACGGCGCCTCCGGATCATCGGGATCAATGCGCGCTACTTCGATCGCCGCTTCCGGCAACACTGCGCGCACGGCATCGATGGCGCCCGTTGGACCAAGTCCGAAACTGCGGCGCGGCACTTCAATGCGCTCCAGTTCTGGCTGCGATGCCGCCAACCGCGGCGAATGTTCAAGTCCCGTGCGCACAAGTTTGAAGAGATGCAACGCCTTGCGCAGGAGAATCGAAGTGCGCACGCCATCATTCACCTCAAGGCGCACCTCTTCGCCATCGCGCGGGGGCAAGCGGTCCCACCACAAGCGCGCTGGACGTTCACCACGCGCGCGCAATGCCTCGGCAACTTCAAGAATGTCGGGCGCTACAGAATCGGGGCGCGGCTCAAGCACCACCGCGTCATCGCAACGGGTGAGGAATCGTTCTAAGAGTGCCGCGTCCATCGGGTGCGTGCAACCAAGGTCAAGGACGGGCACGCGACCTTCAAGGCCAAACTCACCAAGAATGTGATGAATCGCTACTGCCGACGGACCAACTGAAATGAATGCAATCGGTTCACGCTCACCGGGGCTTGGTAGTGCCGTCACGCGGTTCAATTCAAGGCGGCGCACCACGCGCAAGACATCGTCACCTTCCGGCGTGCGAGCCCCGCGTCGCGCGCGCAACAATGCAGCAACCTGCTCCACTCGCTCGGTGATCCGATTCGCGCGCAACGCCACAGAATCAAGCGAGCGCAACACCGTGGAATGCGCAACAATCGCTGCCATGCGCGGGCCGGCGTTGGCAAGGCGGAACGCATGTTCCACGCCGTCGCGCAGCGTTTCGATGCCCTTGGGGGCAACCACTGGCAATCCCAACGAACGCGCCGCCTGCCACGGCGAAGCAAGCCGCACCAAGAACGGATTGTCTTCAAGAAGCAGCACCACGCCGCCCTCTAACGGGCGCGCGCCATCAAGCGCGCGGCGTGCGGCGCTGATTGCCATGGCAAGTTGTTCATTCGGAATGAGCGCTAAGACGCGCTTGCCTTCGCTGGCGGCGCGCACTGCAAGACTGACTGCGCGCGCGCCATCAACGGAATCGGTGACCGTGACGTGGTGCGTCTCAAGAGCACGCGCCACGGATGGTTCCGCAAGCATCTGAAACACCGGCTCGAACGGCACCTGGCGCGGACCAACGATGGCGTCGATCTCAAGTTCGCTTTCCAAGACGCCTTTGACAATCGCCTGGTGTGCAGAAAGCAACGCGATGCCCTCTGCACGCAAGAGCGGATGGCTCCAATGGCCAGCGATTTCTGCAGCAATCTCTGAGGCGACGGTCACGCCGCACCTCCCGCATCAGCGCGCCAACCGGCAACCAGGCGACCTTCAAGAAGCGCCTCCACCGCTATGGCAACACCGTCGGAATCATGCGCGGCGGTGTGTGCGCGCGCGATAGCGCGAATGCGCGCGTCTGCATTGGCCATGGCAACGCCAAGCGGCGCATTACCGATCAATTCAAGGTCATTGAGGCCATCACCAAGTGCAACAATCGTGCCGCGATCAACGCCTAAGCGATCCGCAGCAACGCACGCCATCGACCACTTGTCAACATTGCGCGCGAATATCTCCATCATGTGCGTGCGCGAACCGAGTGCTTCATCCGCCGTCACCGCGCCCCATGCGCGCACGGCAAGTTGTTCGCCCCAGCGTTCGTCAATCATCTGCACGAGCGGCGCGAGTGCTTCTTCTGCGCCGATGGTGCCAACGCGCAAGACGCGGCCATGAAGTTGCTCATGCGCATCGCCGGGCGCGGCGTGCCAATCATGCGTCTTGATTGGATGTTCAGCGAGCCACCACTTGGTGGCAGCGTCGAGTTCGGCGGTTCCAACAAAGATGTAGTCGTGACCTGTGAGGCTCGCGTCCATCAGTAGGTGCGCGCGGTGGCCGTGCCCCATGATGAGGTCGGCAAGATTCAGAACCATGGGCGCATCGATGGTCATGGTGGAAAGCACACGCCCGCTGCCGGCTTCATGGAGCGAAGCGCCGCCGACACCGATGAAGAGCGCGTCTTCGGCGATGCAATCGATGGCGTGATGGCTCTCGGTCCACGTCCTTCCGGTGGCGATGGCAACATGCCAGCCGGCCTCGTGCGCGGCCTTCAATGCGGCGCGGTTGCGTGGGCTAACCCGCCCGCGCTTATCGAGCAGGGTTCCGTCGAGGTCAGTGACAATAAGTCCGGACATACAGGGAGTTCCAAGGAAAGATCATGACGGCGCGCCCCGGGAAGGATAAGCGTTTCCCGCTACACTCCCCCGTTCTATGAGCCAGATCGACCGCCGTCTAAAGAACATGCAGCAAGCCGACCTCAGCGAGGGGCGCGTCAATGACGATTTCGTGCATTGGCTCAAGACATGGGGGCAGAACATCCTGCTCGGCGTGCTCATCATTGCCGCGCTCGCCATGGGCTATTTCTGGTGGAGCCAGCGCAAGGAGAAGGAGCGCGATGACGCGTGGTCGGAGCTTGGTGGAGCCACGCTGCCTGCAGCATTGCAGGAAGTTGCCGCGAAGCATGAGGGTAAGGACGCCGTGTCGCCGTTCGCAGAGCTCTTGGCTGCTGACCGCTACCTGAGTGCCGTGCTCTCTGATCAGCGATTCGACCGCGAGCCCGGTGCGGTTGATGCCGCGCTCACTCCCGAGTTGCGCACTGAGTGGCTGAAGACCGCTGACGGTCTGTATGCAAAGGTGGCAGCGCGCATCACTGCAACCAAGAACCCTGGCGACTACGGATTCCTGTTCGGCGCCCTCTTTGGACGCGCCGCTGTGGCGGAAGACCTGGGCGACTTGAAGGCTGCCGAGGGCTATCTGAAGGAAATCGAAACACGTTCCAAGGGCAGCGACTTTGCAGCCGCTGGCGACCTTGCAGCGAAGCGCATTGCAAATCTGCAGGCCCTGGCGACTCCGGTGGTTCTTCCATCGAAGCCGATCGCACCGGCGCCGGCTGCCATCCCTGACCTCACTGGTCAATTGGCACCCAGTGCAAGCGCACCCGCTGCGGCACCCACCGCTGGCGAGGAAATGATCCGTCAACTGCAGGGCGGCAGCGCTCCGGCACCGAAGCCTGCCACGCCGTGACGCAGCCGTCGGACGGCGCTCTCGATCCTGAAGGCGAGACTGACGAAGAAGCGCTGAGCGCTGATCCCGCGGAGCTCTTTGAGCTTTATGAGAATCAGTCTGCCGACGATGAGACGCCCGTCACGGCTGTCTTTGAGGTCACCAAGAGCGTTGACCTCCGCCTTGATCGTTACTTAGCGCGGCGCGTTCCGTTTCTCAGTCGCACGCAGTTGCAGCGCCTCATTGAGGAGCAAGCCGTCACGGTGAACGGCCGCGTTCCCAAGGCCAGTACCAAGTTGCGACGCGGCGATCGGGTGGTCGCCACCCTACCCCCGCCGCCCACGAACACGCTTGCAGCCGAGAACATTCCGCTCGACATTCTGTATGAGGATGAGCATCTCATCATCATCAACAAGCAGCCCGGGTTGATTGTGCATCCAGCGCGCGC
>CANJHD010000014.1 GCA_947474065.1 Planctomycetaceae bacterium
CGAGGCTAAGCGGAACCTTGTGGAGCGCAGCCGTCCGCGTCCGAGGGTCCCGCGCGCAACGGAGGGGGCGGTTGGACGACTCAATTTACTTCACCCGCGCGCAACGGCGAAAATGGGGACAAGGGTGAACGGCACCTATTTAGCGGCGCGTGCTACTCGGCGCAAGACTATCCTTGACCCTTCACCCTGACCCCCCACCATGCTCAAGCGCACGCACACCTGCGGACAGCCCCGTCTAGCCAATGCCGGCACGACAATCGCCCTTAACGGATGGGTGAACACCTATCGCGACCAAGGTCGCGGACTCTTGTTCGTTGACATTCGGGATCGGGACGGCCTCTGCCAAGTGGTCTTCGATCTCGAACATGGCAACCCTGACCTCGTGCAGAAGGCCAGAGCCCTCCGCCGTGAGGATGTGATCGGCGTGCGCGGGACGCTTCGGCAGCGGTCCGGCGAACCCAATCACAAGCTCGCTACTGGCGAGGTGGAACTCGCCGCAGAAGAACTTGAGATCTTCAACAAGGCAGAGAACCCGCCCATCCTGCCCGATGATCACGACGCCGAGAAGATCAACGAGGAAATCCGCCTCAAGTACCGATACATCGACCTGCGCCGCCCACGCATGCAGCACATCTTGCGCACGCGCAGCAAGGTCACGAAGCTGGCGCGCGACTACTTCGCGGCCAACGGATTTGCTGAAGTAGAGACCCCGCTTCTCATCAAGAGCACGCCTGAAGGCGCGCGCGACTTTATCGTTCCAGCGCGACTCCACCAAGGCATGTGGTACGCCTTGCCACAGAGCCCGCAGCTCTTCAAGCAGATCCTGATGGTGGCTGGATTCGATAGCTATATTCAGATCTGCAAGTGCCTGCGCGACGAGGATCCGCGCGCCGACCGTCAAGCAGAATTCAGTCAAATTGACTTGGAAATGAGCTTTGTCGAGCGCGAAGATGTGATGACCATGATGGGCGGCTTCGCGCACGCAGTGTGGCATGACATCCTCGGCTACGACATTGGCGAGATCGCACAAATGACGTGGCAAGAGGCAATGGATCGATTCGGCATCGACCGCCCCGATCTACGCAATCCGTTGGAAATTCGCGAGATCACCGACATCGTTGCTGGCAGTGAATTCCAAGTCTTCCAACAAGCGATCGAGAAGACCCGCGCCGGCAGAGCTGGCTGCGTGAAGGCAATCCGCGTTCCAGGCGGCGCGGAGAAACTCACGCGCAAGATGACTGACGGCTACACGGAGTTCGTCAAGCAATTCAAGACGGGTGGCGTGGCGGTTGCCAAATTCACCGCCGCAGGATTCGAGACCGGCATCGCAAAGCATCTTGATCCATTCAAGGACGCCCTCGTCGCACGACTGGCACTCCAGGCTGGCGACAGCGTGCTCATTGTTGCCGATCATTGGGACACGGCCACCAAGGCGCTCGGCGAACTTCGCCTCAAGGTTGGTCGCGACCTTGGACTTGTCAACGAATCTGAGTGGCGATTCCTCTGGGTCATTGACTTCCCAATGTTCGACTGGGATGAAGATGGTCAGCGTTGGGTGGCTATGCATCACCCATTTACAAGCCCAAATCCTGACCAATTCCACCTGTTGGAGAGCGAACCCGGCAAGTGCCTGAGCGCTGGCTATGACCTTGTTGTCAACGGCAGCGAGATCGCGGGTGGCTCCATTCGCATTCACAGGATGGATGTGCAGGAGAAGGTATTCAAGCTCATCGGACTTACCAAGGAAGATGCCGATGCCAAATTCGGATTCCTGCTCAGCGCCCTTCGGCACGGCGCCCCGCCGCACGGCGGCATCGCCTTCGGACTTGATCGACTGCTCATGCACTTGGTCGGCACCGACAACATCCGCGATGTCATCGCGTTCCCGAAGACACAGTCCGGTGGCGATCTCATGATTGATGCACCTGGTCCGATCGACGAACAACAGATTCTTGACTGCGGCATGAAAGTGACGCTCATCGAGAAGAAGTCTTAAAGCAAAGATGGCAAGCGAACAAAGCAACCCCGTTACATCCGGCGAATCACGCCGCGTTCCAGCCGCCAATGCTGCCCCAACGGAAGCGGCTCCGTCCACGCATTCGCGCCGCCGTCGCTGGACACTTCGCACTGCCGTTTCACTCGCGGTATGCACAGTGGCGTGGCTTACATGGCGAGGCTTCGATCACTTGCTCAACGATCGAAGCCCGATCATCGTTGGAATTCTGCACTCGCAGACTGGCCCAATGGCGGTGAGTGAGTTGTCGATGATTGATGCCGAAGTACTTGCACTTGAGGAAATCAACGCCGAAGGTGGATTGCTCGGTCGTAAAGTGGAATGGGTGATCGCTGATGGTGCGTCCGATCCACCAAAATTTGCCAAGCAAGCCGACCGGCTCATCAGTAAAGATGGAGCGTGCGTTATCTTTGGTTGCTGGACGAGCGCTAGCCGCAAGGGCGTATTGCCAGTCGTTGAGGCTGCCGATCACTTGCTGGTCTACCCAATGGCCTACGAAGGCCTCGAGCAATCTCCAAACATCGTCTACACCGGCGCTGCACCAAATCAGCAAATCACTCCCGCTGTCCAATGGTGCCATGAGAAACTCAAAGCGCGCCGCTTCTTTCTCATAGGCTCGGACTACGTTTGGCCGCACTGCGTCAATGCGATCATCTCTGACCAATTGGCAGCCCTTGGCGCCGAGAAAGTCAGCGAGACCTACATGCCGTTCGGAAGCATGGATGCATCCGCCGCAGTAAAGGCAATCCTAGAAACGAAGCCCGATGTTGTCCTCAGTTCCGTAGTCGGCGATTCGGCACTGGCCTTTGCACAAGCACTCCGTGCAGCTGGAGTTGATCCAAACAGTACCCCGGTACTGACATTCGCCCTCGGCGAAAACGAACTGCAGACGATGCCGCGCGGATGCATGGTGGGCAACTACGCCTCGTGGAGTTACTTCCAGAGCATTGATCGTCCAGAAAATCTTCAATTCGTCAACGGATTTAAAGCGCGCTACGGACGAGACCGCACCGTGCAAGATGTGATGGAAACTGCATATTTCAGCGTCAAACTCTGGGCGCAAGCAGTACGCGAGGCGGACACCATCGAGGTCCGCGCGGTGCGTTACGCGCTTCGTCGGCAAAGTTTGAACGCCCCCGAAGGCACCATCGCAGTGGATCCACAGACACAACACACATGGCGCCCGGTGTCGATCGGGCGGATTCGATCTGACGGACAATTTGACATCGTCTGGCGCAGCCGCACTGCGGTGCGACCGGTGCCATTCCCTTCATCTCGTCCCCGCGAGGTGTGGGAGAAGTTTGTTGGGGACCTCTATCGCGGTTGGGGCGGGCAGTGGATCGCTCCACTTCCGGATCCTACGCGAGGGAATTCAACACCATGAACCAGACCTCTCCCCCGGTCAATGCCAACAACCGGTTGCCTATCCACCGCTCTATCGCCGGGCGACTACTTGCTTGGTTCCTTTTAATATCGTTGGTCCCGTGCATAGCTCTCGCCATTATCACCGCGCGAATTGCTACACAAGCGCTCGAGGATTCTGTACGGGAAAAACTAGTGCAAATTGCCGCTGCAAAGTCCAGCGAGCTTGAAACGTACGCGCTTGAACGCCTTGCCGATTCGAGCGCGATAGCTGGCGGTACGGGAATGAAGGAGGCGATGACTCGGCTCAATGATGCCGCTGCAGCAAATCCAAACGGTCCCAAGCCAACGATCGATATCAGTCGTACCGCAACAGCACTTGGGTACAAGCGGCTCCTGCTTATCGATACTGCAGGATTCATTCGCCTGTCCGTCGATCCATCATTTACTGTGGGGTCTTCAATTCTCACTGGTGATCTTGCAACCTCTGAACTGGCTGCTGGCTTTGATCGGGCACGCACTTTGCTCCAGGCAGAAATCACGGCGTTTCAGATATACGGCAAATCACCTGAGCCGATCATGTTCATCACCAGTCCGATTGTCAGCCAAGGCCGCGTGATTGGCGTTATCGCTGGCGGTCTTGGTCCTGATCAGGTCTGGCGCATGCTCGCGGATGTCACTGGACTCGGCGAAACTGGCGACATCGTGACCGTTCAAGGTGACGCGACGGGTATCACCGTCACCTCCCCAACGCGCACTGACCCCGATACGGCATTCAAGTTCCACCTACCCACTGGAAAGTTCGGCGAGGCAACAGCTAAAAATGCCGCGAGCGGAAGCCGTGGATATGGAATCGTGACGGACGGCCGCGGCATTGAAGTATTTGCCGCATGGTGCTACCTCCCAAGTTACCGCTGGGGCATGTTGGTGAAGCAGGATGCGAGCGAAGCCTTCGCCTTGCTCAACTTTCAACGCAATCTGATCATCTCGCTCACCATCGCCTTGGGCATTGGCGTGGTCGTCACAGCGCTGCTTGTGGCGCGTTCCCTTTCCACGCCGATTCGCGAGGCGGTTGCTGTTGCGCGCCAAGTGGCGTCTGGCGATCTTCGCGCTGAGATGGGAACCATCTCCGATGACGAAACGGGCGCGCTGCTCGGGGCCATCCACACCATGACTACTGACCTGCGTGCGCTGATTGGACGCATCCAGATGTCAACAGCTACGCTTGATGCCACTGCTACTGTGATGCAATCCACTGGTGCCGAGCAGAAGCAGGTGATCGAGGATCACGGAAACGCTACGACAGAAGCATGCGCTGCCGTCCACGAAATCTCCACCACGAGCCAGGAGTTGTTGCGCACCATGAACGAGGTCAATGAAATGGCCTCGCAAACCGGACATCGTGCCGAAGAGGGACGCGCCAACCTTGCGGGCATGGACTCCACCATGCAGCAAATGGCCAAGAGCACTGCCCTGTTTGGTGACAAGCTGACCAAGATTAGCGAGAGCGCCGATCGAATCAATCTTGTCATCGTCACCATGGCGAAGGTGGCCAATCAGACCAATCTGCTGTCGATTAATGCGGCGATTGAGGCTGAGAAGGCTGGCGAACACGGTCTTGGATTCCTCGTTGTGGCCCGAGAGATCGCCTACCTCGCCACGCAGACCGCGGTGGCATCGCTCGACATCGAACGCATGGTGCGCGAGATGGAAGGAAGCGTGAAAGCTGGCGTCAAGGAGATGGGGGCCTTCTCCAACCAAGTACAAGTGGGCGTCAAGGAGATCAGCGACATCTCGCAAAGTCTTGGCGAGATCATCTCCGCTGTACAGGGAATCTCAGGGCGATTTGAGCAAGTCACTGTTGGCATGCGCGCCCAGTCGATTGGCGCGGATCAGATTCGCGATGCGATGGGCCGACTTGCTGATGGCACGGCGCGAACCGCTGCGGCACTCGGAGATTTCAATAGCGCTACCAAGCATCTTCGCGATGCAGTGGACGGGCTCGATAGCGAAGTTTCGCGCTTCACCACTTGATTGGCTTCGGGATTTGCGAGTTAGTCCGGCGCGATCCGTGTCATGATCCGCGCTGCGCCCATGTCGCCCCAAACATTCACTGTGGTGCGACACATGTCAAGCAATCGGTCAACGCCGATCACGATTCCCATCGCGCCCACCGGCAGCTTCGCGCTGCCGAGCGACGCGTTGACAGCGGTGATCACGATCACCATCGTCACCAAGCCTGCGCTTGGGATACCAGCCGCGCCAACCGCTGCAAGCGTGGCGGTGGCCACCACCACTGCAAGCTCTCCGAAGGAAAGTTGCACGCCGTACAGTTGAAAGAGGAACACCACTGCCACTGCCTCGTACAGCGCAGTACCGTCCATGTTGAGCGTCGCACCGAGCGGTGCGCAGAAGCGCGTTGCGCGCTGCGAACAACCACCCTCGGTCTCACACACTCTGATGGTCACAGGGAGCGTGGCACTCGAACTTGCCGTGGCGAATGCGGTTGCGAGTGCCTCGCGCATCGCCCACATGAATTTGAATGGATTGCCACCGCCAAGAACAATCTGGAAAGTCGGCAGCACGATGAACATGTGAATGATCAGACCACCAATCACCACCGACATGTACAGCCCAAGCGGCCCAAGCAGTTCCGCAAGCCCAACCTTGCCGACACTTGCACTCACCAAGAGGAACGCGCCGATCGGAATAATCCAGAGAACCCAACCAACCGCGCGCAGGAGTGCTTCGTTCAATCCGTTCAGGACGCGTGCCGCAGAATTACCAGCGTCACCGCTCAGTGCCAGCGCTACTCCAAGAACGATCGCAAAGATGATCATCCCAAGCGGCTGCCCCTCGGCCATTGATGCAAATGGATTGGCAGGAATCAACTGACGCGCAATCTGTAGCCACGCGGTGCCAAGCCCCTGCTCGCCCGATGCAGCCGCCTGCGTCAATTTCGGAGCGGCCTCAAATCGTTCGATGCCGCTCGTCGTGAGTGCTGTGACATCAGCAGGCGCGAGCCCAAGCCCCGGACCAACGAGCGTCACAAGCGTTGCTCCAAGAGTGGCGGCCACCAGCATGGTTGCCAAGAAATAGGCACTCGTACTCAGACCTAACTTCCCGAGTCGCGAAGGATCTCCCAACGAAGTAATGCCGGCAACCACGCTCGTGAAGATCAACGGGAGCACCAACATCATCAGCGGGCGAACCAACAACAAGTCGCCGGCTACAGAGAAACCAGAAACAGTCGCCGTTGCCCCGCCGCGGTGCAGCAATTCGCCAACAATCATTCCGGCGATCAGCGCGCCGATGGAGCCTGTGGCCACCCAGCGCTCCTTGCCACCGAGCATGCCAGCCATCAGTGAACGCCCTGTTCTGCAAGCCATCGTTCACAATCAATCGCGGCCTGGCAACCCATGCCCGCAGCGCTGACCGCTTGACGGTAATGTTGATCCGCCACATCGCCAGCTGCAAAGATGCCGGGAATATTGGTGTTGCTCGAACGCGTGTGAAGCGCCACATAGCCCTTCGCATCAAGTTCAACGCCTGAGCCTTGGAGGAACTTGGTAGCCGGCGAATGGCCAATGGCAATAAAGAGACCGCGAACATCAAGGCTGCGCAGTGCGCCGGTCTTGAGGTTCTTTACTCGAACAGACTCGAGTCGCTCGTCGCCAATGACATCGTCAACAGCGCTGTCCCACACCATCTCTACCTTGGGGCTCGAAAGGACGCGGTCCTGCATTGACTTGCTTGCGCGCAGCGTGTCGCGGCGATGAATGACGTACACCTTGCTAGCGAATTTGGTGAGGTAACTCGCCTCTTCCATCGCAGTGTCACCACCACCAACGACCGCGAGCGGTTGATTGCGATAGACCGGAAGCGCGCCATCGCAGACGGCGCAAGCACTCACTCCACCGCCATTCATAGCAAGGCGAATCTCATTGTCGAGACCCATCCAATTGGCCGTTGCGCCAGTGGAAATAATGACACTGCGCGCCAGCACTGTCTTGCCGTCAGAATCAACCATGCGAAATGGCTGCTGCGAGAAATTGCACTGATCGATGTTGGCATCCACGACGCGCGTTCCGAACCGCTCCGCCTGTTCGCGAAACTTCGCCATCATGTCCGGCCCGGTAACGCCGTGCGGGAATCCCGGGTAATTCTCCACTTCCGTGGTCAGCATCAACTGACCACCCGGAAGCACTGGCGCAGGATTGGTTGCGGGAACTCCCACATACACCACCGGGTCCAAGTTGGCTCGTGCTGCGTAGATCGCCGCGGTCCAGCCTGCGGGACCGGAACCAATGATCACTACCTGCTCAATCTTTACTTCGGACATGTGCTTCCTGTCCGCGAGCAATGCTCGCAGTCACTTTCCACTAGCAGTTCGACTCAGCGCACGCAGCGCAGGCCATGCAACGAAGTCGCCAGTCAAGCCATCATTGGTTTGCTTCTGTGCGCCGCCGTCTTCTTTGTCCACGCCACGCGCATACAACACGCCGCCGGAAATCTGCAAGCGCCCGAAGTCACTCTCAATAGCGCGCGGCGAAGCAACATTCTCGTACTGCCAACGACCCGCAGCAGGATCCCACGGATCAAAGTCGAAGCGCTTAATTGTGTACTGCGTATAGGTGCGATCGATACCACCCGGCCAAGTGCCGCTATCGCGGTACGCGGCAACCACTCCAAACGCCAACACTGTGCCATTCAATTCTGCGTTGAGGCGTTGCCGCAATGCAAACAGACGCTGAATGTCATTGGCCATCGCCAACACCATCGCGTAGCGCATCTTGTTGGTGCGGCTGAGTACCGTCGGGTTGTCAAGCAGTCCGTCGTAGTAACGAACGCGCCAGCGACGCCACCAATCGTCGTAGATGCCGGTCAAGCGCGCGCGTGTGGAATCAAGTGAGCCGTGCACGTCTGCGATTTCGGTCCATCGCTTCGCTGCACCAAAGCGCGCGAGCGGCTCCTTGCGGGCCTGCAAATCACCCATTGTTGCCGCGAATTTCGCAGTATCAGGCTGCCCCTGCGCATCAAAGAGCTGCATGATGAGCGCCTCTGCCAGAACACGGTCGCCCTCAGGCATCTCCATGCGCCGCAAGCGTTCTCCATCGGTTGGATGAATGAATGCGTACCCGGTGAGTGCGAATTTCTTAACCACTGGCGCGGGAATATCGGCAAGGAATGTCTGCAACACATCGCGCTGCACGGATGCCATGTCGCACATCGCTTCCATTGCGAAGACCTTCTCCTCAAGCAAGTGCTGGTCGGCGACCTGTCGCAAAAACTTCAGCGAGGCGATACCAAGTTCGAACGCCTCTTGATACTTTTTCTCTTGACCGAGTCGGTACATCTCCGCCGCAACGAATGTGTTGATCACAGCGAGCGGCTTCAAGTAAGCGACATCGGAAACATACACAGTGAGGCCGTCACCAATTCCGATGAACGCACCCTTCTCGACATACACCGGCGGAACACTCGTCCGACCGTATGGCATGGCAAATGCAACAGCGGTTTGAGCGTCAAGCAGTGCCTTCGCCATCTTTCCATTGGCGGCTGCCCAGTCCTTGACCTTCGACCAGTCGGCCATCCCCGGCCAAACGGCGAGGACATTGAAAGCCGGACCCAACTTCATGGGCGGCGCGCTCATCTCCACATAGGCGTCAAGCACCCCCTTCCAACTCTTGCTCTTCTCCTGAATCACCTTGGCGGGCGCATTCAGGGCATCGACAGCCTTGGCGTCATCGGCGCGGGCGAAAGACCCGCACAGGAAGGCCATGGCGAGGGTGGCAACGGTAGCGAGGGTCGTGGCGCGTGCAAGACGCATGCGGGTGGTCTCCAAATTGGGCGGCGTTCCCGGCTCAGGATTTCCGATCTCGGACGGGCGGCGAAGGGTAGCAGAAACTGCGCTAGACTCGCTCGGTTCTTCAGCCACTCCCCATGTCACACGATGCACTTCCAGCCATGACCGACGTACCAGCTACCTGCAATGTCCTCCTCCTTGGAACCGGCGGTCGCGAGCACGCCATCGCGTGGAAGTTGCGGCAATCACCCCGCCTCGGAACGCTCTGGGTGCAATCAGACGCCAATGCAGGCCTGGCCGCGCTGGGTCGACGCTGCGACGCACCACTCTCGCCACGCGAGCGCTTCTTTCTGAAAAGTTGGCTTGATAAGAACGACATTCATCTGGTAGTCGTCGGTCCGGAAGGCCCGCTGTCAGAGGGAATTGTTGATGACCTTGCTGCTCCCAACCGCCGCATCTTTGGACCAACGCGCGAAGGTGCACGACTTGAATTCGATAAGTCATATGCCAAGACCGTGATGCGACTCGCAAGCGTTCCCACCGCAGATGGCCGCAGTTTTTCCAACTATGAACAAGCACGCACCTATGTTGAGGCGCGCGATACGCCCCTCGTTATCAAGGCGTCCGGCCTCTGTGCCGGCAAGGGCGTCATTGTGTGCGAGGACCGCGAGGAAGCACTTGCAGCGCTCGCGCGCATCATGGGCAGTCGTGAGTTTGGCGATGCTGGCTCAACGGTAGTGATTGAAGAGCGACTCTCCGGTCAAGAAATTAGCGTGCTAGCTTTGGTCGACGGAAAGACGATCACAGTGCTTGATCCCTGCCAAGACCATAAGCAGGTCGGCGAGGGAGATGTCGGTCCGAACACCGGCGGCATGGGTTCGTACTGCCCGACGCCGCTGGCAACTGATGCGATCATGGAGGAAGTCAGCCGCGACGTGTTGGTATCCACCGTTGATGCACTCCGACGGGAGGGAATTGAGTTCCGAGGCGTCCTGTACGCCGGGATGATGCTCACCGCGGGCGGCCCACGGGTACTGGAATTCAACACCAGATTTGGCGATCCTGAGACCCAGCCACTGATGGCGCGCCTGCAGGGCGACTTGGTGGAAATCCTTTGGCGAACAGCTGGCGGCGAACTGGACGGCAACGAATTGTCCTTTGACCCCCGATCGGCCTGCTGCGTTGTGGTCTGCAGCGAGGGCTATCCGGGCAAGGTTCGCCCTGGTCAAGTGATCGAAGGTTTGGAGACAGCCGCAAAGGTGGCGGGTCCAGGCGAAGATGTGATCATCTTTCATGCCGGAACCGCTAAGGATCCTCAAGGAAACACCGTCACGACGGGCGGGCGAGTTGTGAGCGTCACCGCGCTCGCCGCCGATCTGCGCCGAGCGCAGGAACTGGCAAATCTTGCCGCGAGCCGAATTCGGTTCCCGGGAGCCTTCTTTCGCCGAGATATCGGGCATCGCGTGCTAGCAGCCGCCGGGCGCAATCCGGCTAACGCTCCCGGGCGCGGCTGATGTAGAAATCTAACCCGATAGGTATCGAGATTCCCTTGATCCCGCATCAGGGGGCGAGTAACTTGCGTATGGACTTTGAGAATGGCCATCTAGGAGGCGCCTCCTTGGCCTGAGTTGTTGTCGTTACCTGAAGCCCACGCGAAGGATCGCCGGGCTGGAGACTTGACCCATGCTGATTCGTCTTGCCTCAACGGCTTGCGCCGCTGGCATCGTAACTGTCCTACTCGCCGCTGCTCCGATCATGCCGGACAGGCTGGCTACCACTGGCGCCGCCGCAACTCCGTCGACGAAGGCCGGGGAGCAAGTTACTACTGCGATAGTCGGACTTCCGACCACTGCTGGTCCAGGACTTGCCCCCCGCGCAGTGCGACCAAAGCAGAACTCCGCCGACATCAAACTTCCTGAGGACCCGATCTCCGGTCGTCCGCAATGGAACGGCAAACTCGGCGTGAAGTTCCGGGACGAACTCAAGGTTCGCGCCGAGCGCATTTCCAGCACCACTGTTCGCAGCGCCAACGGTAAGCCCATTCCGGAAGTCACTGAAGTTCTCAAGGCATTTGGCGGAACGGTGCGCCAAGCATTGCGCCGCACGCCAGAAGAACTCCGCGCGTTTGAAATGCGCGCAGAACGCATCAGCAAGATGGCGCAGGCCGATTTGGCGGGCATCGTTTATGTTGATGTACAGCCAGAAAAACTCGTTGACGCGGCGCGCGCACTCAACAACCTCGACATCGTTGAATGGGTTGAAATCGAGCGGATCATGATCCCCGATGGCGGCGGCACGAACCAAGCTGAGCAAGACGGCTGCGGAGCCAATGGCCCCGGCGACGGCACTGGTATCACCAACTGCTACACCACTTCTCCCGACAGCCGCTGCTCAACTCTCGGTGGTGGTCAGGGCTGCAATGACACGGGCGCTTGCAGCGCGCCCGATGGCTCGCTTCCCGCTTGCCGTTACGGATGCAACAACACCACCTGCTGCGAAACGGTCGCTGCGCTGGTTCCTGGCTGCAATAATGTCGACGGAACTCAGGGTTGGGACGCGGTCTGCGCCACCTACGCGAACATCTTCTGCACCAGCACCATCTACGACGCAAGCCCACCGATTCAGGGCGGCGGCGGTTCTGCCGTCTCCATTCCAAGTACCTATAAGTACGACCCATGCTTCGCGATGCGCGGGCCGATCACTCCCCCGCCAGCCCCACTCCCGAGCCAGGTCTTGGTGTACGGCATCGTTGAGACCATCACTCCAGCTCCAACCGTCACAAGCCAGCTGCTCGCATACGACACTGACCCAACAACTGGCGAGTTCATTACCGGCTCGTTGGTTCCGGTGCTCTATTTGTCCGATTCATCGAGCGATGAGGGCATCCCAGAGACGAACGTGCCACAGCAGGCGCGCCCGGACCCGAGCCTTGAAGGCGCGTACCTTGCGTTCTCAACTGGCTGCTTCGTGGAGCACACATTCGGCGGTTGCAACCAAGTGACTTGCTGCGTCTATGTGTGCCGCAAGGACCCATCATGCTGCGTCATTGAGTGGGACCAGAATTGCGTTGCCGTCGCAGAGAATTCTCCACCCGGATCCGTCCTCGGCAGACCATGTACCACCCAATCACTTCCGACAGACGTGTTCCCTCCAGGAGGGACAACGCCTCTGCTGACTGCAGGTCGACGTCAGAATGTTGACGGCACTTTCGGAAATGCTCGCGGCTATCAGGACTACACGCTCGGCGATCCTGTCCTCGGACCATTCGACACGCTGCCCCCAACCCCGCCGCCGGCTGCTGACCTGACCTACCCCCTCAAGGCTCCGACTGTGAACGCGGAAACTGCCCCGGGAGACTTGGAGCGACGCAACACCGCCTCAAACTTGGGCACGCTTGCTGTCATCAACTCCGGGTACCGCGGCGGCGGTCTTGACCTGCCCGCCTACGAGGTTCTCCTGTCTGAACTTGGCATCAACCCGACACAGAATGGACGCGGTCAAGGCGTAGAAGTTGCCGTCATTGAACACGCGGCCTACGTCAACCACGAAGACCTCATCAATGTGGTCGTTCCTGAGCCAAACCAAACTCAGGTCTTGGTGATTTCCCCGCCGCTTGACCCCAATCACGGCACCGCTGTCTTGGGAATCATTGGTGCAGAGCGAAACAGCATCGGTATCACCGGCATTGCCGATGGCGCCGACCTCAGCTTCTACCCCATCGTGAGCCGCGAGGAAGGTTCACGCATTGAGAATGCCTACACCAACGCGATCATCGCGCTTGAAGAAGGCGACGTCATCAACATGTCGATCGGCTCTGGCGGCGGTAACACCGTTGTTGCAAGCCCGATGATGTTCGACCTCGTCACCACGGCAACCAACGCAGGCATCACCACCGTGATCTCTGCCGGAAACGATGCTCTTCCAGTCATCACCTCACCAGGCGGGGCCGGCGGCGACTCTGGAGCAGTAGTCGTGGGCGCCTGCTGGCCCGGATTCCAGGTGGGTCAGTTGTCCACCGATGTGTCGATTCCTGGACCATTCCCAGGCAACGGTTACTGCCGCCTGAACTTCTCTAACTTCACTAGTTCTGAGAACAACACTGGCAATGTCGATCTCTCTGGATGGGGAACGGGTGTCACTAGCACGGGCTACGGTGATCTGTTCAACGGCACCAACACTTCGGACGATCCGCTCCAAGTCAACCGCTTGCGCAGTTACACATCCGTATTCAACGGAACCAGTTCTGCAGCTCCGATCATTTCTGGATGGTGCGCTCGACTGCAGAGCTTCTCCATCGCATGGTTCAGTGCTCCATTGCCACCACGGGTACTCCGCAATGCAATCAGTACTCAGGCCAATATCCACCAGCAATGCGGCATCGACTATGCATCGCCGCAGATGCCTGGATATCCGGAGTCTGGCTCGCCGAATGTTGGCGACATCGATCTGCAAGTCAACGGTGCGATCGTTGCTCCGATAGGCGGATTCCCGCGCGCAACCAATACTGTTTCATGGATTGTCGCGAACACCTTTGGCGGAACGCCAGTGCTCTACGACATCATCTGTGGCACTTACGAGAACGGTTCCAATTTCTCACTCCGCCAGATCGACGGCAATGCATTGCGCATCGGCGCCTTGCGCCGCCGAGCAGGTTCGAGGGGGCATGGATTTGGACCTGATCTCTTCTATCCGCTCGGTGGCGGCACCACTGACTTGCAGTTGAAGGTTAATTCGATCACCTCGACTCAGAACGTCACGACGATCGGCTTGGCGACGAACTCCAGTGTGTCATGGAACATGCCAGTTCTCGAGGTCGTCTACTTCTATAACCATCGCTTGAATCGTTGGATGGCTGCCGGTAGCGCATCACTCTCTCCAGTGGGTGGCGGTGGCGCATTTACTATCCCCGGAAGCGTCAATGATTACATCCTGTCAACATCTACCGGTGGATCGACAGCGTATGCGCGCGTCTACACCTGCGGTCTGACAAGCTCCGGATACAGCGTTCTGCATGACCTCTTGGGATTCGTAATCGCCGTTGACATCTTCAATCCGGGCGGGGGCTTAGGTCCGTAAGTTGCACTTTCGCTAGTAACTGACGCTCTACACTTAGCCCCCGACCGATTGGTCGGGGGCTTTCTTTGATGAATTCCCTGCCGAACAGTCCTTGGCGCGCATACATTTCTTCTAGTGACTTTCTGTCCCGCACAAGACCAAGCCTGCAACAGTGACGCCTCTCAGCGACGTGGGGACACTGCTCGCCGTAGTGATCCGCAAAGATGACGATCGCCCCTCCTCATCCAACGACCCATCGACCGTTCCGCGATGCGGATGTAGCAGGGCTAGAGATTGCATGGACTATCAGCACTGAATCCCTCGACGGGCGCCAGTCCTACAGCTCTGCGGTTCTGCACATTGAATGCACTTGGGCGCATGATCGCACTCAATCGAAACGAGATGCCGCGGTGGAATTCGTGGCGACTATTGATCGCGCTGGCGCATTGACACGCATATCGATTCCGCCCGCCACGCGAGTGGCAGTGGATCGCAACGATCGGTGGACACATATTGCCATCACCGGCAGCGAAGGCTCTCTGCTTCTGACCGCGAGTTTCGAACGGGGGCGCTTGGCGTATTGCACTTCCGCGGCACCCGAATTAGCGAGCCTGCGAGGGGGTACCTACGACGCGCCCACGGGCATCCTTGAACTCTATGACGCGCAGTTGCCGTGAGACACTGATTGGCAACGCCCGAAACTCTCTGCTAGACTTCTTTCCTCACCCTGGACGGGTGGCCGAGTGGCTGAAGGCGCTGGTTTGCTAAACCGGTTTACGGGGTATTACTCCGTAACGCGGGTTCGAATCCCGCCCCGTCCTCTTTCACGTCTGCGGCCCGGCTTCACGCTGGGCCGCGACCGTTTCTAGAACGCCCAACGAGGCTCACTCCGCCGCTCTCTCCACATGGATCCCTTCCTTCATGATCTCTGGCAGTTGGTCTCGCAACCGGGCGCCTTACGCGAGAATCTGGCTCAGATCGTGGAGACGCTCGGTGCTGGTCTCACCTACGCCATGCTTGGCCTAGTTGTGTTCGCCGAGACGGGCTTGGTGGTGACACCGTTCCTGCCCGGCGACAGCCTTCTCTTTGCCACGGGCGCGGTCTGCGCCACCGTTGCTAGCGTGGCACAACAGAGCGGCACAGCACCCACCGTGCGGATCGAGATCATGGCCGCTGTCCTCTTTGCGGCAGCGGTCTTAGGGGACGGGGTCAATTACCACATTGGTCGCGCCATCGGCCCAGTGGCATTCAGCGGTCGACTACGGTGGCTGCGCCGCGAGCACCTTGAACGCACCCACGCCTTCTTTGAGAAGCACGGTGGGCGCGCGGTGGTGATTGCTCGCTTCGTACCGATCGTGCGAACCTTCGCGCCGTTCGTTGCGGGAATTGGCGCAATGACATATCTGAAATTCCTGGTCTACAACGTGCTCGGTGCCGCGCTGTGGGTGGGGGTTCTGCTGACTGCTGGCTACACACTTGGCGGCCTCGAATGGGTGCAGCGCCACTTTGAAAAAGTGGTCATTGGAATCGTCATAGCGAGCGTGCTGCCCATCATTTGGGAGTGGTTGAAGGCGCGCAATATCCGTCGTGCGACTGCAGCAGGCCGTTGATCCCGTACACTTTGACGCTCGGCACCCCGCCGGGATGGAAGGCACACAACCCATGAAGATCCACGAATATCAGGCACGCCAGCTCCTCGCAGACTTTGGAATTCCCGTCCCACCAGGACGCATGGTGGAGACCGTGGCAGATGCCGCGGCTGAGGCACGCGCGCTGTTTGCATCCGGCGTGGGCATCGTGGTCGTCAAGGCGCAGGTCCATGCGGGCGGGCGCGGCAAGGCTGGATTCGTCAAGGTCTGCAAGACCGCCGAAGAAGCAGAGGCCGCTGCCAAGTTCATGCTGTCGAACCGCATGGTGAGCCCACAGACTCCGGCCGAAGGGCTTGAAGTTAAGCGCATCTTGGTGGCTGCTGGCGTTGACATTGCCAAGGAGTACTACTTGGCAATCGTCATGGACCGCACGCGCCGCACGAATACGTTGATCGCCAGCGCCGAGGGCGGCGTTGAGATCGAACACATTGCCGAGACGCGGCCCGATGCCATCATCAAGGTGGCCCTTGATCCGCTGACCGGACTTGCTGCATTCCAGGCGCGCCAGACTGCATTCAACTTGGGCTTCAAGGGCAAGCAGGTGGCGCAAGCCGCTGACGCGATGATGAAACTTGCCGCGCTCTACCTCGCCAAGGATGCGACACTTGCCGAGATCAACCCGCTCGTGGTGACACCCGCAAGCGCCGCGTATCCCGATGGCCAAGTGATCGCCATCGACGCCAAGTTCAACTTTGATGACAACGCCCTCTTTCGTCACCCCGACCTACGCACCATGTTCGACCCCACCGAGGAGAACGCTTCGGAAATGCGCGCTCGGGAGTTTGAACTGAACTTCGTGGCTCTCGATGGCAACATCGGCTGCCTCGTGAACGGCGCGGGCTTGGCGATGAGCACCATGGACATCATCAAACTGCATGGCGGTGACCCAGCCAACTTCCTCGATGTTGGCGGCGGCGCAACTGAAGAGGCCATCACTGAGGCATTCCGGATCATCCTCTCTGATGCTGCAGTTAAGGGCGTCTTGGTGAACATCTTCGGAGGCATCATGCAGTGCGACCGCGTTGCCCGCGCGATCGTTGCCGCCGCAAAGAATGTTGGTTTCAAGGTCCCGCTTGTGGTGCGCCTCGAAGGAACCAATGTCGCAGAGGCTCGCATGATTCTTGACGCTGCTCGCGCCGAACTTCCAACTATGCAATCGGCCACTGACCTTGCCGATGCCGCACGCAAAGTCTGCGCCGCGGTTGCCTGACCGCCACCCTACCCCACATGCTGGTCCTCTTTGATATCGACGGCACCATGCTCCACTCATTGAGTGCGGGCGTGCATGCCATGACCTCCACGCTGCGTGACCTGCACGGTATTGACCCGGACTTCTCTCAGATTGAGATCCACGGTCGGCTCGATACGCTCATCTGGCGCGATTTGGCGCGCGTGCACGGCTACCCCACTGACGCTGCCTCGCACGCAATGTTCAAGCGCAGTTACGGCGAGCATCTTGAACGTCGACTTGCCACCAACAACACGGTGGAACGATTTCATGGAGCCAAAGAACTCGTCGATGCAACCCGCGCTGTTGATGGGCTCACCATCGGGCTCCTCACTGGAAACTACGAATTCACTGGCAATCTGAAGGTTCGCCATGCGGGGATCGATCCGACGCACTTCGTAATCAATGCGTGGGGCGACGACGGTCCAGATCGCCGCAGTTTGGTGCCAGTTGCCATGCGTCGCTACGCCGAGCATCACGGCCGACCGGTGGCTCCACAGGATGTCATCATCATTGGCGACACGCCCGCTGATGTCGATTGCGCGCATGCATCCGGTGCGCGCGTGATTGCCGTTGCAACTGGACACTTTGATGTTGATTCGCTGCGCGCGGCGGGGGCAGACCTTGCAGTCCACGACCTCACTGACACGAATATGTTGCTTCGCTGGATCACTACGAAGGCGTGACCAACCCACGGGGCCCGGCAGTGTCGACCAATCGAATTAGTGGCGGCTGATGCGCTCGCTGAGCGGCATCAGAATGCGCGGAATGAGCCGCTGCTCAACAATTCGTTCGCCATGTCCGGCGAGCGCCGCAAGCATGGTCGGCAACTCTTCCAATGACTTCACCGGACCAGTGCGACGGACGGTGAGCATGACACTCAACGGATCCAGACCATCGCGCCCAGCTGCCGGTTCGCCGCCGCGTGGCAGCCGCGTCTTCACCTCCAGGTAGACATGCATGTCCGGGGCATCTGAGAGTGCAATTGCCAAGAAGGGCTGCGAATCAAGAACGTTGTCCGTTGCGATTTCCGCAAATTCACCCAGTGCCGAGCCACCGAGAAGCGCATCAAGCACAACTTCGTCGCGATTTCCTTCGCACTCAAAGTCGAATGCGTACACCAGTTCAAGGTGATCAACATCCAGTGGACTGATTGAGAGAAAGTACGGCGCCACTTCAAGCACGGTGCGATGCATTCGATACGCATCTTCAAGAGTGGTGGGATTCACCCAGCCGCTCTTCAATGACGTCTGACGCATACCGATCCACAGGAAATCCCGGTCGTCTTCGCCAGACTCCAAGGCCACTTCGCCATCGGGATATCGGTGCAGGCTTGAGAGGCGCGGCATTTCCTTGCGGAGGCGGCCAAAGAGATCAAGTACTGGCTCGCGCGCGGCGGGCAAGTCCATCTTGAGTGCAAGCTTCTGGTTGATGCAGAAGTCGCGACACAGTGCGCTGAAGTCTGACATGGTGTGCGCGCTCTCGACGCGGCGATGACGTGCGTCAGGCCGACGGTGACGGACCGGTGCCGCCCGAGGCTGCTCCCATGCGGTCGGCGTGATGCGAAATTGAGGTGGCGATTCGTTCACGAGCCTGCTGCAGCTTTTGTTCATGAGCCTTGCGCTGCTTTCGACGCCAGGCAAGGATGCGCCAGACCGCAAACAGCACGATCGGCAGAAGCAGAAGGACGATGCCTCCGGCAATAACTGGCACCCACACAGCCAAAAGCGTGGCGATGACCGCAAGCACGGTTTCAGCCATTCCGTAGATCGGATTGAGCCAGCCAATGGTGAGCACCGAACTTGAGACGCGACCAGCAATCGAAGCGGCTTCAACACCCGATGCAGTCATCGCGCCCACAATGATTCCGAGTGACCATGCAACCGCGGGGTGCAGAAGCGGTGCGGCTGGCAAGGCACTTGCCACATCGCCAGGCATCATGATGTCAAGCTGGCTCGTCATCAACACAGCACCCGCGATTGCTGCGAGCGGCGCTGCGAGCAGGTCGAGTGCGTGATCGACCCATGGAACCAAGAATCCAACAATTTCAACAACCGTTGCGGTGCCAAAGAGCACGATCGCCGGGGTTGCGCCAAGCCATTCAAATGAAGGCCCAACAACCAACATGTCCGCACGAACGGCGATTGATGCAACGAAGAGCGGGAGGAACACCCGCAACCCACAGGCTGCAGAGAGTCCAAGTCCAGCACATAGTGCCATGAAAATATGCATGATGGGAGCGCCAGTGACGGCGCTCAACCCGCCTTTGCTTCGAGGTACTTCTCAACACTCTTCACGTCCGCAGCGATCTGCGGGGTCATACGGAGCGTGAAGGTTGCACCCTTCTCAACAAAGACAACGCGGGTGCATTCTTCACGAGCAAGCCAGATGCGACCAGCTCGGGCAGTCCGGCGATTGCCGCTGCGGAGACGCTCGCGCTTGAGGCGGTTCAACGCGCCCTGCACACCGGGGTTCATGCGCATGAGGCGAAGCAGCGTCTGTTGGCGACGGTGCTCGACTGGGATGGCGGTGATGGTGAACTGGACGGTGGGGCTAGTTGCGGTGTTCGGCATGGTGTTCTCCTCGCGCAGGCAGGCTGCGCCGAGCCGGGTAGTGTAGCGGACCCCGCCGTTGCCGCAAGCACGAAAGTCAATGATGCTTATCGGCACCTACCAGACAGCGCCCCGCTAGGCTTTAGCCATGGCACACGGAACCATTGGTTGGATCGGAACGGGCGTCATGGGCACATCCATGGCAAGGCATCTGATGAAGGCGGGCCATCCGCTGATCATCCATACGCGCACACGGGCACGGGCGGAATCGCTACTTGCCGAGGGGGCACGGTGGGCAGAATCAGCGCGGGACGTGGCTGAAGAGGCGGAAATCGTCTGTTCCATGGTTGGCTATCCAGAAGATGTAGAAGCGGCGCACCTTGGACCACACGGCACGCTAGCCGCCAAGCGCGCCCCTGCGCTCCTCATTGATTTCACTACGAGCAGCCCTGCCCTTGCACGCCGCATCGCTGAACGCGCTGCAGCGGCTGGCACGCTCGCCATTGATGCCCCCGTCTCTGGCGGAGATATCGGAGCCCGCAACGCCACCCTTTCCATCATGTGCGGCGGGACGGATGCTGCTTTCCAAGCAGCTCAGCCGCTTTTAAGTCTTGTCGGCAAGACGATCGTGCTGCAGGGTCCCCCCGGCGCCGGGCAGCACACCAAAATGGTGAATCAACTGTTGATTGCCGGCACCATGCTGGGCATGGCCGAGGCACTTTCCTATGCCAAGAGGGCCGGACTTGATCCGGAAACTGTGCTTCAGTCGGTCGGCGGCGGCGCGGCGGCAAGCTGGTCGTTGACCAACTTGGCACCTCGAATCTTAAAATCTGACTTTGCACCCGGATTTTTCATCGAACACTTCCTGAAGGACCTTCGTATCGCGCTCAATGAAGCGCGTGCCTTGGGCTTGGACTTGCCCTGTGCCACCGCCGCTGAGCGCACCTATGCGGCGCTTGCGGAGGCTGGCTATGCACGCTCCGGCACACAGGCCATCGTCCACGCCTATGGATG
The DNA here is from genome assembly GCA_947474065.1 of Planctomycetaceae bacterium. Classification (GTDB taxonomy): domain Bacteria; phylum Planctomycetota; class Phycisphaerae; order Phycisphaerales; family SM1A02; genus UBA966. Next base: position 20,681 of record CANJHD010000014.1, read on the forward strand.
GTGAACGAATATCCTGAACTCCCCCACGCACTGTCTTTGACAGGAAATGAGAACACTATGACCACGATCACCCAACACGATATCGGTGCCATTGAGCAGAAGGTGAAGGCGGCCCATCCGCCGTTCGCGCTCCTGAAGCAGGAACTACAGCAAGTCATTGTCGGGCAGCACGAACTGCTTGAAGGCTTGATCATCGGTCTGTTGTGCAACGGGCACATTCTGATCGAAGGCGTTCCGGGACTAGCGAAGACCACCGCGGTTGCCACGCTTGCTGCTGCCATTCGCACGTCGTTCCATCGCATCCAGTTCACGCCGGATCTCCTGCCGTCGGACTTGATCGGAACCATGGTGTACAGCCCCGCCACGCATGAGTTCAGCGTGAAGAAAGGTCCAGTCTTCGCCAACATCGTCCTCGCCGACGAAATCAATCGCGCACCCGCCAAGGTGCAGAGCGCGCTGCTTGAAGCGATGCAGGAACGACAAGTGACCATCGGCGGCGAGACCTTCAAGATGGACGACCCATTCTTGGTCTTGGCTACGCAGAATCCAATTGAACAGGAAGGCACTTACCCGCTCCCCGAGGCGCAGGTGGATCGGTTCCTATTGAAGATCGTGATCACCTACCCAACGCGCACGGAAGAGCGGCAGATTCTCGATCGAATGTCGCGCACCACTGGCAAGATTTCCGTCAAGCCAGTGATGCAACCAGAAGAGATCCGCGCTGCGCGCGCTGTCGTTGACGAGATCTTTGTGGACGACAGCATTAAGGACTACATCGTTGCTTTAGTTGTTGCGAGCCGCGATCCCGCTGCGTACAAGGTGCCGGTGAAAGATCTGCTGCAATACGGGGCCTCGCCGCGTGCGACGCTGGCCCTTGCGCAGGCCGCGCGTGCCAAGGCATTCCTCGATGGTCGCGGGTTCGTAGTACCGCAAGACGTCAAGGATGTGGCGCACGCCGTACTTCGCCATCGCCTTGGTCTGAGTTATGAAGCCGAAGCATTGGAGAAGACTTCCGATGATGTCGTGCGCGCGCTTCTTGAGCATGTCCCCGTTCCCTGACCACCGCTATGCAGACGTCTGAACTGCTTCGCAAGGTCCGCCGCATCGAAATCCGCACGTCTCACCTGGTGAGCGACGTGATGGCGGGCCAGTTCCGTTCCGCATTTAAGGGACGCGGAATGGAATTCGAGGAAGTCCGCCCGTATCAGTACGGCGATGACGTTCGCTCTATTGATTGGAATGTCAGCGCACGCACAGGTTTTCCGCACGTCAAGTTGTTCCGCGAAGAGCGGGAGCTCACGGTGATGTTGGCGGTTGACCTGAGCGGCTCACTTTCCTTCGGAACGCATGCGCAATTGAAGCGCGAATTGGCTGCGGAAATCGCGGCGACGATCGCATTCAGCGCCATTCGTTCGAACGACCGTGTTGGCCTCGTCTGCTTCACCGATCGCGTCGAACTTGTTGTTCCGCCGCGAAAGGGTTCGCGTCATGTGTTGCGCATTGTTCGTGATCTGTTGGCTTTCGAACCAGCGAGTCGCGGCACGGACATCGGGGGTGCTGTTGCCGAGGCAACTCGCATGCTCAGCCGTCGCTCGGTGCTCTTTGTGATCAGCGATTGGCGTTCCAATACCGTCTCTGCCAAAGGCGGCGAGCCTTGGGAAGACGCGCTACGCATTGCGCGCATGAAACACGATGTGATTCCTGTCCTGATTCGCGATCGCCGCGAGCATGCGCTGCCAGCACTTGGACTCGCTGAATTCATGGACGAAGAAACTGGCGAGTGCATTGTCGTTGACCTTGGATCAAAGGCGGTTCGCAATCGATTCGCGCAACTGGCTGCGGCCGAAGGATCCTTGCTCGACGAAACGCTTCGCAAACTCCGCTCGGAAGCGATCCGCGTGGAAACTGGCAGTGACTTTGTTGCGCCGCTCACCACGTTCTTCCGCCGCCGCGAGGCACGGAGGGCACGATGAAGAAGACGCTTGCGACTTTCATCGCCGCCTTGCTCACTGTAAGTGGACCTGCGTTCGCGCAAGACTCAGGCACTGCGCCGGTCACTGCGCCGCGCCCTGTCCCGCGCGCAACGGAACGCGCACCCAAGCAGTCGCGCGTGGTGCAGGAAGTCAAAGAAGGTCAGCTCAGCGTGACTCGAACGCTCGATGCGCAGCACTGGCAGCCAGGCGCATCAATCACGATGCAAATCGTCGCCACCGCGCCGGCTGACATGTCGCTGCTACTTCCTGAACTTGGAACAACTTTCGGGCGCTTTGATGTGCGACCAGCCTTGAGCAAGCAGTCCGCTGCCGGTCAAACAAGCTTGGTGGCGGAACTTGTTGCATGGGAAGCGGGAACGCTTGATGTGCCTGCCGTCACCGTTTCCATGACGAGTGCTGATGGAACCAAGACGGCTGTCACGGTGCCCGCTACCAGCATCACGCTCACGACTCTCCTCGGCGGCAACCTTCCTCTGACCGAACTGGCATCTGATATTCACGGGCCAGTTGAAATCGATACACGCGCGTGGTGGTGGTGGTTGATTGCGGCAGGTGCAACAGCGATTGCTGGCGCATTTGTCTGGTGGCTCATGCGTCGACCAACACATCAGCCCGTGGTGATTCCGGTTGCACCCGATGAATGGGCGCGCCGCGAGTTTGACATCTTGGAATCGCAGCGGCTCCCCGAGCGCGGTGACGTGGAAGGATTCTTCGTTCGTCTTTCTGATGTCGTTCGCACGTACGTGGAGCGGCGCTACCAGATTGCCGCGCCCGATCAGACCACGCAGGAATTCTTGGGGCAAGCGGCGCACCATCCGAATCTGGCTGGTGAACACGAGCGCACCCTCGGTGCATTCCTGCGCAGCGCGGACATGGTGAAATTTGCAGCGGCACGACCGGGTGCTGATACCTGCGCAAATGCCCTCACCTCCATGCGCGGATTTGTAGAACGAACCACCCCGCCTCCAAGCGAGGTGGAGTCATGAACGGATTCCACGAAAGCAGTGTGTGGTGGCTTCTTCTTCTCTTGGCTGTACCGATGGCATGGATTGCCGTTGCCCGCCCGCGCTCGCGCGCCACGATCGGATTTCCTTCGGTTGCGCCGCTGCGCGCCGCCGGCGCCACGCTCGTTTCTCGCACTTGGTGGTTGCCGCTGCTGTTGCGGATGGCAGCGCTGGCAACGCTCGCCGTATGCATCGCGCGCCCGATCAAGGCCAACGAGCAAACCCGCGTCTATGTCGAAGGCGTTGCCATCGAGATCGTGGTTGACAAATCAAGTTCGATGCTGGCAATGGACTTCCAGAAGGACGGCGAGCGCGCCGATCGATTGACTGCGCTGAAAGAAGTTGCCGGGCGATTCATTCTTGGTGGAGCTGGTCTTGATGGTCGGCCAAGTGATCTCATTGGGCTCATCTCGTTCGCCCGTTACGCGGACAGCGTGTGCCCGCTCACGCTTGATCACGACTACCTCGTGCAGGTGCTTGATACCGTTGCTGTTGCTAGCAATCGCGGCGAGGACGGCACGGCGATTGGCGAAGCGGTGGCACTCGCTGCGGAGCGGCTCCGCGACGCCACGGAACGCGGCGGCGATCTTCCGAAGCCAAAGAGCAAGGTGATCATTCTGCTCACCGATGGCGAAAATAACGCCGGCGATATTGCTCCAACAACTGCGGCTGAAATTTGCAAGACCTACGGAATCACGCTGTACGCCGTGGGCATGGGAACGATTGGCGAGGCGCCCTACCCAATGCAAATGCCGTTCGGTGGCACGCGGCTGGTGCCGGTACCCGTACACATCGACGAGAAACTCTTGAAGGACATGGCCACGCTCACTGGCGGCCAGTATTTCCGCGCTACCGACTCACGCAGTTTGGAGTCGATCTACGAAACTATCAATCGTCTTGAGAAGACCACCACTGAACAGCGGCGCTACTTGCAGTTCCGCGATCTTGCGGTTGAAGGTTCCGACATTGCCGGCGTGCAATTTCCGCCGCTTCTATTGATTGCCTTCCTATTGATCGCCGCTGAGCTGCTTCTCGCGCAGACGCGTTGGAGGATGTTGCCATGAATCCCATGGACTTCATGTTTGCCAATCCCGCAGCACTGAATTGGATCTGGGCAGTGCTTGCACTGGTGGTGCTTGTAGTCATCCGAACGCGCGGACGCGCGCGCGCCATCGCTTCGTTTGCTGATGCGCCGCTCTTGCGTTCCATCGCGCCGCGTGCCAATGCAGCGCGGCCTTTCGTGCGTGCTGTGCTGGCGCTGGCGGCGCTGGCGGCACTGGTTCCTGCGCTTATGGATCCGCGTTGGGGCGCTCAAGTTGAAGAGGTGAAGCGCCGCGGCGCAGATGTCTTCTTCGTTATGGATGTCAGCCGGTCAATGACCGCGCAAGATGCGACGCCTGACCGCCTTTCACGCGCGCGGCAATTTGTAGAGGAGACCGTGGAGTCCCTTGGCGGGGACCGTATCGGGCTCGTGGAATTTGCTGGCACTGCGGCGATGCGCGTTCCACTCACTCTGAATTACGGGGCATTCCGTACCACGCTCGGGGAACTCGTTCCACTTTCCGGCGCGCGCGGCGGCACCGCATTGGCGAACGCCATTGCACTCGCGGCCGCGAGTTTTCCGCCAGCATCTGCTGGAAGCCGCGCCATCATCATCCTCTCGGACGGCGAAGACCTCGACACCGGCGATGCCGATCCAATTGCCACTGCAAAGGCCGTACTAGAGAAGGACGGAGTGCATGTGTATGCAGTTGGAATCGGAGACTCCCGCGAAGGCGCGCGCATTCCGGAATCTCGCACCAAGGACGGGGTTCAATACCTTGTCTACGACGGTCAGGAAGTGTGGAGCAAGATGGATGAGCGCGTCCTCCGCGAGACCGCGCTTGCAGGTGGCGGCGCATTCATTCCAGCTGGAACTGGTCGCGTTGATATGGCACGTGCCTACGCGCAGACTGTCGGCGCGCTTGAACGCAAGGAATTTGAAGATGCAACAGTAACGCGTCGCACCCCGCGCTTCCAGTGGTTTGCTGGACTCGCATTTATCTTCCTCCTTGTCGGAAGCGTCATCCCAGCGCGCCGCGCGCCCAAGATGGAGGATGGTGCGCAATGAATCGGACTACAGCGATTGCATTTGGTCTGGTGGCCTCGATTGCGCTCCACGCGTTGGGGCAAGTGAATCCCACGACGCGGCAGAACGCACCTCGGGCGGATGCTGGGCGGGCGGATGCGCCGATGGGAGGCGCGAAGAGTGCACCAGCGGCCGCGCGACAGACTCCGCCGATGGCAGGCGCGAAGAGTGCGTTTGGGGCAGCAATGCCCGCCGCGCAAGGCAACGGGCAAGACGGTGGGCAACAGAGCGAGAAGGATCGCGCGCCTGAAACAGCGCACGAACCAGTTGATTTCCGCAGCGCCGTTCGCGCGGGCGAGGAAGCGCATCAGAGCGGTGACTTTGCCGGCGCTGCCGCCGCATACGAAGCCGCGCTCGCGGCACGGCCTGATGCTGCCGACGCTGCGTACAACATGGGTGTTTCGCTCTACAAAGCAGGCAAGTTCCAGGATGCCGCCAAGGCGTTCGCGCGAGCAAGCAACGCAGCATCGAACGGCGAACATACCGACGCTGCGCTGAGTGCATCGAGCCTGTACAACCGCGCTGCCAGTTTCTACAGCGCAACGCGAACGCAGGCCGAAGCCGCGCAGCGCATGCTTGACGAGCAGCGCACGGCAGCGACTGGCGAGGCGAAAGAAGGTCCCGAGGCAAAGATCGATCCCGAGGCACTGAAGCAAGCGATTGCCGATGCCAACAAGAGTCTTGGAGGATTCAAAGACGCGGCCTACGCGAACCCCGCTGATCAAGAATCCCGCGCAAACGCGGAGCAGAGCCTGCGCCTTATTCGCGCCCTCGAAGAGCTGAAGAAGAAGCAAGACGAGCAGCAGAAGAAGGACGACAAGAAGGATCAGGGCGACAAGAAGGATCAAGACGACAAGAAAGACCAGGGCGACAAGAAGGACCAGGGCGACAAGAAGGACCAAGACGACAAGAAGGACCAGGGCGACAAGAAGGACCAGGGCGACAAGAAGGACCAGGGCGACAAGAAGGATCAAGACGACAAGAAGGACCAGGGCGACAAGAAGGACAAGGACGACAAGAAGGATCAGGGCGACAAGAAGGACAAGGACGACAAGAAGGATCAGGACGCGAAGTCCCCTGAAGATCAGAAGCCTCCAGAGGAGCCGAAGCCCGGCGAGCCGGGGCAGCCAAAGGATGGTCAAATGACCAAGGATCAGGCTGACCGCCTCCTGCAGTCGGTGCGCGATCGTGAGCATGAACGACGCGCCGCGCAGGAGCGCAAAGTGCAGGCCGAAGCCGCGCGAGGCCGCAAGCCGATCAAGGACTGGTGATCACCCGAATGCGTGTAACGATCCTCTCCATCCTCCTCTGCCTCTCCCTGCTGCGAACCGCCGCCGCGGGAGACGCGCACTTCCGCATGCCGGATGGAAATGCGTACGAAGGCGCACCGATACTGGTGACCATCGAAGTCACCGATGCCGGTGATGTGAAACCGCCGGTCGCTCCGGAAATTGCTGGCGCCACAGTTCGAGTCATTGAACGCGGCCGCCAGTCAATGACCGAGTTACGCGGTGGACGGGTACGCAACTCGTCCACGGTGACCTACGTAGTAGAAATCACGCCGGAACGGGCAGGCAGCATCGACATTCCCGCGCTTTCGGTGACGGTTGATGGAAGGGAAATCCGCAGCAAGCCGCAGCGCATTGAAGTCTTAAAGAGTGACGCTGGCAGCCTTCTTTCCGCTGAAGTCATTGGACTGCCAGCTGAGGGCTATGTTGGTCAGCCGCTCGACCTGATTCTTCGGATCAGCGTTCGCGCCTACAAGGATTCCACTTACGGACAATTGAATGAGTCGCAGATGTGGCAACTCGTTGATCTACAGGGCAGCGAATGGGGCGTCTTTGAGCAGCAAGTCGGCGAACTCAGGCAGCGCAACGCCGCCCCGCGCGCGCAGCAGGAATTGCGGAATGGTGAGACTTACTTCAACTATGAATTGACGCGCCGCACGTGGCCGCCGAAGACAGGCGCACCAGAAATCGGCACGGTACGCATCCGTATGACTTATCCGATTGCGCTTCGTGAAGTGCAGAACCTCTTTCTTGATCGCCAACTCACGATCAGCGAATCACGGCCGCTCTCGATTACGGCGACTGCATCGGGCGTGACCATTCTTCCTCTTCCGGAGATTGACCGACCTGCTTCATTTAGCGGTGCAGTGGGTGCATTCGCGATTGCCGTCACCGCCAAACCAACGACCGTTGCTGTCGGCGATCCTGTGACGCTCACACTTGCCATCACCGATATCCGCGGCGGCGCGAATCTCGAAACGCTGCAGCCCCCCGCCCTTGCAGCGGACGCCACGCTCGCCCGAGAGTTCCGCGTTCCCAGCGAACCGCTTTCCGGAGTTGTCAGCGGCAACACCAAACGATTTACCGTCACCGTGCGACCCCTGCGCGCCGGAACAGCTGCGATCCCGCCGATCGAATACAGCGCGTTTGACCCGCAGAATCGCAAATATGTTGTGAGTCGCAGCCAGCCGGTTCCGATCACAGTCACGCCCGCGAATCAGATGGATCTCTCAAAGATCGTGAGTGGCACTGGTGCGAGTGGAAACGACCCATCAACGCCAGGGACGCAACTCACTGAAGTGCAGACTGGCTTGGTAGCAAATCGGCCAGTCACCGATGCGCTGCTTGCCGACGAACGACTGCGCACGGGGCCACTCGAACTTGCGGGCCTGCTGGTGCCGCCTATTGCCGCCGCAGCCGCACTCGCCGTTCGTTGGCACCGCGGAAGACACGCGCGCGACGGCGGTCTCGCGCGCCGCAGTCGGGCACGCCGCACTGCCGACGGTCGTCTCCGCGCGGCAACCGACGCAGCCGGACTTGCCGGAGCCATCACCGGATTTGTAGAAGACATGACGGGTCGTCCAGCAGGAACGCTGACGCGCGGCGACCTTGAACGCGTGCTAGCGACTGCCGGTGTGAACCATGAACTCCGCACCCGAATCGCTGAGTTCCTTGGGCACTGCGATCGTGCCCGCTATGCCGGGGCTGCCGCTCCCGCCGAACTTGCTGCCGAAGCTCAGCGCGCGATCGATTCACTTGACGCAGCGCGCCTGCGTACTGCGAAGGGGGACGCACGATGAATTGGTCCAATTGGTTCATGAGACTTGGCGTGGTGCTGTGCATCGCGATGACCGCACTGAGTGCATCGGAAGCATCCGCTACTGATTACGACCGTTCACTCGGCGCAGCGCGTGATGCGCAGGTTGCCTATGAGCGCGGAGTCCAACTTCGACGCACTGATGCCGCCGCAAGCCTCGACGCGTTCCGCGAAAGCGCCACGCTTTGGGAACGAATCCGTGCAGCTGGCGCAGAGAACGGGCCACTTGAATTCAACCTTGGCAATGCATACATGGAATCTGGCGACATCGGTCGTGCGATCGCCGCATACTTGCGCGCCGAGCGTTTCATTCCCGGTGATTCCGACCTTGAACACAACCTGGCGCGCGCGCGGGCGGGCGTGAAGAGTTCATTCGAACGAACGGGCGGCACGCTGCTTGTGGATTCGGTGGCACTCTGGTGGCACTTGGTGCCCCGGTCAATTCGGCTCACGCTGGGGTGGCTGTGCTGGCTTGGTTTCTGGGGCGTGCTTGCCGCATGGCTCATCGGTCCCGCCACCCAGCGTGGCGGTGCGGGCGCGAAATCAGGAGCCGGCTGGCGCGTTGCAATCATCACGCTGCTGTGCGGAGCGACACTCTTTGGCGGCAGTGTGATCGCCGACGAATACATCCATATCAGCCGGCCCCGCGCAGTATTGGTAGAGACTGGCGTCACGCTTCGCAAAGGCAACGGCGACGGATTCGAACCCGCATTCGTGGAGACGCTCGGACCGGGAGTCGAGAGCACGGTGATCGAGGTCCGCCCCGATTGGCTGCGCATCGAACTTCCTGATGGCCGCTCTGGATGGATTCGTGACACCCAGGCTGCGCAACTCTGAGGAGACATCACAATAGCGGCGGCGTGGGAAGCAGCGCGATGATCGTGGCATCACCGGACGCGTCGACGCTTCATGGCATACCAAGATAAAAACAAGCTCGCCCCGCGATGATTGCGGGGCGAGCGAAGCGGAGAGGGTGGGATTCGAACCCACGAGCAGGCAAGCCCGCTGCTAGTTTTCGAGACTAGTCCCTTCAACCGCTCAGGCACCTCTCCGGGTGGAACGGGACAAAGACAGTATGCGCGGGATCGGGGCACCGGTCAATCCGGAGCGCTCCGATCCGAATGCGAAGTCAGCGACGCGGCGGAGCCTCGAGCCCGCTCGCCTCCCAGTCAATGGTGATCTTCTCGTGCACGATCTCATCGATGACAACCTCGAAGTCGGTGCGGCCGTTACGCTCAACGAGCGGGCGGGCGCCGTCAACGAGTTCGCCGAGGCGACGCTGGATCAGGGCGGTCAGCTTGAAACGACCACCAAGCTTTTGGACGATTTCATCGCTCTTCAATGCGTCAATCACGAGCAGGCTCCGATGGTAATGACCGAATGTGCGTGGACCAAACGCGGAGGGCACCGCCCAATCGCGAGCCGAGCAGTATAGCCCTGCCCCGCGCCACCGCAAAGAGCCGAGAATATGCCCACCCCCGCCCCGGTACCCTCCTCCGGTGCCTCCAAGCGGAAATCTACGATTCCCGGCCCTCCTGCACGTCAAACGCGGCGAGGACTTCGACCGTGCCTATGCGCTCCGGCGCAGACAGGACTGCGGCGGGATCATCGTCTACGCGGCCCGCAATGGGCTGCCGATCACGCGCATCGGGTTGAGCGTTTCCCGCAAAGTGGGCAATGCTGTGGCGCGCAACCGATTGAAGCGCCTCCTGCGCGAGGCATTCCGCGCGGTGCAACATGAGCTGCCAGCGGGACTCGATCTTGTGGTGGTCGCGCGCCGCCATGAAGAGTGGGATGCCGAACGGTATCGCAACGCCTTGGAGCAATCGACGCGCGCACTGCATGCATTGATACCACCGCACGTTGATCAGCCGTAATCGGCGCTACGCGTCATCAGTCATCATGGCACCGGATCGTGGCCGCATCCGCCCCACGGATTGCATCGAGCGATTCTGCAACTCGCAAGCCATGATCCGCGCACCGCGCCGTGACGCTCGATGGCTTCGACTGCGTACACCGAGCACGAAGGATGGAAGCGGCACCAGCCGCGCGTGATCCATGCGATGCGGCGCTGGTAGAAATGAATTCCGCCGATACATGCGCGTGCTGCCTGACTGCGCTCAGGCATGTTGCACCGGATTACTGATCCGACCGACGCCCGCGATTTCAATTTCCACAACGTCGCCTGCCTTCAAGAACACCTGAGGGGTACGGCCAAATCCGACGCCGGATGGCGTTCCGGTGAGGATCACCGTGCCTGCTCGAAGCGTGGTGCCACGCGAAAGCTCCGAGACAATCCGCGCCACGGAGTGCAACATGATGGATGTCGAAGCATCCTGCATCACCACACCGTTGAGCCGAGTGACAATACGGAGTGCCTGCGGATCAGGGACTGCCGCCGTTGGTGTGATCGCACCGATCGGGCAGAATGTGTCAAAGCCCTTGCCGCGGCAGAACTGGCCGCCACCACCCTCGCGCTGCCACCAACGTGCAGTGACATCGTTCGCCACCGCGTAACCGCCGATGACCGACATCGCCTGAGACTCCGGTACGTCCTTACACGTGCGACCGATGATGACTGCCAACTCGCCTTCGAAGTCGACCTGTGGACCGTGCTCATCGCAGATGGATGGGATGACGATCGCGTCCCCGTCGGCACATACAGACGATGGGTTCTTCATGAACATCACCAATGCGTCGGGCGCCTTGCCGCCCATTTCCGCAACGTGGTCCGCGTAGTTCTTTCCGATAGCCAGAATTGCCGGAGGAGGCGTGCGCATGACCCGAAGGCTACATCAGGCTACATCAGCGCTTGCGGTCCATCGAGCCTTCTTGGCGCGCCTTGTCCTCCGCTACGCGCTTGCTCTCTCGCTCCGCCTTGCGGGCGCGATAGGCATCCATGTTCGGCGGCTCCGGGAACAGATTTTCCACCTTCGCGCCGCCCGAACCGAGCGGACTTGCTGCGAGGTCCGCCTCAATCCGCGCGCGCGCTGCGTCGTAGACCATGGCACGCTGATCTTCCGGCAGGCGGTTGTACACCGTGAGCCGATCAACAAGCGGAACTGAGCCGTCCTGCATGATGCTCACCAGAACATCTTCAACACTGCGCTCAAGGGATCCAATCAAATCGGCCAGGCGCGCATCGCCCATCTTGGTACGGAAATCAGTGTATCGATTGGTCCGGAAGTACTCAGTGAGATCGCGCGCATACACCAGCGAATCATCAAGAACCTTCTTCTTGCCAACCAAGTATCCCTCCAGGAATCCGCGACGAAGGATGGCCGCGAGATCCGTACGCGCCACATCAGGAACCATTTCGTAATCGCCGAAAGTGGTATTGCGCACAAATACATCGATTGGCGCAACATATTTATTGTTGGGGATCAAGCCCCCGCGACCGCACAACTTGTCGAGTTCGTCCAGAAGCTTCTGCGCTTCCTCCATCTCACCTGCGTGATACAGCTCGCGCACTGCCTGCGCCATGAAGTTCTCATAGAAGTCAACAAAGGTGTCCGGGCCACCACCGCGTGCTTTGAAATGCTTGCTGTACAACTCGCGAAAATAGCGGTCAATCGCCTTGATCCAGCGAATGTCATAGAGCCGCGTTGGATTGTCGGTTGAGAACGGATCGACGCGCATCAGCCCAGAGTGAGCGAGCGCCTGCATCGCCTGAATCGTTGTGCGATCGTCGTTGAGAATCCGGTAAATGTCCTCGTCATTGTTGTAGCGCTCGGAGCCGATCTCCGCGCCCATCTTCGACCAATAGAACGCGTGCGACTGCGGATGTCTCCAGTCAAAGGGACCAAACTCGCTCGTATAACGAGCCATGCGCGCGGGATCCATGTTGTAATCATCAATGAGCACACGCTTACGCAGGAACGTCACCAACTGATCAATAGCCTTCGCGTTGACTGGATCTGAGAAGACATCATCCATCGACGCATACACCGGATCCCGGCGGCGGAATTGATCCTGCAAATTGAAGAGTTTGGCGTAACCCGCACCAGTTCGCACCGAGTGCCAGCGCCCGTGCGTGAACAGGAAGTCTCGGTCCAACTTCACTTTGTAGTTCGGGTCGAACGCGCGCATCTTCGCCTCAAGCGTCGCAAGCATTGTGGCAACGTCGGGTTCGCGCGCTATGAGTTCCTCATAGGTGTCTGGGGCATCGGCAATCGCCTGTAGCCACGCGGCGCGATCCTTGGACCCAGGCGGTGGATCCCCAAGAAGCAGATGCCACTCCTTAGCAAGTTCGCGCTTGTAATAGTGATGCGCATCATCGCTGAGGCCGTCAATCTTGTGTGCAAACCACCAGCCCAATTCTTTATAAAGAATCAGGTCATTTGGGTTGTAGCGGATGCCCTTGTTGCGAACCAAGTCAATGCCTTCATTGACGAGCCGCCAGCGCTCCTCGGGCGTGCTAGTCATCACTGACAGGTTGTATGCCAAGTTGTGACCGTGGAATGCCCATACTTCGCCGAAACGAGGCTGCAACTTGGTGATCAGATCGGCCAATCGGCGCGCGTCATAGAACTGCGAGAGTTCGCGCATCTGCTGCAGTCGAATCCATAAGTAATCAACTACTAGGCCGCGAAATGCCCCCACCGCCGCGCCGATGGCAACGATTGGCGGTGCGCCCTCCACCGAAACATCGGTGTAGCGCAACTTGCCTTCATCACTTGCTGAAACGATGCGTGGCAGCAGCGCGCCCGCGGCAAATAGCGCTGCCACCGCAACAAGAATCGAAAGAAACTGGATAGTGCGATCGCGCATCGGTCAGCCATTGCCGCTGTAAACGGCGATCTCCTTCCGACGAATGCCAAGCCAGCCGATCAGCAGAATTCCGCCCGTCCAACCGAGACCGATGCCCACAACCGTATCGAACAGCGTCGACCACGTGATGGAGCGCCCCTGAGCAAGCGAATCACTCGGGCTGCGCGCCGCGAATCCGCTCAGCAGGAATTCAACGGTTCGGGCAATCGCCAATACCGCTACCTGGAAAGCCCAGATGATGATGCCGCTCTTCTCGTCAGGATAGTAGTACTTGATGGAAGTTGCTAAGAACGGCGTCAACGTCGCCATCGCAAAGACGCCAAATGTGAGGAGCACGGCGATCGGAAAGCTTAAGAGTGAACCCGCTGCAACCGCGAGCGCTGCAAGGAATGCAAGTTTGCATCCATCAACAATCACTGCTGAAGCGAGGTTGCCCGCGAAGGTGGATTCGGTGGCCATCACTTCAAGCGAATCATCTTGGACAAAGATGGTCAACTTTGAAGGAATCGGCTGCTTCTTCTCTTCATCCCAGCCAGCCGAGAAGATTCTGAGTTTCAGGTCGCCCTGCTGGTCAACAAACTTCGGATCAATGTCGATGGTGTAGGCCTCGCCCGGGGTCCACTCGCGCAGTTCCCACATGCCGGCGCCGGTACCGGTGGTGTACTGGAACATGGCTGGGAACTTCTGGTGTTCATCCTCGCCGCCACCATGCAGTTTGTAACGGAGTGAAATGCCGCGCTTCTGCGCAACGACTCCGGAAAGCCCGTGAACGACGAACTCTCGACTCTCGCCCGGCCCGATGCGGCGCTGCTGATCGAGAAACTCTCGCTGCTTCGTCGTGGCAATACTGCGGCGCGATTGTGATTCATCCGCAAGACCGTTGGCGATGTCCGCCTTGAGTACCGAGTCGCCTTCAATCGTCTGGTCGATGATCTCGCGCAGCCGTTCTGGCGGGAGCGTCTCGAACTCTGGTCGAAATCCGACTCGCCCGACGAGCACCGTGTCGCGTACATCGCGGGCATCACGTTCGTCAAGTGGCTTCTGTGAAGCAAGGTACGAGGTGCCCGCAGCAAGCAGGAGCCCCCCGCCGACGACCAAGGAAAGACCGAGCGCAAGCGTGCCGATCCACTTGCCAAGCAGCCAGCCACCGTGCGAAATCGGCTTTGTGACTACAGACCACACTTGGCGATCGCGAATCTCAAACGCAGTGCTCGCGCAACCGAACACGATCACAAAGAGCGCGGCCATTGTGTAGGACGCTGTGTGAGCCCAGTCAAGGAATCCAGGAATCGCCTGCAGGAGCCCCTCGCCACGCTCCCGCGAGAGCGCGAGAAACGGAACGATCATCGCGATGGGTAACGCAAATCCAGGAAGTGCCAAGGTGCGAACGCCTTCGAGCGCCGTATTGGATGCGACCGCAAATGAGCCGGAACGAACACCAAGTAGTGCGCGTGCTCCATTCCAGAGAAATGCAAAGAGCAACAGGGAAATCGCAGAACTCACCAACCATTGCGTGGCAACCGGCCAATCCATCCACCAGCAGAATGCCGCAGCCGCCGCGACTGTGCCGCCGACTTCGATGGCCGGGAGCAGCAGCCCAATCCACACCACTGCGAGCGCGCCAATGCCGCTCAGCGCTAACACCGTGATCACCAATAGCGGGGAACGCACCAGAACATAGGGCATCCACAGTGGAACCTGGTCACCAAGCAATCGCCAAGAAAGTTCCAGTTTCACATCTGTTGGCATCAAGCCTGCATCATCAAAGAGATCGACCGCCCGACCAATGACACGAGCACCGCCGTACTCTCGGTCACCAACTATCACCGCGCCGCGCTGCATGAGTTGCACGGCGGCTGGATCGCGGTCTTTAGCAGAGCATTTTTCAAGTGACTTCAAGATGCCCGCCCGCTGCGCCTGCAGGGAGAGCGAGGTAGTCATGAGCGGCCAGGCAATCAGGCCAACCCCTATCAAGATGGCAACGGTTGCCAGAATGCGTGCCGCACGAGTTGCCATGCGCTCGCCGATCCAGCGATGGAGTCGCGCCACGAGTGCGGTCACGGATTCCCGTCCCCGCCAAGTAGATCATCGATGACTGATCGATCGAAATCCTTTGGTGGCTCCGGAGCCTTCGTTGTCTTGGGCGCAGGCATGCCATGTTCAGCCTTTGCGGCGGGAACCACAGGCTTGCCAGTCACAAGCTCATCAAGCACCGCAGTATCAGCCGTCCGCGTTGTTGGCGCAGTGGCAGCAACAGGCTTGGGTGCCTGGGTAACCGCTTCGAGATCAGCAATGAGCCCGCCGCCTTCCCTTTCTTCGCCGCGCAAGAACGCCGCTGTTGGTCCACCTGCGCCCGCCCCGCTCGTTGCGGCGCGATCATTGCGTGCGCGTTCAACAATCTGCAGGAAAAGGTCTTCGAGTCGCTGCCGCGGCGCGGCCACACGCTCGACTTCCACGTGTGCAGTCTCGCGGATGATCCGCTCAATTTTGATGACGGTGGCTGGATCGAGTCGCGGCGTAGTGATGACGGTGCGGCCAGAGTCTTCGAGCAGCTCGTCCACGGTGCCCTCGCTGCGGATCTTGCCGCCGTAGAGGATCACCATGCGATCACACACGTCCTGCACATCATCAAGCTGGTGACTGGAGAGCAAGATCGTCTTCCCGCGTCGTCCAAGGTCAAGAAGCAAATCTTTCACCTGGCGCGAACCAAGCGGATCAAGACCCGATGTTGGCTCATCAAGAATGAGTAGATCAGGATCATTGATGAGCGCCTGTGCGATTCCTAGGCGGCGCGCCATACCTTTTGAAAATTCGCCAACCGGGCGATTCGCCGCGTGCGTCATGCCAACCATTTCCAGTAATTCGTCAATGCGGCTGCGACGAATCGCGCGCGGCAGACCGAAGAGTTTGCCATAGAAATCAAGGGTCTCGACCGGTGTCAGGAACCGGTACATGTAACTCTCTTCCGGCAGGTAGCCGATGCGCCGCTTGACGGCGACATCAGTCGGTTCCTTGCCGAACACCGACAGGTTTCCCTTGCTGCGATGCAACAATCCGAGAATCATCTTGATGGTGGTGCTCTTGCCACTGCCGTTTGGACCAAGCAGCCCAAAGATCTCGTCGCGACGAATCTCAAATGAGATGCCGTCAACGGCGACCGCTTTCTGACGCAGCCAGAAATCGCTAAAGACCTTCGTCAGGCCAACTGCATTCACCACAATGTCATTATTCGTCGCGACAGTTGCCATACGAGCACTCCTTGCCGACATCAGTCGCGGCCAAAGCCCTTCTGGGCACTGCGATCAAGGCGACGACCAGGTTCATCGATGGTGATCTGCCGACTCCCAAGTTGGAAGTTGACAGAGTTCGTACCCATCGCCTCAATCTTGCGGCGCTGCACTTCATTCTGGCGGCGCGCCTGCATGACCTCGTTCGAACTTTCAAGATTGATGCGGACCGGGCCACCCGCGTTCGGCGCCGCAAGCATCTCCGCGGTGGGCGATGAAAGCACTTGCCGAACCGCGTCAAGCCACAATTTGCGAACGAGTTGCTGCGGATTCTCTCGGAACGACGGCGCGAGCCCATTGAGTCGGCCGACTTCTTTACCGAGCGTCGCACGCACCGATGCTCGGTACGCCTGCGCGCGAGCGATGATTGCCGATGTCTGCCCGACATTCGTACCGCCTTCGAGGCGCGTACCAAGTTCTTGCATCACCGCATCCGCGGCGGTCAGGTCGCCGCGCGTGAGTTCCGTTTCGTAGCGCTGCACCAAATCCAAGATCTGCGCGTAGTCCGCTCCAGCCATGCCGACGAGCGTGCCGTTGGCTTCTTGCTGTGCCTTCTCAAGCGCCAACTTGCTATTTTCGCGAGCTTCTTGCACGCGGCTAAACGTGTTGCGAATAGCAAGCGGTGCGATCTTCTCAGGAATGGTCACTGTGCCAAGCTTCACGCCAGACTTCATGGAATCAAGTGTTGACTGCGCGCGCTGGCGAAGCGCCTGCTCCGGTCCATCGCGATTTTCAAGCAATTCCTGCAGCGTGAACTGCGCCGCCGTCAGCACCATGCCCCGCGCGAGCGCATGACGGACGACTTCACGAAGTGACTCTGGCTGGAATTGATCGAGCGTGCGCACCGCATCCTCGACGGTGTATTCGGCGGCAATGCGAACATGCGCAAGGTCACCGTCAGCAGTAATCAGCGAGCCATCAAGACCAGGGCGAATCGGATCCTCGGGGGTGGTAGATGCAGCTGCCTGATCCACCGTTGTCATGCCCTGCTTGAAGCGTGGCCAGAATTCACCGTTGAGTTCTACCGCATCCTTCTGCGGAAGCAGCACGATCTCTCCTACTGGATACGGCCAGAACGGCTGCAAACCAGGGGCCACTTGCTCATCACCAGGAGCGCCGACAATCCGCCCGAAGAATGTCTTGACGCCGGTCTGCCCTTCCTGCACGGTCTGGAATCCACTGAACAGGAACACCACAACCAATGCCAAGATTGCCACTTGCAACACGCGGTAACTCAGGCGCAGGGCCTCACCGAGCGACTGATTGGCAGGATCCATTGCCTGCCGCATTGCCGCCTCGGCACCAGCGCCAGTTGACACCGTGTACTGCGCACTCGCGCCGCGTCGTGGCGCTTCATCCGCTGCAGGCGCGGGATTGGTGTTGGAATTCAAGTCCGTCATCAGCGTTGGTCCTTGCTAAGCGTGCAAGTGATCTGCACGAAACTCATCACTTCGTCTTTGCTGCATTGCCCGGCTGCGGGATACCCTGCGCATTCACTGGCGCATCGAGATTAATGAGATGGAATGGAGCGCGCGTTGTATCAGTGATGTAGGTGGTGCTCGAACTGAGCGATGCCTTCAGCGTGTCAAGCCACGTCAGGAAGATCGCCAACTCTGCCTCGCCCTTCATCTCTTGGTAGTAACGCGTGGCCTCTTCGTTGCCCTTACCTTCAATACGGGCGGCCCATTGATCCGTGAAATTCATGATGATGTCAGCCTGGCTCTTCGCCTGACTCTTGATGGCCTCAGCGGCGCTTGCGCCCTTGGCTTCCTCAAGATTTGCAAGCGTCTCCTGCACAGCCGCCATGCGACGAAGTACCGCAACGGTGGTCTTATTCGGGAGAACGACCTGCGAGATGCCAACGCTCACCGGCATAGTGCCCGCAAGGCGCGTCTTCTGCAGGTCACCAAGAATCGCGGTCTCTGCGTCGGCAAGCTTTCCGCCCTGCCCAACGAGGTCAGCGAATGCGTAACCACCAATGGCGCGCAATGCTCCCTGCAACTGTGTTTCAAGCGCGTTGGAAGCGCCCTCCACCGATGCGTAGCTCGTAAAGAAACGTAGCGCCTCCTCGGGCGTCGTGTCAATGCGCCAAGTCATAAAGGCCTGCACCAATACTTGCTGCCCATCACGGGTGAGCACTGTTTCAAGCGGGCTTTCGATGAGTTGCTGCCGCGTGTCAAGGCGCGTGACCTGATCGATGAAGAACGGCGCCTTCAAGTGCAGACCCGGCTCTGAAATCACTCCCGCGGGCTTCCCAAAACGCGTAACGATCGCGATTTCATGGAAGTTGACCGTGTAAGTGGTGTTGTAGAGCACAAGCACAAGCACGATGAGCGCGCCGACGACGATGCCGATGGTGCGATTCATGGGTTACTTACCTTCCCCAGCTGTTGGGGGCTTTTCCTTCTTCTCAAGATAATCAGACAAATTCAGACCAGATTCGGCCTGCTTCATAGTCACATCTATGTCGGCGCGACCAGCCACCGATTCGCCAAGGACATATTTCACACGCACGCCCGCGAGCGCGCGACCAAGCACCTGCATGGTGCGAAATTGCTTATAGAGTTCAGGCGCCGCGTGGAACGAAGGAGCCTGCCCGAGAACCTCGGCTGAGTCTCCGGCCGCACCCATGACGATCGCCCAACGCTTGGCGCGCGCCTGCGAAATGATGCGCGCAGCACCACCCTTGCTATCGACTACTAGGCGCTCAACAGCCGCGCGCTTCTCTAAGGCAAGAGCGCTGTCAGCGCCGCTCTCCTGCTCGATCTTCTCCAATGCAGCGATCGCCGTCACGATTCCCTCGGCGCGGTCCGGGCTTCCCGCAATTGCCGCCATCGATGCGCGCGACATGCGGTCTGCTTCCTCGCGCAGTTTGCGAGCGTTCTGCATGTCGATGGAAATTTCTTCAAACATGCCCGCGCCCTGCCCAGCGGGCGGTCGCAGCGTCGGCACCTGAATTGCAACTACTTCTACACCAGCCTTCGCGGCATCAAATCTCGCTTGAATACGCTCGCGCAAGGATCGAACAAGTGAATCGCCACGCGGACTGAGTACTGCGTCCATTGGCTGCGTGGAAAGGTATCGAGTGACTTCGCGGAGGGCGATATCGCGCAAGATGCGCTCACGCATGTCTGACGCGGTACGACGAACGCGCGTATCAGAAGCGAAGTCAAGCCAGTCGAGCAGCCCCTTCGGCGCAATGCGGTAACTCATCACAATGTCTGCATCAACAAGCGCAAAGCGCTGCGAAACAGCGGCTGCGGATGCATCGGGCTGAGCGTCGGCATCTGATCGACCGCTCAGGTCTTTCTGCACCTGCTCAGAGAGCAACGGCGCGGCAACCATGTATGGATAGCGATCTGGATCGTTGTTCTCTTCTTCGCTCCACACATTGACGCGTCCCACTTTCACTGGACGCGCGCCGAGCACCACGCTGCGCAGCCTTGCCACGTCCTGCACCGACGCGGTCTCAATTGGCCATGGCCACTTGAGCATGACGGTGCCTTCGTAGACATCGCCGACAATGGCGCCGCCGCGCAGACGCACCGCTTGTTGACCGGGTGGCACAACTACGACGCATGAAAGCGCTACCAAGACTGTGGCGCCGAGCACCAACAGCCACGCCGTGCTGCGCAACATGAGCTGGTAGCCCCAGCTTGATGTGATATCGAATCCAAACTGGTAATTGACCGCTTCATTGATAGAGCGGACGATTGAATCTGGCGCGGCAAGCAGACTCAGAATGCGTGAATCGAACGGCGCGCGCGGGTTGTCCCCGATACGGCGTGGGCGATACAGCGCCAGAATGAAATTAAGGATGATTTCACCCGCAAAGATCACCTGACCAATTCCGATGGCGAGCACGATTGGCTCAAGCCACTTCGGCTTGCCGAATGAATTTGCCACCAAGCCAACTGCGATCGCCGAAAGCACCAACGCGGTCGCCACCATGAAGCCCGCACCACCGCGCAGATTCTGCCACGCGGGCTGCTTGGACATGCCCGCAACAAAGCGCGAGAAGATGAACGCAATCAGGGCCAACGAGACACAAATCGCCAACTGCCAGCCAGTGGCGAAACCCACTGAGAAGGGAATGACATCAATGATCGGTTGATCAGTGCCAGGCCGAAAGTCGAGACTCGAGATGTACCGCGCAGCATTCACCCCAGTGAACGCAAGCGCACCAGCAACCAACAGACTCACTCCCGGCAGCAGAACCCGGTTGAGGCGCTGCAGCCGCTTAGCAGCCACCAACGACTCGCCAGCGCGTTCGGATGCAAAGACTGTTGAATCAGCACCAGCAGAGCGCAGATCTTCGGCCTCCCTCGCCTCAATCGCCGCCAGTCGGTGTTGGTGGAAGATGACGACCAGCACTGCCCAGACTGCTATACCCACGATCGCAATCGTGCTGCCCTGGACGAATGCAGTGCTGCCCACCGCGCTGCCCACCACAAAGAGGATGAGACCGATTGCAAGTTGCAGAATCAGTCCAAGTCCGGCGATACGGGTGGCTTGCTGGTAGGCGTACTGGTCAGTTCGCATCTGAAGGAAATCCTGCGGGGAAACGGCGGCATTCCTAGCACGCGCGTTGAAGCGTCAGGGTACTGTATTCCCGTCGTCGCCGCCCCCTTCTGACCAAGCAAATCACCCGATGAACTTCCTCGAACAGCTCTGGGCGATTGCCCGCAACACCGCCATTGAGTGCGTCCGCCAACCGGTGGCGTTGGCGGTAATGGTGGCCGGGACGCTCCTCATCATCTTGAGCATCCCCTTCAGTGGGTTCACGTTGATGGACGACCAGCGGATGTTTGTTGACATCGCGCTCTCAACCATCTTTGTCTGCGGAACGCTTCTCGCTGGATTCTTGGCGACCAATGCCCTGAGCAGAGAAATTGACAACCGCACGGTGCTCACCGTCGTTTCAAAGCCGGTGAGTCGACCGGTATTCGTATGGGGGAAGTTTCTGGGAGTAGCAGCCGCGCTCAGCGCCTGCACGCTCTTGCTCTCGTTCGTGTTCATGCTGGCGGAGATGCATGGAACCATGCCGACTGTCGCCACGGGCTACCACTATCCGGTCTTGACCTTCGGCCTCTTGGCTGTTGGTGCAACCTTCGCAGCGGCCATCTGGTGCAATTATTTCTACGGATGGAGTTTCCCCGCATCGATATTGGGGTTCGGTATTCCACTCTTAGGAATCGCCTATCTGCTCAGCCTGCTCTTTGCCAAGGATTGGACCCTAGTGCTTCCATCCGGTCAGTTCAAGGGGAGTATTTGGGTTGCCATCGCCATGATGTGGCTCGGACTCTGCGTGCTCGCGAGCATCGCCGTTGCTGTCTCCACCCGCTTTGGACAAGTAGTCACTCTGGGTATCACTTTCGGCGCGTTCGTGGTCGGACTCATGAGCGACTGGTTGATCGCGCGCCGCTTGCGCGATATTGGCGGCATGCTTGATCGCCTCGCGAAGGATGGCTCGGCTGGCTCCGCAATTGATGTAAATCACGCTCAATTGGCGCTACTCAAGGTGGCCTACGCCGTAGTCCCGAACTTTCAAGTGTTCTGGCTTTCCGATGCCATTCAGCAGAAGCGCGATATACCGGTGGCATATCTCATTCCATCCGTTGCATACGGGGCGGCAATGATTGTTGGCGTGATGTGCGTCGCCGTGGCACTGTTTCAGCGCCGCGAAGTTGGCTGATTCAGCAGTTGCAAACTCGATCAGCCGCCGTCGGGGGCGTTGCTCTTCTTACGCATGTCAGAGAGTTGCTTGCGCATCTGCTTGAGTTGCTTCTGGACTTGTTCAATATCAATCTTGCCATCCACGCATGGCGGGCAACGCTTATGCCATGCCACGATTTTTTCCAAGATCTGGATCTGTACCGAGAGCTGTTCCGCTGCACCACCAGCGCGAGGGATGTTCATTCGCTCCTGCTGCAAAGAAAGGTCCTTCTCACACTCCTCGTACAACTTCTTCCATGCCGCGGCCATCTTCACGCCGTAGTCGCTGATTTCGTACCACTCCTTGAGTCCAAGGAGCGGCGCAAATTCCGCACCGGTGTCTGCGGTCCCCTTGCTGAATCCACAATCGAGCGCGTTGCTCGCATTGAAAGTTAGGTTGTCCTTGTCGTTAGAGAGAACTACCTCGCCAGGTTCACCAGTGATCTTGTCATGAAAGGTTGGCTTTCCAGTCACCGGATCTTTGGTGTAAGTCAACACGTCCTTCGACAAGACCATCGCCAAAAACACCATGCGCGGGCGGCCGTTCTTCTCAATGATGTCGCCAAGTTCAACGCGGAATCTTTCGAGCGGCTCGCCGTAAACGCTGTCTCGTCCGGCGATCATCATGGCTGCGCCGTCGGCGCCCATGGTTCGAAAGTAGATCTCATCGCACTGCATGGAAGTGACCGCGGCGGCTGAAATAGCCTCGCGAATCCATGCCACCACACGATGTCGCTCGCGAACGGATTTGATTGCTTCCACGATCTTGAAGATCTCGGTCACGAGTCCGCCCGGGCTATCGATGTCCAAGATGATGATCTGGCCTGGGCCCCACTTGTCAGCCTCTTTGCCCATTTGTTCGATTTCGTAGGCGCGCGCGGTTGCGCCGACGCCACCAACAAACGGAAGTATGAACACGCCCTTCTGCGGAGCGATGCGGTAGCCGTTCTCATCAAGCTGATAGCCCTGCGCGTCAACCTTGCCAGATGGCTTTCCGGTCGGCGCTGCTGCCGCATCCGTTGCGCTCTTGACGCCTCCTGCTGGTGCAGAACCCGTCGCCGCATTTCCAGTGGTGCCAGTCGGAGCAGGCGCAGCCGTGCCACCAACGGGCTTGATCGAAACGATGGTGCTCGTGAATACCGGGCGGCTGACCTTCTTGCCGTCGATCTCCGCATCCACGGTGACAATGCCCTTGTCAGAATCAATCTTGGTGACCGTGCCGGTCATGGTTCGCGTTGCAAGTTGATCCTTGACCACAATCTCCACGCGGTCGCCCACCGAGCCCCACCAAGTGCCCTTGATGAGTTTGACTTGCTGCTGCTTCGAGCCCGATTGGGGCATCGCGTTGGCAGATGAGTAAAGACCAGATGTTGCGGCTGCAAGCAAGGCGGCAAGTGCGATGG
Source organism: Planctomycetaceae bacterium (assembly GCA_947474065.1). Taxonomy (GTDB): domain Bacteria; phylum Planctomycetota; class Phycisphaerae; order Phycisphaerales; family SM1A02; genus UBA966. The sequence continues at coordinate 44,087 of CANJHD010000014.1, forward strand.
CGGTGAGTGTGCGCATGGTTTCTCTTGCTTCGGGCGCGCTCGTGAGCAGCGCGCTGATGGTGGCGAGTGTTTGAACTATTGATGCTGTGTGTACGACGCGCTATCGACCCGGCCCCATTGGACCTGCCGGACCCTTGCCACCAGTCTTGCCGCCAGTGGTTCCCGATCCAGACTTCTTCTGACTGTTACCGCGGATCTGCTCAGTGAGCTGCTCAATGAGAATCTTTAGTTGATCATCTGTGAGCCCGCGCGTCCATTCCCACATCTTTGCGAAAGACGGGTACTGCTTGAACATCTTCTGCATCTTCTCAAGGATCTGCTTGCGCTTACCAA
>CANJHD010000015.1 GCA_947474065.1 Planctomycetaceae bacterium
AGTTGCTTCTGCATGGCGTCCGTCTTCACGGCAGCGCCGACGGCGCCAGCCACAGCAGCCTTCGCGAGGTCAGCGGCCATGGCGCGGAATTCGGGATTGCGAGCGGTGAAGTCGGTCTCGGCGCGCACTTCAATGATGGCGGCCTTCTTGCCTGACACAGCGATCGCAATGCAGCCTTCGCCAGCAACGCGATCGGTCCGCGTATCCATCTTGCCCTTGAGCTTCTCGCGCAAGCGCTCCTCAGCGAGCTTGGCGTCGCCGCCAGCCTCGATCAGAGCAGCCTTGCAGTCCATCATGCCAAGGCCGGTGCGCTCGCGCAGGGCCATGACGTCCTTCGAATTGATGTTGGCAGTAGTCATTCTGTCACCTCTTGTTGGGTGTTTGTATTGAATCGAATGTGCTGATCGGTTTACGCGCCGGTTGTTGCCGACGGCGCAGCGGCCGGGGCAGCAGCGGGGGAGTCGGAACTTGCGGAACGACCACTGTCAGAACGGAACTGACTTCGGCTTGAACGACGAACCGGGCGCTGGCCGCCGGGTGCATCCAACTCGCCAGAAGCAACGACCGCTGCGCCCATCTCCTCAGGAGCTGCGCCACTGCGTTCGCCACGACCTGCCAAGGCAGCCGCGCAAAGTTCGCGGATGACGATGTCGATGGAGCGCATCGAGTCATCGTTCGCTGGCACTGGAATGTCAGCCAAATCCGGGTTTCCGTCGGTGTCGATCAAGCAGATGGTCGGAATGCCCAAGGTCTTCGCCTCAAGCAATGCATTGAGTTCGCGCGTGGTATCGATGACCACGAGCGCGCCTGGGAGTTTGCCCATGGTGCGCAGGCCATTGAGGTTGCGGAAGATCTTCTTCTCTTCGCGCGCGAGCTGTGATTCCATCTTCTTGGAGTAGTTCTTGATGCTGCCGGTCTCGCCGAGACGCTCCAATTCCTCCAAGCGGCGCAGGCGCTCGCGGATGGTGCGGAAGTTGGTCAGCGTGCCACCGAGCCAACGCTCAGTGACGTAGGGCATCTTGCATTCGGTGCAGTATTGCTCGACGGCGCCGCGGGCTTGGCGCTTGGTGCCGACGAAGCACACGTCCTTGCCGCTCGCAACGACCTTCGTGATGAATTTCTTGGCCAGCAGAAGACCCTTGATGGTCTCCTTGATGTCAATGATCGAGACGCCATTCTTGGTGGCGTAGATGTACGGCTTCATCTTCGGGTTCCAGCTGGAACGACGCTGTCCAAAGATGACTCCGGCTTCGACGAGTTCTTTCGCGAGTGACTTCTGATCAGACATAATGGCTCTCCTTACGAGCGACTGCAGCGACTCCGCGGGCACGACCGGTGGACGCCGAAACTCGGCGGCCGTCCCGAACCAAGGGCGCTTGGAGCGAGGACGATGGAAACCCCGCGCGGGGCATCCGTGCGACGCGGTGTCCACCTCTGGGCCGCGTCGTCCCCACCGACTGGTGGGGAAACGTCGGAAGTTACCGAGAAACCGCGTTCATCGCAATGCCTTGGGCGGTAGGAATGTGGGAAATGCACCATAACTTCGGCGTTATCCGTCATCACAGGCGCGCATTGGGTTCAGACTGCCGTGGCGCCCACCTGTCGCAGCCACAGGCGTTCGGTGCCGTGACCAGCGAAACCAGTGGCTACCACCACGCGGTCGCGGGTGGAAAGAAGCCGCGCGCCGCGCAAAATTCGTTCGGCGGCGCGCACGAAATCGCGCGAATCGGTTGGGTGTTCGATGCGGATGGCGCACACGCCGCGGAGCAAGGCAAGCGTGCGCAGTTCGGCGTCGGTTGCTCCGAACGCGTAGATCGGAACATTGACATCGGTCTGGCTGATGAAGCGCACTGAGCGCGGATCGGTCCACGCGATGATGGCGCGCGCGTGACTATCGGTGGCCATCTGTGACATGCTGCGTGCAAGGACGGCAGCTGGTTCATCGCTCTCTACTAATTCGCGGGAGCGCAGTGCGCGCGGCGGTTGTTTGCAGAGCCACGACTCGGTTTCCTGAGCAATGCGACGCATCGCGACAACGGAGTCGATGGGGTATTTGCCAGCCGCGGTTTCGCCGCTCAGCATCACAGCATCGGCGCCGCCGAAGATAGCGCTCGCTACATCAGACGCCTCGGCGCGAGTTGGGAGTGGTGCCTCGATCATGCTTTGCAACATCTGCGTTGCAACGATGCAAGGGATTGCCGCACGTTCGCACGCGGCTTGAATTCTGCGTTGTTCAACGGGAACGCGGGCAAAGTCGAGCTCAATGGCGAGGTCGCCGCGCGCCACCATCATGGCGTCCGCTTCGGCAGCGATGGAGTCGAGCGAGTTGAGCGCAACCGGGCGTTCGATCTTGGCAACAATGCTCGGAATGCGTCCGCGAGTTGTCTTCGCACTGCGCGCGAGCGTGCGGCGCAAGCTGATGATGTCCGCAGCAGTTTGCACGAATGACAGCGCTACGAAATCCGCGCCGTGGCGGACTGCCCAGTCGGCAAGGACGCGGTCGCGCGCGGTCGGCGCGGTCAGGCTGACAGCGGTCTCGGGCAGATTCACGCCCTTGCGACTTGAGATCGTTCCGCCGACTTCGCAGACGCACTCGACTACACCGCGTCGGTTCGCGCGTACTCGTAATTGCACGGCGCCGTCATCAATGAGTACGCGGTCGCCCGTTCGGACATCATCCGTGAAGCGTTTGTAGTCAACGTGAAGTGTGAGTGGGCGCGCATCCGGGTTGATGGTGCCAGTGCCGCGCGCAATACGAACGGGATCGCCGTGGCGGAGCCGAATGGTTTCGTTCCCATCGATCATGGTGAGCCGGATCTTTGGGCCGGGGAGATCAGCCAGGATGCCGAGTTCAAGTTTGAGTGACTTGGCAACGGCGCGGATGCAGGTGATCGTGCGTGCGTGGGTGGTGGGGTCGCCGTGACTCATATTCAGGCGGAAGACGCTGACCCCTGCGCGCGCGAGCCGGGTGAGCATGGCGGTGGAGTTTGACACCGGTCCAACGGTCGCCACGATGTGGGTCAGGCTGCGTTCGATGTTCAAGTGCGTTTGCGCGCGCTTCATGGTCATGGCAGGAATACTACGATCCGCGCTCCATGCTTCAGAAGATATTCAAGGCGTACGACGTCCGCGGCATTTACCCCGAGCCTCTCAACGAGACCGATGCGTGGCAAATTGGCTACGGCACCGCACGTTTCCTCTTGGAGACCGCTTCCAAGGAAGGTCGAACGGATGGTGGCGCGCGGATGGTGGTGGTCGGGCGTGACATGCGCAAGAGTTCGCCGAGTCTGGTGCGGGCGCTCAAAGACGGCATGATTGAGGCTGGCGCGCACGTGGTTGATGTTGGAATGGTGGACACGCCGTTCACATACTTTGCAGTGAATGCACTGAATGCTGCGGGTGCGGTGCAGACCACCGCGAGTCACAATCCTGCCCAATACAACGGGTTCAAGGTGAGTGGTGCGGGTGCGAAGCCGGTGGGCCAGGAGACTGGGCTCGGCGCGATCAAGTTGATTGCTGAAGGCGCTCGCAAGGGCATGGGGCCTGGTAGTGGCACGGAGGAGTCGCGCGATCTGTGGAACGGTTACCGCGCGCATTTGCTAGCGCTGTTGCCCAAGGAGATTCTTGACGGCACGCGCACGCTTCACGTGGTGATTGACGCGTCAAACGGTATGGCGGGAACCATGGTGCCGCAGGTGTTCGGTGCGGTGAAGGGTTTGAAGATCACGCCGATCAATTTCGATAATTCCACGGGCGAATTCGTGCATGAGCCGAATCCGCTGGTCGAGGCAAACTTGGTGCCGACTCGTGACGGCGTTCGCACGCTCAAGGCAGACTTTGGTGTGTGCTTTGACGGTGATGCGGACCGTTGCATGGTGGTCGATGAGAAGGGTGAGCCGATCGGCTGCGACTTGCTGACTGCGTGGCTTGCGCAGGGCTGGTTGAAGGCGCAGCCTGGTGCATCGATCGTTTATGACTTGCGCAGCACGCGTTCCGTTGAGGAAAGTGTGCGGGCGGCAGGCGGCGTGCCGGTTGAGGGGCGCGTTGGTCATGTGTTCATGAAACAGAAATTGCGCGAGACGGACGCACCATTTGGTGGCGAGTTGAGCGGTCACTTCTACTTTGGCGACATGTGGTGCACGGACAGTGGGGCGCGTGCCTTCATCAATGTGGTGACTGCGTTGGTTGCGGCGGGCAAGCCGGTGTCCGAGTGCATCAAACCGTTCCGGCGTTATTGCCAGAGTGGCGAAATTAACTTCGAGAACGAGAACAAGCAGGGCGCGCTCGACGCCTTGCGTGCGAAGTATCCGACGGCCAAGTTCCACACGCTTGATGGTCTCAGCATGGACTGCGGCAGTTGGTGGGCGAACATTCGCATGTCAAATACGGAGCCGCTGTTGCGCTTGAACCTCGAGTCGCGCGACGCGGCGACGGTGGCAGCGATGGTGAAAGAACTCGAGCCAATTCTGGGGCATCGCGTTGACCACTAAATAGGTGCCTGGCACCACTGTCCCTAATTACCGCGGTTTCATTCTCCGGGGATGTGCGTGATGACGCCTTCCCACGGGCTGCTGGCGTTGGCGTAGAGCTTGCGCGGAATTCTCCCTGCGCGCGCTGTGTGCCAGCCCGCATCAAGCGCCAGACGCATGGCGTGCGCCATCCGCACCGGGTCTTGCGCGTGTGCGATTCCGGTGTTCAGTAGAACCCCGTCCGCGCCCAATTCCATGGCGTGCACGATGTCGCTGGCTGTACCAACGCCAGCGTCAACGATCACTGGATACTCCGCACTTCCGCCTTGTTCTGCAAGTTTGAGACGATCAATCACCATGCGTATTGCCGCTGGATTTGCAATGCCACGGCCGCTGCCAATCGGACTTCCCGCCGGCATCACGCTCGCCGCACCCGCGTCCCGAAGTCGTGCAGCAATGATCGGATCATCACTCGAATAGCAGAGCACAGTGAAGCCGTCCTTCACCAACTCCTTGCACGCTTCGAGCGTTCCAACCGGATCAGGTAGCAGTGTCGTTCGGTCGCCGAGCACTTCAAGCTTTACCCATCCTGCGCCCGGATTTCCAAGTTGCTCCAGAATCTCGCGACCAAGCCGGGAAACACGCACGGCATCATCAGCCGTGAAGCACCCTGCGGTGTTCGGCAGAATCGTCAGGCGCTCGAGCGGCAAGAAATCCAAGATCGATCGCCCCTCTGCATCAACGAGCCGCTCGCGGCGTACCGCCACCGTGACGCAATCCGCGCCGGAAGCCTCAATTGCTGCCTGCATGGTTGGGTAGTCTCGATACTTGCCTGTACCGACCACTAATCGACTCTTCAGCGTGAAACTCCCGATGCGGAGCGGCGGCAGTGCAGGAGCGATCGGCGATGTTCGCGCGATGATGGGTGGTTGATGGGTAGTCATGAGATATTCGGCGTCAGCCGCCTCCAACAAGGGTAACGACCTCGACGCGGTCGCCTTCGGCAAGCGCATGGCTGGGGTGGAGCGCCTTGCGAACCAACTGCGCATTGACTTCCACAGCGCAGGGCGCACGTTCGAGTCCGAGTGCTAGCAAGAGCTCGGCCACCGTGGATGGTCCGTCGAGTTCCTTGCTTTGGCCGTTCAACTCAATGCGCATCGCAAAAAGTGTAAGGGAGGAAAGCCGCCTACCATGCCCGCATGGCGAAATTGGCGTCAGTCTCTCGGCTGCTACGGCGCGCAGGTGCGAATTTGCAGGCATTCGACGGCATTGATGCCGGCAAGCGATTCGACGGCCACGGCCCCGCGTCTCGCGCCCTCGCCATGCTGCTGCTCGCCGCGCTCGTCACCCTCGGCGGATGCAAGAAGCCGCGCTATGACTCAAGCACCCCAGCACTGGCCGTGGACGCCATGGCGCAGATGGTCAAGGACGGTCGCCCCGAACTCTTGCCGACCATGATCGACATTGAGGCCCGCGAAGTGACATTCTCTGACGGCGTCACCGAGACAAGTGCGATCAACGACGTCAAGAAGAAGACCGGCGACATGCTCGCGCAACTCTGGCGCGTGAGCAAGAAGTTGAAGGCGAAGTACCCAAAAGATGTTGAGAAGGAACTTTCTAAGGGCGGCACCTGGGCAACTCGTAGCGGCTTCGGCGATGTCTTCACCGCAGTGATGGCCGACCCGTTCGGTTGGCTTGATGCGAATCGATCGCGCTTGGTAGTTGAAGATCTTGGTGATGGCACCGCCGCATTCAGTATTGATGGCAAGCAAGTGCTCGGTGGAACGCTCGCCATGCGAGAGACTCCGGATGGCTGGCGCATTTCCGTACCAGTGAACCTTATTCGCGGCAGCGGTTACTTCCCAGAAACACGCGAAGAATGGGCGGTGCTTGCGTACATGATGATCGCCGTGGAGAACGCGCTCGGTGACTTTGAGAATGAACTCGATACTGGCAAATTCAAGAATCTAAGCGCAGCAAGTGAGCGCGCCGGACGCATGATTGCAGAAAGTGCCGTGGCGCAAGGCATCATCTTTGCCATGATGAAGCAGAAAGGTGACGGAACGAAAGCAGGCGCGCCGCGCGGTGCTATCGAATTGAAAGTGGGCAAGGACTCGCTGCAGATCGGATCATCCGGTGATGTGCAGAAAGATCTTGGTCAGGCGGGCGACATGATGCGCAAGCAAGCGGAGCCGTAATCGATCAGAACATCACGAAAGTGATCACTACGAAGATCGGTATCAGAATCGCGCCTGACCACAACATGTAGCCAAAGAATGTGGGCATCGGCACGCCGTCTTCGCGGGCAATCGCTGCCACCATCAGGTTCGGCCCGTTGCCGATGTAAGTATTCGCGCCCATGAACACGGCGCCGCAACTCACGCCGCCAAGCAGGGCGGGATCGATCACCGCGCCGGAGTAGTGAATGCCATGAGCGATGTCTTGCGGCGTCACCGTCCGCGCAACATCGGCGAACACCAAGTAGGTGGGCGCGTTATCCAGGAAACTTGAAAGCAGTCCGGTGGCCCAGAAGAAGTGCGCAGGCGTCTGCACCCCCAACTGCCCGCCGCGATCAATGAGCAGTTCGAGCGCGGGTTGCATGGCGAGGAACAGTCCGCCGAACAGCGCGGCAACCTCAATGATTGGCCCGAAAGCAAAGTGATTTTCCTTGCGCACCGCGCGCGGTGTGAGCATGAGGCTCGCCGCTGCGCACATGAGCATGATGCCCTCGCGACCGCCTTCGGGAATCGCCCAGCCAGTTCCGAGGAACTCTTTACCAGGCACCATGAATGCCGCAGCCAGAACAACGCCCGCAAGCCACAGCACATTCTGCGCACCGGAAATGCGGATCACTGGAATCGGCGGATCGCCCGCATCCATTTCCGGGGGCTCGGTGGCCGCGCCCTCTTTGCGCGCAAAGTAAGTGTCCGTTGCAAAGAACACAGTGAGCAGCACCAGATTGGCGATCAGCCACTCCGGGAAGAGCGTGAGTGTCCAACTGAACGGAACGCCGCGCAGGTAGCCAAGGAAGAGCGGCGGATCGCCAATCGGCAAGAGCAGTCCGCCGATGTTGCTGACGATAAAGATGAAGAAGATCACCACGTGGACTCGATGCTTGCGCTTTCCGTTGGAGCGCAACAGCGGTCGAATCAGCAACATGCTTGCGCCCGTAGTTCCGAGCAGGTTGGCAATCACTGCGCCCAAGGCCAAGATGGCGGTATTGACGCGCGGTGAACCTGGAATATGCCCGGAAATCAGGATGCCGCCCGAGATCACATACAGCGAGAACAGCAGCACAATGAACGGCACGAATTCCGCAGCCGCATGGAACGCCGCCTTGGAGGCGCCCGATCCGCCCTCCAATGCTCCAACGATGGCGAGCGCGACGAGTCCGCATCCCGCGGACACCATGAACTTATTTCGATTTGACTCCCACCAGTGCGCGGTTTGCTTGAGAAGTGGCAGTAATGCGATCGCGCCCAAGAGTGCGGCAAACGGAATCACGGTCCAGGTGGGTAGGTGGACGATGGCGACCGATCCATCATCCGTAGTACTGGTGGCGCTTGTGGCAGTCCACTCGATCATGACATTCACGGCATTCGTAGCACTCATGGCGGGCAGGGTAGCCGGGTATTGGACGCCGGTGGAATATGCCCGCTGCGCGCAACCGCGAAGCCGGTTCGCGGTAGCGTTCCCTGCATGGACCATTGCTTGCAGACACGCGTTTTCCGATCCTTCGCTGTCGCTTGCGCGTTAGCGACGTGTGTGGTGAGTTTGGCGAGCAGTTCCGCTGTGGCGCCTCCCGCGCCCGGTGCCGCGCCTAGTTCCGCGCCCGTTCCCGCGCCCGTTCCCGCGCCCGCTGCCGCCGTGGCTCCCGCCTTCACTGACACCATTGTTGGCACCGCAATCCGCGTCGACATGATGGCTGTCCCCGCATGTGATGGCGGCGCTCCGTTCTTCGCCGCACGCACGGAAGTGCCATGGGAACTCTTCGATGCGTTCCTCTATCAGCTCGACCAGAAAGCGGGCGCAAGCACGCCAGCGAGCGATGCCGTCACGCGTCCAACGAAGCCGTACGTGTCGGTCGATCGCGGGTACGGACACCAAGGTTGGCCTGCGATCTCCATGAGCTCAAAGGGTGCCGTTCAATTCTGCGAATGGCTTTCGAAGAAGACGGGTCGAACCTATCGGTTGCCGACCGTTGCAGAGTGGCAATGCATGGCGAAGCAGACCCCAGTCACCGCGGATTCAATCACTGACGGCGCGTGGACTGCAGCGGATGCAAAGAATGCATCGCACAAGATTGGAACCAAAAAATTTGATGCGCTCGGTCTCGCTGATCTCTGGGGCAATGCCGCGGAGTGGTGCGTTGCTGCCGACGGATCATTCTGCATACTTGGTGGTTCATTCAAGGACAAGAAAATCGACCCCGCCGCGATGAAGCCGATCCCCGAAACCGAGGATTGGAACGAGAGTGATCCGCAGTTCCCCAAGAGCGTGTGGTGGCTCGTAGATGGCCCGTACATTGGAATGCGCGTTGTAACGAACGACGCCAACGCACACATGAATCCCGCGCCGAGTGGCGCAGCACCTGCAGCAACGGAGAAGAAATAATGACCACAGAACAGACCTCGGGCGGCATCACTCGCCGCGATTTCGTCGCCATCTCCTCCGCAGCCGGAATGGCAGCATTCATTGCACCATCCGTGCTCGGCGCGCAGGACACCGGTAGTCCTCTGAAGCCGCTCAAGATCGCCCTCATCGGTTGCGGCGGTCGCGGCTCGGGTGACGCGAATCAGGCATTGAAGGCTGACAAAGGCGTGATCCTCTGGGCAGTCGCGGATGTTTTTCCCGATCGAATGGACAGTTGCCTCAAGCAGTTTGAGAAGCACCCAGCGAAGGATCGCGTGCAGGTGCCCGCTGAGCGCCGCTTCTCCGGCTTCGATGGGTACAAGCAAGCGATCGCGTCGGGCGTTGACGTGGTGCTGCTCTGCAGCGCGCCGCACTTCCGTCCGATGCACCTCGCCGAGGCAGTAGCAGCTGGCAAGCACATCTTCTGCGAGAAGCCAATGTTCGTTGACGCGCCTGGCTACCGCAGCGTGGTAGAGAGTGCGAAGGCTGCAAAGGCAAAGAACATCAACCTGATGTCTGGCTTCTGCTGGCGCCGCTCAGCGCCGGAAGCTGCCACGTTCGCTCAATTAGAGAAGGGCACGCTTGGCACGCCGATGGCTATGTACGGCTGCTACTACACCGGTCCGCTTGGCACCAACAAGCGTCAGCCGGGCTGGAGCGACATGGAGTTCCAAGTGCGTAACTGGCAGCATTTCACCTGGCTTTCTGGCGATCAGATGGTTGAACAGGCCGTGCATTCAGTCGACAAGATCAACTGGTGCTTCCGTAATGAGCCACCAAAGAGCGCTGTTGGAATGGGCGGGCGTCAACTTCGCGAGGCAATGCCTGAGCGCGGCGACGTCTATGACCACTTCGCCATCGTGTACGAGTGGGCCGATGGACGCCGTGCATTCTTGAATTGCCGCCAAGAGCCGGACTGCTACTTCGAGAACACCGATTGGATCGCCGGCACGAAGGGTCAGTGCTTCATCAACGGATGGGGCCCGACTCACATTATGAAGGATCCCACTGGCAAGGTGCTCTGGGAGTATCCGGCCGATGCTCCAAAGTCTGACATGTATCAGAACGAGCACGACGAACTCTTCAAGGCGATTCGTGATGGCAAGGTCATCAACGATGGCGAGTGGATGGTTGTCAGCAACATGATGGCTGTTCTTGGTCGCATGGCGGCTTACAGCGGCCAGCAGGTCACGTGGGAGCAGGCGATCGCTTCGACGGAATCGCTTTCGCCGAAGCAATACATCATGGGTCCGCTTGAGATGCCCATCGAGAAGAAGCCTGGGCAGTACAAAGTAGTGTGATAATGGGCGGAGCACTCTGAACTACGTAGCAAGGATGATCACATGACCGACAGCGCACCACATTCGCCGAATACCTCGCTCAATCCAACACGCCGCAGTTTCCTTGGAACGAGCGGCGCCCTCATGGCCGCAGCGATTGCCGCTCCGATTGTTCTCACTCGGTCCCGAGCGCTGGCTGGCACTGTTCCGCCAGCAAGTCCGAGCGAATCAAAGGGCAAGGCAATCCGTATCGGCGTGATCGGCTGCGGTGGTCGTGGCACTGGTGCGGCGTTTGATGCTCTGAAAGCAAGCCCCGATACCAAGATCGTGGCACTTGGCGATCTGTTTCCAGACCGCGTCCAAGGTGCTGCGGCAGGGCTTGCAAAGAATCCGCGCGGCGTGGTGCCAGCTTCTGTGTGCTTCTCTGGCTTTGATGCCTATCGGAAGGTGCTTGCCACCGACTGCGACATGGTGATCCTTGCAACGTCGCCGGGATTCCGGCCAACGCACTTTGCGGCAGCGGTTGACGCTGGCAAGCACATCTTCTTTGAGAAGCCAGTAGCAGTTGATCCAAGTGGAATTCGCACAGTGCTTGACGCATCGGCGCGTGCCGCTGAGCGCAAGTTGTGCATCGTGACGGGGACGCAGCGTCGACATGAACGCTGCTACATCGAGGCGATGGCCAGGATCCAAGATGGCGCGATCGGCCGACCAATCGCCGCCCGTTGCTATTGGAATCAGGGTGGTTTATGGAACAAGGTGCCTGATCCGAAGCTCTCAGAGATTGAGAATCAGATTCGCAATTGGCTCTACTACACGTGGCTGTCTGGCGATCACATCGTTGAGCAGCACGTGCACAACATTGACGTAGTCAACTGGGCGATGGGCGGGGCGCCGCTTCGTTGTGTGGCCACTGGTGGTCGACAAGTTCGCACCGAGCCAGCATTCGGCGCGATCAACGATCACTTCTCGATTCACTACGAGTATTCGGATGATCGCCTGGGCGCTTCCATGTGCCGCCAGCAAGACAACACCGACGGCAAGGTTGAAGAAATCATCTACGGAACCGAAGGGACCATGCTCACCTCAAGTGGCAGCGCGCAGTGCCGCGGTCGAACAGCGTGGACATTTGCCGGTGAGAATCCGAATCCCTACGTGGTTGAGCATGTTGACCTGCAAGAGGCGGTTCGTGGCAATGCCCCGTATATCAATGAAGGAAAGCGCATTGCGGAAAGCACCATGACAGCGATCATGGGTCGCATGGCCGCATACACCGGCAAGAATCTCGAGTGGAGCGCTGCAATCGCTGACCCGATGGACCTTGTGCCGAAGGACCCGAAGCCGGGTCCGGGCATGATTCAGAAAGTGGCGATGCCCGGAGTGGCGTGAGTGGCGAGCGCGGGAGTCGGCCAGCCTTCACTTGTCACAACAGGATCGCCTTCTGTTTCATAGTGCCAGCGTGCGCTGGTTGTTTGCAACTTCGCAAGCAGGGCGCGTCCGCGTTCCGGTCCCATCACGGAGAGTGCAGTCGCTAACGCGTCGGCCTCGATACCCGTGCGCGCAACGACCACAACTTCAACACGAGTCGTGAGTGGTTCGCCCGTTGTTGGGTCAATGATGTGGCTGCGGCGCGTTGTCTTTGATCCACTCGTTGCAACGTCCATATGTTGAAATCGATCGCCACTGGTAGTAACGGCGGCATTCGCTAGTTCAAGCGTGGTGTGCCAGGGGTCATCAAGATCAATGTTCCAGCCGGTGCGGCCGGGTGGTGCATCACTCACAGCGATGTCACCGGAAAGATCGATCAAGGCACTGGCCACTCCGCGTTCGCGTAGTACCGCAAGTGCAGCATCGGCGCCCATTCCTTGGCCAATTCCACCGAAATCAAGTTCGAGTCCCGGTACGCGTGCGGCGTACGTATGCGTGACTTCATCAAACTGCACCTGTTGCCATCCGCAGCGCGCGCGGAGTGTTTGCAATTCGGTTGCGTCCGGAATACGCCCATCGCGTCGTGCAGCGCGCCATCGCTTGGTGAGCGCGCCAACGGTTGGGTCAAATGCTCCGTCGGTCATGCGCGCGTAGGCGAGCGAAGCGCTGATAGCGGCCGCAAGATCTGGTCCAACGGTCGCCTTCACGCCTGCGAGCGATGGAAGTTGTCGCGTTTCGCTTGCAGGCATCCAGTCGCTCAATGCCTCTTCAATGCGCGCGAGGCGTTCGAATACCGCGCGTGCGGATTCGTTGGCTGATTCTTCGCTGCGCGCATAGAACACTATGCGGCAGGGTGCGCCCATCACAAGGCGTGAGAACTCAAACTGCTTTGCGGCGATAGCGCTCTCTGACGCTATGGGTCCGTTGGATTGGCATGCACTCAGCGCGCCAATGCCCATGCACGAAAGGACAACGTGCGCAATCACCGCACCCGATTTCATTGCCACTGTTTCTGCATCATGACTATGTTTCGAGCTGGAATATGGCATATCCATTCCAGATCCTGAGCGATTGACCGAAAGGTCGCCTCGCGATAGAAAGTGACATGGGTTGGATCGCGCCGATAGTGCCAGTCTGCAAATTGCGCATCATCGGTCTGGAAATTCGTCATGATCGCCAATGTTCCGCCTGGTCGCAGCAGCCGGTCAAGTTGCTGAAACTCTGCGCGTGGGTGATGAAAGTGCTCGACTACTTCAGTGCAAGTAATGAAGTCATAGTCGCGTTCAAGCGGAGCGGTGTCAGGAAAGAAGATCGGGTCGTAGATCTGCATGATGTGCCCGGCATCACCCAAGATCTGCGCGAGCGCTGGTCCTGGTCCGCAGCCGTAATCGAGCCCCTCTTGCGCCGCGGGCAGTCGCTTCAGCAGCGGATCGGAAACACGCTGGAGGAATGCGCGGTATCCCTTGTCATTTAGATCATTGTTGTGCTGTGCGTAGCGCGCGTGCTCATCATCACGGGTGGGAAGATGCGCGTCACCTAAGAGCGTCGCCTGGCACGTTCCGCAGCGCCAGTATTCCAAAGTATCAATCACTGCGAGCGTTCGGAGTGTGCGGCGCCCGCATACGCGACATCCGTGCAGCGGGGCCGGAGGAAGAGGCGCCTCGACCGGAGGTGCCACTTGTTGGGGTTTGGGATTTCGATTTACTGCCATAAGTGGATTGTGACATGACGCGAGCGACTTGGCGCGTGGTAATTTGCCACCCGTGACGCCCACGGCACACATCCTCGGCGCGGGCGGAATTGGCATCGCGGCTGCCGCTTGCCTCGTTCGCGCCGGTTGGTCGGTGACCATGGTCGACGCCAATGCCGCCAAGGTGGCAGCCGGGCGTGCGGCTGGCATGGTGATTGACGATCAGCCGCCCATGCGCGTGGACTTTGTGGACTTTAATTCCTGGAGCCCCCCAGCCGGAGCAACAGTCCTCCTGTGCACCAAGACCTTTGACAACGCGGCCATTCTGGCGCGCCTGCCTCATGGTCAGGCGGTGTTGCCGGTTCAGAATGGGTTCGAGCCCGTGCTCGAGCTTCGCGAGCATCCGAGCGAGGCCATCGCGTCCTTCGTGTCTGCGTGCCCGGCTGATCGACCAGTCGCTCGAATCACGCGGGCAGGTTCGTTGCACATCGGGGCGCGCCGTTCCGTGAACGCTGACGAGGCAGGGCGCATCGCTGAACTGGCGACTGCATTCCGCGCAGGCAAACTCTTCGCGGTGGAACATGTAGCAGATGTTCGCCCGTTTAAAGCAACCAAGCTCATGTACAACGCGGCCATCTCGCCGCTTGCAGCAAGCGCGGGGGTTGACAACGCCGGGCTTCTGACTGACCCGCTCGCGCAACGCCTGTTCTTTGCGTTGCTGCGCGAGAATTACAACATCCTCCACGGTGCTCATCAGCGTCTTGAGAAGATTGGCCCATTCCATCCAACGACTGTGATGCGAATTCTCGCCACGCCGTTTCTTCCAGGCATCATGGGCGTGTTCTTTCGACCGTCACTGCGCGGAACATATTGCTCGATGAGCCCGGACATGGGGAGCGGTCGTACGGAAGTGGATGCGTACAACGGCCATCTTGTGCGCCTTGCTGGCACTACGCCATGCCCAATCAATCGCGCGGTGATCGCAATGGTTGAACGCATTTCCGCTGAACGCCGAGCGCCTTCGCCAGCACATCTCCAACAGCTTGCTGCGACGCTTTCGAGCGGAGTTCTTGCATGAATGTTGTCACTGGCGCGGCCGGATACATCGGATCCCACCTCGTTGATCGATTGCTTCAGGCAGGCGAAGAGGTGCGTGTGGTTGAGCATCCGGCGGCATCTGTTGAACACCTTCCGCTGAAAAATGTGGATTTGGTCCGCGCGGATATCCGCGATGCCGCCGCGATGCGGGAAGCCACGCGCGGCTGCAAGCGCGTGTACCACCTTGCCGCGGATCCGAATCTTTGGCGCCGTGATCGCCGTGAGTTCGATGCCATCAATCATGTTGGTGCATTGAATGTCATGCGCGCTGCGCTCGATGGCGGAGCGAGCCGAGTGTTGTATGTGAGCACGGAGAGCATTCTTACATCGGGTGTGCCCGGCTCGAATCATGCATCGATTGAGTCCGCGCGGTTTCGCGAGGAAGACATGATTGGTCCGTATTGCCTGAGTAAGTTCCGTGCGGAGCGCGCGGCCTTCCAACTCGCAGAGGCGGGCAGTCCGGTGATCGTCTGTAGCCCGACGCTGCCGATCGGGCCAGGCGACCGCAACCAAACGCCGCCCACCCGACTGGCCGTTGCGTTCTGTCGCGGCAAGATTCCTGCGTACCTTGACTGCAGTGTGAATCTGATCGATGCGCGCGATGTTGCCGACGGGCTGGTGCGCGCGATGGATCGCGGTCGACCTGGAGTTCGTTACATGCTCGGCGCGCACAACACGCGGCTTGCCAACTGGCTG
The DNA here is from genome assembly GCA_947474065.1 of Planctomycetaceae bacterium. Lineage (GTDB taxonomy): Bacteria > Planctomycetota > Phycisphaerae > Phycisphaerales > SM1A02 > UBA966. The sequence continues at coordinate 15,294 of CANJHD010000015.1, forward strand.
GGGGTGCTTGCGGGCATTGTCGGGCGACCCGCGCCGCGGTATTCGATTCCATACTCGTTGGCGCTCGCGGTTGGTTGGTGCAGCGAGCGATGGGCGGATGCAGTTTCGCACCGCATTCCAATGGCCACCGTCACGGGCGTGCGTCTGACCCGGCGGACGATGCACTTTGATCACTCAGCCAGCCTTGCCGAGCTTGGGTTGGCTCCGCGATCCGTGGAAGAATCAACCCAAGATGCGGTGGATTGGTATCGGCAGCAGAATTGGATCTAAAGCGGGTCGGCAGGGGCGATGAGTGCCATTTCAGGTGCTGTCCACGGCGGGGTATCGCCGATGCTTGGTGGTTGGAAGTCCTTCAGGGAAATTTGCTTGTACTGAATACCATGTACTCAGTGCCAATTTCTGGCGTTTATATGAATCATCTGTTCGTCACTACCCACTATTAGCAAGGGATCCCGTATGCATGGAATGATTAATAAGTCGATTGAAGATCTGGTCACCATTAAATTTGGCGCCGACAAGTGGATCGCCGTCAAGAAGAAGGCCGGAGTAGAAGTCGAGGCGTTCATCAGTAACGAGAGTTATCCCGACCAGATGACCTATGGACTTGTTGGCGCAGCAACCGAGGTACTTGGTCTGACTGTCGATCAAGTGCTGTATGCCTTCGGGGAGTTCTGGGTGGTCCATACCGCTAGCCGTGGCTACGGCGACTTGCTCAAGTCAGCAGGACGCACGCTTGGAGAGTTCCTCGATTACCTCCCGCTATTCCACACCCGCGTCGCGTTGATCTTTCCAAATCTTCAGCCGCCGCGATTTGAATGCTCAGATCGCCACGAAGACCGCATCACCATGCACTACTACAGCCACCGCCCCGGCCTGTCGATGGTGGTGGTTGGCATGCTGAACGGAGTTGCCCAGATCTACAATACGCCTGCAACCGTGACGCAGACAAAGTTCAAGGACAAGGGCGCTGATCACGACGAGTTCCTTGTGGTGTGGAGTGCAGCAGTAAGCACATGACGAGTTCGCAACCAATGCTGAACCGCGGACAGTTCGCGACGTTGTTTCCGTTTCACTTTGTTCTTGACGGGAACATGCGGGTTGTCGACTGCGGTTCAGTGTTGTTGCGTATCTGTCCGGAACTGATTGTTGGAAGCAATATTGCCGATCATTTCACGCTGTTTCGCTTGGGAGACGCGCCAGCCAAGTTGCTGAGCCGGGAGTGGGTGCTGCAGCAGCAGGCGACACTCTTCATATTCAAATCCCGCTCTTCGGAATTGATCCTCCGACTTCAATTGGTAATACTTGACGATCCGGAAAGGTTTCTGTTCCTCGGTTCGCCGTGGGTCCGGAACGCTACGGAATTGAAGTCGCTGCAGCTGGTTCTGCGAGACTTCGCGCTTCATGATTCCACGGGCGATCTTCTGCAACTGGTGGAATCGACAAACACATCGCTCCGTGATGCCACACAACTGGCCACGCGACTTGAGGTTCGCAACGCTGAACTGAAGCAGCTCATTGATAGCGCCAACGCGCCAATTTTGATCATTGACAGCGCTGGCAAGGTTGCGGACTGGAACAAGACCACCGAGCGCCTGACCGGCTTTCGCATCAATGAGGTCATTGGAAAGCAATTCATCGATACTTTCGTGGTGACCGAATCACAGGACGATGTTCGCCGGTTGCTGCTCGATACTTTCGCGGGGCGTTCTGGCGGAAACATGGAGTTTCTGATGCACACCCGCGACCAACGGAAGTTGTTGGCAATCTTCAGCGCATCGCCCAAACTTAGTATTGACGGCAGCGTGGCGGGGACGATTTTGGTCGGTCAAGACATCACTGAATTGGGCGAGTACCGAACACAGCTCGAGAAGCGAGTCGCGGATCGAACTGAGCAGTTGGCCTTGGCGAACGAAGAATTGTCGAGGGTGATGCGTTCCAAGGACGACTTTGTTTCGGCGATGAGCCATGAGTTGCGAACTCCGCTCAATGCAATTCTGGGGCTTTCGGAGTCACTTGCCGAGGGGGTTTACGGAAACCTCAACGAAAAACAGGTGAAATCCATCACCACCATTGCGGAGAGCGGCCACCATCTGCTATCGCTTATCAATGACTTGCTTGATATCGCCAAAATTGGCGCCGGCAAGATGGAACTTGAATGGCTCGCAACCAATGTTGACGACGCGTGTCAAGCCAGCCTTCGCTTCGTTGCCGAACTTGCCGCCAAGCGAAAGTTGACATTGCAACTGGAGATTGACGCAGAGGCCCACACGATTACTGTTGATCAGCGACGACTGAAGCAGATGCTGGTGAACCTGCTTGCGAATGCCGTAAAATTCACGCCCGAGGGCGGAACCGTCACGCTGTCAACCAAGGCGGATATGAGCAGTGACGTGGTGGCATTTTCTGTTCGTGATACCGGCATCGGAATTGCGCCAGAGGATCTGCATCGACTCTTTAGCCCGTTTACTCAGTTGGATTCAAAGCTATCCCGGCAGTACGCGGGAACTGGCCTTGGGCTGACGCTGGTGCTGAAGTTGGCGGAACTGCACGGCGGCAGCGTTCTTGTGGAGAGTGAACTCGGTAGCGGAAGCTGCTTCACGATTAAGTTGCCATGGAAGAATTATTCGTCCTCCAACTCGGATGGCGATGCGCGCGGCGAGGGCTCGCCAGTCGAGGCGTCCGCTGCTGCTGGTGAGCTAGCCAATTCGCCGTTGATCTTGGTAGCCGATGACAACGAAATCAACATGATGACCGTTGGCGACTACTTGGTTGCCCACGGCTTTCGGCTTTCGCAGGCAGGCAACGGCCTTGATGCCATCAATCTTGTGCGAGAGCAATCTCCGGACCTCGTACTGATGGATATCCAGATGCCCATCATGGACGGTCTGCAGGCAATCAAACATCTTCGGGCTGAGTCCAAGTACGACGACGTTCCGATCATCGCATTGACATCTCGCGCCATGGTTGGCGACCGCGAGCGCTGCTTGGAAGCCGGCGCGAACGAGTACCTCAGCAAGCCAGTCAATCTCAAGCAATTGTTGTCAGTCATACATAGCCAACTTGATGCGCGGAGGTCAAAGTGACCGACCAATACTTAACGACGCAGACTTCTAATATCCTCATTGTTGACGATGACTCGCGCGGGCGCGAGACCATGGAGGCTGTACTGACTGGCCTCGGTCATGAACTCCGATTCGCGCAAAATGGATTAGATGCGTTGGAGCAAGCGCACGCGCGTGCGCCGGATCTGGTTCTGCTTGATGTGATGATGCCGGGGATCGATGGATTCGAGGTCTGTAGGCGCCTCCGAGCAGATCCAATTCTTGCCGATGTGCCTATCGTGATGACCACCGCGCTTGATGACCGGGCCTCCCGCCTGCAAGGTATTCAGGTGGGCGCGGATGACTTCATTTCAAAGCCCATCGATCGGATGGAGATTCGGGCGCGGGTGAATACCATCGTTCGGCTGAATCGCTTTCGTAAGTCGATGCAGCAGCAATCGCAGATTGAGCAAGCGCATCTCGAGCTGCAAGATGCCTACGAAGCCACCCTGAATGGATGGGTGCGCGCGCTGGACTTGCGCGACAACGAAACCGAGCACCATTCCCGGCGCGTTACATCGCTGACGGTTCTCATGGCGCGGGAATTTGGTCTTTCCGAGTCAGAACTAGTGCATGTGCGCCGAAGCGCCTTGCTGCATGACATCGGCAAGATCGGTGTCCCTGATGCCATCTTGCTCAAGCCTGGTCCGCTGTCCGAAGAGGAGTGGGCGACCATGCGAACGCACCCAAGTTTGGGCCGAAGCATGCTTGAGTCGATCGCGTACCTGCAACCGGCGCTCGACATTCCGTATTGCCATCACGAGCGTTGGGACGGCACTGGCTATCCGCGCGGACTCAAAGGTGAAGAGATCCCGCTGATCGCCCGTCTATTTGCGCCAGTGGATGTATGGGACGCTCTTTCATCGGATCGCCCGTATCGACAGGCATGGGAGCCGAATAAAGTGCTCCAGTACCTGCGGGACCAAGCAGGTACTCATTTCGATCCGATGGCCGTTGAGTTGTTCATGAAAGTGCTGAAAGAGTTTCCACAGCACTTTCAGAGACAGTCATAACGGGCGATTGAATTGCGCATCGAGCGAGGCGCGCCGATCAACGCCAGCGCCTCAAAGTTCGATGTTGATGAAATACGGCATGACTGCCATTGCGATGCAGGCAATGATGAGCAGAATGTTGTTTGGAATGAAGTAGGGCACCACGCACAAACCGATGCCGGAAAGCAGCGGAATGAGTTTCTGCTGCTTCTTCCCATAGATGAAGTACGCGGTGCCAAGGACGCCTGCAAAAATACTGATGATGAGTGACGTGGCGTCCATGGAATTTCCTAGTGGCGATTTACCTTCATCACGGGAAAGTCAATTCAAGCAGGCTGACATCATCCTCAAAGTCATCACGCTTGCGCACAAGGCGGCTGCGCGCAATCAGGCGCTCGACGGCGCCATCGCCCTTGCGAGCCTCTTCGGAGACGTTCGCAAGGAATGCTTCGAGCGCCCAGCAAGTGCCGTCTTCCAACATGATTTCATGGATTCCGTCGCTGTAGACGAAGAGTTGCGAGCCTGGAAGCAGTGCAGTCGTTGCGGTGCCGTAGGGTGCGCCACTGAATGCACCGATCATTGGGCCGCTGATGTCTTCATTGCCGCCGAGTTCCTTGTCGATGCCGTCCGGGGTGTACAGCAATGCGGGTGGATGGCCTCCGCTGGAATACTTCAGCTCCCGACGTGACAGGTCGGCCACCCCGTACCACATGGTAAAGAACATGCCATTGTGCTTACTCATGGGGAACATCTCATTGAGCGCCGAGAGCACTGCGCCCGGGTCGCCGAGATCCGCGCCGCCGAGCGCGTTTACCTGCATGGCATTCATGACACTCACGGAAAGCAATGCTGGTCCAACTCCGTGACCACACACATCGAGCAGGTAGATCGCCATCCGATTCTCATCAAGCCAGTGGTAGCCGAAGCTGTCACCGCCGAGGCTTGCCGAAGGAACGAACGCCCAGCGCGTCCGCACGCGGCCGTCAATCGGCTCGGGAATCAGGCTCTGCACGTAATGCGCAGCGCTGTCGAGTTCCGCGCGGAGCGCGTTGAAGGCTTCGTCGCGTTCTTTCTGCGCTCGGTTGGCACGTGCGTGGTATTGGATGCGTGCGATCAACTCCACCGGATCGGGCAGCTTCACCAAGTAATCGTTTGCGCCGCGCGCGAATGCGTCAGCCTTGATTGATGGCTCTTCTTTCACGCTCAGCACAATGAGCGGGGTGCGCGCGAGTGCTGGATTGCGCCGATAGGCACTCACCAACTCGAGTCCGTCCGCGTCGGGCATCACCAAGTCTTGCAGAATGACATCCGGGTTGACCTCGGCAACCTTGGCCAAGGCCTCCGAGCCTTTGATGCAGGAAATCAGTTGGATGTTCGGATGGGGCAACAACATGCGCCGAACCGCTTCCGCAATGATCGGCTGATCATCAACAATGAGAACGCGCATCGGGGTTTCGTCAGCAATTCCTGTGGTACTACTCATGTTGTAACTCCTGGTCGTGGTTTGAAAAGTGCAGCAGTCACTGCTGGCCCGATGTGTTCAAGTGCTAAGGTTCGTTCTGCCGCGCCGCTCATGCTTGCGGCTCCGGGCATTCCCCATACAACGCTCGTGGCGCGATCTTGCGCAAAGGTGCGCCATCCATTGTTGCGCATGGACATCATTCCGGCGGCTCCATCTTTGCCCATGCCGGTGAGCAACACAGCGGCGCCGGTGCGCGATCGAACCTGTGCGAGGCTCTCAAAGAAGACGTCGACGGACGGGCGATGAATGAGCTCTGCGTCTCCCGTGACATAGTCGAGGGTTCCACCGGGTTTCATGATCATCTGCATCGCCTCGCCGGCGACCAAGATGGATCCCGGCATCGGGCGATCGCCGCGGCGCGCGAGCGTCACTGGTCGGCCGGTCTGTGAAGTCAGCCACTGCGCGAGTCCGGGCAGAAAGCTGGCGTCCATATGCTGAACGATCACCACGGCATAGGGCAGCACCGCGGGCAGAGACTTCAGAAATACCGCTAGTGCCTGCGGTCCGCCCGTACTCGAGCCGACCGCAACCATGAGAAATGGATCCGCCGCGTCGTGGGAGCCCGGGCTCGTTGGTGTGCCCGTCTTTGATGCGGCCGACCCATGGTGCGATCCCGCATGGGGTGCAGTGGACGCAGATGTCCCGGTGCCAGTATCTGCGCGCGCTGCTACCGCCTTGAAATCAGCAGCAGTCAGTCGACGTACCGCAGCGATCTTCGCAAGAAGCGCCTTGTCGCCATGCGTGCCGTTACTTCCTAAGCGTGGGGTGTCCACGGCATCAAGCGCGCCCGCGCCGATCGCTTCATAAACGCGTGATGCGTTGCCTTCCACCGTGGCGGTGACCACCAGAATTGGGCAGGGCGCATCGCGCATGATGAGCCGAATTGACTCAACGCCGTCCATCACTGGCATGATGAGATCCATCAAGACAAGGTCGGGGCGGTCTGCCTTGGCGCGTTCAACCGCCTCGGCGCCATCGTTGGCCATCCAGGCGACCGTGACATCCGGCAATTGCAGCACTACGCGCCGAAGCGCTTCGCGCGCCATGGCGAGGTCATTGACAATTGCGATACGAAAGGGCACTTGGAGATATTACCGTTGGAGGCGAGGCTGATGAGGCGACGCAAAGTCGTCGAGGTCAGAGTGAAGCAAAGAATTGAACTGCAACACTATGGTGTTCCAACCAAACCGGTCACTGTGGCGATGAAACTCTGATCTTGAAAGCTTCCCTTAGTGAGGTAGGCATTCGCTCCGGCGTCCATTCCGGCGCGGCGATCTTCATCTCGATCTTTGTAGCTGACCACAGCAATCGGAACATGCGCAAAGCGCGGATCGGAGCGCACGAGCCGCACCAATTCAATGCCATTCATGCGCGGCATGTCAATGTCAGTCACGAGCATGTCGAATCGGCCTGCCCGAATCTGGTTCCACGCGTCCATGCCGTCAACGGCAACTGCTACGTCGTAACCAAGGCGGGTCAGAAGTTGCCGCTCAACTTCGCGCACCGTAATGGAATCTTCGGCGACCAAAATTCGCTTCGCAACACGACGTGGTCCGGCATTGATCTCTGATGACCCCATGCCAACGAACGTTCCATCGCTCAGCTGCTTGCGTAGCGCAGCGAGCGTGTCTTCGACATCCACGATGAGTGCTGGCGATCCGTCATCCAAGATGGCGGCGGCAGAAATGTGCGGGATCTTTCCGAGTCGGGCATCCAACGTACGAACCACCAAGTCTTGTTCGCCCAGGAATTTGGTAACCACTAAGCCGACGCGTCCTTGGTCGTCCCCCAAGATCACCACGCTTGTGGCGTCGTCGCGAGGCGTCGAGCCAAGACCAAACAGGACCGCGCCGTCGAGCAATCCGGTGGCTTCGCCGTCAACATCGCATTGCAGGCGTCCCTGGATCACCGTAATGGCGCCGCCACCGACGCGAAGCACGCGTTCGATGCGCGCAAGCGGGAATGCGTACGGCTCTCCGGCAACTTCCACCAGCGCCGCGCGTAGCACGCTCAGCGTCACGGGCAATTGCAGTGCAAACGTTGTTCCGGTACCGACCCGGCTTTCAATCCGGACGGTGCCGGATGTTGATGTCACCATTTGGTGCACGACATCAAGACCAACGCCTCGCCCGGAAATTTCGGTGACCTGCTTTGCGGTGCTAAATCCAGGCAGGAAAAGGAAGTCGAAGAGTTCGCGCTCGCTCAGACGCGCGGCCAGTTCTGCAGTCTGCATTCCGCGCTCGACCACTTTGCGCCGAATGGAATCTGCCTCAATACCCTTGCCGTCGTCGGTGACGCGCACGAGCAATTGTCCGGCATGATGTCGCGCCTCGACCACAATGCGCGCCTGTTCCGGTTTGCCGCTTGCGCGCCGCTCTTCGGGCATCTCAATGCCGTGATCCACAGCATTTCGAATGATGTGATTAAGAGGTGCCTCAAGCCGTGCCAAAATATCGCGGTCAACAGGAACATCCGCCCCGACGATGTCAAAGCGCACGCTCTTGCCGAGTTGTCGCGCAACGTCTCGCACCATGCGCGGGAATCCAGAAACACCTTCGCCGAACGGCCGCATGCGGCTGCCGATCACTTCGTGATAGAGCGCGGTGGAGACTTCCTCGGTGCGGCGGAAGAAGTTCTCAAGGTCAAAGATTCGGTCCGCAAGTGAGGCCTCCGCGCGACCCACGGCATCGCGTGCCATGGCAATGCGCGCGGGTTCGCCGCGGCGCATGGCCGCCTCAAGTGATTCGCGTGCGCGGGTCAGTTCCGCGCGGACCGCGCCGAGGGCTCGGCGCAAGGCTGGCGAACGACGTCCTTCAACCATCGACTCGCCAGCGAGCTGCATCATGCGGTCAAGATTGTCAGCATTGACGCGAACAGCACGCGATTCCGGTGCGATCGTGGCGGTGGGCGCAGATGCCGCCGGCATATCGATGGTGGGAATCGGTCGTTGCACCACAGCATCCACGCGGCGCGGTGCTGCGGCTGGCGCGACGACGGCGCGGGCATTGGTAGGCGCCGGTGCGGGCGCCGGTGTGGGGGCTGGCGCAGGTGTCGGCGCGGGCGCCGGTGCAGGTGCCTCCGGAGTAACTGTCGGCGCCGCCGGAGCCGCCGCCGGAGCCGGTGCCGCCGGAGCCGAAACGGCCGGAGCCGAAACGGCCGGAGCCGCCGCTGACAGTGCAATAGTCAGCGTATTGATCTCGCTGGCGTTCTGCGAACTCCACTCCGGAAGATCTGCCTCGTTCTGCTGCGAAATGCGCTGCAGCAAATCTGTACCTTCAAGCAGTTGATCGATACGCCCGCGCGTGGTTCGTTCCTGACCTTTCTGGATCCGCACCAATGCGTCTTCCATATGGTGGGCAACAGCCACTGCCGCATCAATGCCGACGATGCGCGCCGCGCCCTTGATGGAGTGGGCCGCACGCATAAGAGGCACGATGATTCCAATGTCATCGGGCGCGCTTTCGAGTTTCAGAAGACCGTCACTGAGAGCCGCACAGTGGGTGTCAACCTCTGCGCGAAACAGTTCGTACATTGAGAATCCGCCAAGATCGCTCATGATGTGGCTCCTCGGAAGATGGAGAACAGGCTGTGAATATCAAGGACCACGGCTTCGCCTTCATCAATGCGAGCGAGTGCGCGTGCGCAACCGCTCTTGGCTGACGAGATGGTCATTGGAGGCGCACGCAGCGTTCCTTCGTCAACATCGGTCACGCCGACAATCGAATCCACTTCAAACGCCCATCGTTCGCGGCCTTGTTCGGCAACGACCAGAATCGAGCGCTCTCGCTTCGCTGGCGCGGGAACTCCCAGCGCAGCTTCAATTGACATGCAGAGCAGAAGTTCGCCGTCATGATTTGAGAGGCCGCGAAAGATCTCATTGCTGCGATGCGGAACGCGATGGATCGTGCCTGCGGGAACCACCTTCGCGGCTTCGCTGGCAAGAATGGCAAGGATTTCACCGCCGGCGCGCATGGCGAGCAGGCTGACGCGAGATCGTGACCGCTCGTCGAGCGGGGCGGCGAGTGCGGCAGTGGCGCGGTCGAGATCACTTTCGGAAAGGGGACGAGTGAGCAGCTGCTCCAGTCCAGCAATTGCGGAAGTAGGGGGCTTTGCTAATGACAGTGCGCGATCTTCACTCATGATGTTCCCTTTGCGGCGCGAAGCCGGTAGCGCTGCGCTAGTGCTTCGTCTCCGCGACGTTCGGCGAGGATTGCAAGGTGGAGCAGTGCCTCGACATTCTGTGGATCCATATAAACAATTTGTCGCAATGCGCTCTCGGCGCGTGTCGAATCGCCGAGCCCCAAGTGCACCGCCCCCAGCAACTCCATCAGCGCCAATGACCGATCACCAGTGGAGTGAATTCGCTCAGCGATTTCCGCCGCTCTGCGCAAGTCTCCGGCATCGGCAGCAGCGCGCGCACTGAGGAACATCTTGGAATCAGCGGATACAGGGCTCGACGTGGCTGTCTGTGCTGCTGCAGTTGTCGTCAGTTCGCGGGGTGTTCGATTGCTCGTCGACGTTGCAGCAGTCGGGCTAGGGAAGGTGGTGCCGAGCGGTCGCGCCGGATTCGGGCGTGGCGACGATGCGCTGCTTCGGTCATTCCATCGATCCGAATTGCTCTTCGTGTTGCTTGTTGACTCGGAACTTGCGACGGATCGGCGCGCGAACGCGAACGCTCCCGGCTGAGCGCTGCTCGCGGATTCGAATCGGTCTTCGAGGCCAAACAGTGCTGGTCGCTCTGCGTGCCCGAGATAGAGAATGCCATCGGGATGCAGCAACGCCTCGAGTCGCTCGCCGATCACCTTTCGTCCGGCATCGCTCAAATAGATCGCAAGATTTCGGCAGAACACAGCATCAAACGAACCGCGCTCAAGATCAAGGAGCGCTGCTGGAGCGGATCCCTCGCGCAATTCAACGCAGGCTCGTACAGTGGCCGACACTCGCGCGTTGTTCGGCAGTATCTCCACGTACTGTTGCGCCCAATCTGGAATTTCGCCGCGGGCGGCCATTCGACCAAGATCGCCACTGTGCGCTCGCTGGAGCGCATCCGGATTCGGATCAATGGCGAGTACGTGAATGTCATCAGGATGGATGCCGGCAGCCATCGCAGTCGCTGCAATCGAGAACGGCTCGGCGCCAGTGGCGCATGCAACTGAAAGCGCGCGGACTGGGCGCCGGGACTGCCGCATGAACTGCGCGCGCAGCACTTCAAACGATGACGGATACCGAAACAGCCAAGTCTCAGGCACTGCAATCTGTTCACGCAGTTTGCCGAATTCCGCGCTCGAGCGAGCGGCGAGATCGGCATATGCATCGTCCGAAGTAATTCCAGTCGCGCGTCGTCGTTCGGACACAATAGAGCGAATTGCCTCTGGCGATGTCAGCGCAGAGTCAAGGTGAGCGGCCCGCAGAAGGTCGCCAATTCGCTCCAGTGCACTCATGCGCCGTCTTTCGGAACGAGTGCTGCCGATGGCGCAGATAGCTGCGGATACGCGTCAGCAAGCGCACGCGCATCAAGACGCTGCGCAGCTTGGCCCTGATGCTGAAGAACCGCGCCGAGCCACGGGACGGATTGCGTTCCAGCTCCCCAAGCGCCCGCTTCTTCCAAGTCAGCGGCATCTTCGATGCGATCAACGGCCATGGCAAAGCGTGCGCGTGTTCCTTCGCCGAACCCGGTGTCAATAAGAAGGATGCGCGCGCCGAGTGTGCGCTCGACTCCCGCCGCGCCCGCAAGCAGGATTGCCGCGTCCACAAGCGGAACGAATTCTCCGTGCACATCGATGACTCCAGCGATCCACGGCGGTGCGCCTGGAACGGGGCGTGCCCGAACGAGCGGATGCACAGCCTGGACCCATGGGGCGTCTATTGCGTAACGGTAATTGGCGACTACAAAGACGAACGTACGCATGGGGGCTCGATTCAGGCGCGGAGTTGGAAGGCAGCGATGGCGGTCTTCAGCATGCCGATGGAACGCTGCAGGATGTCAGAGGCTCGGCTGAACTCCTTGACGGCTTCGGCGGATGCCTTGGCATTGCCAGTCAGGGTGGTCATGGCCTCAGATATCTGGCCTGCTCCCGATGACTGGCTACGCATGCCTTCTCGAACGGTTCCGAAGCTACGGCTTGATTCATCAACGCTTCCGATGATGTCCGACATGCTTCGACCAATCGTGCGGACATCAGTGACGTTACGGCGAACTTGCTCACTGAAGCGGTCCATTTCCATCACACCGCTCGAAACGGCGCCTTGCATCTCTTTCACCATGCGTTCAATGTCAAGCGTGGCTTGCCCGGTCTGATCAGCGAGGCGGCGAATCTCGCGCGCCACCACCAAGAAGCCGCGTCCGTACTCGCCAGCTTTCTCTGCTTCAATCGCGGCATTCACAGAGAGCAGGTTCGTCTGCTCGGCAACCTTGGTGATCGTGGTGACCACGCCGCCAATGTTGACGGCCTTCTCATTGATGGCTGCCAGTCGATCTGCAACTCCAGTGGTTGCGTGATCGAGTGACTGCATTGCGCCTTCCATGGTTTCCAACTGCACGCGACCGTCTTGGGCGAGCTTGGAAGTGGAAGTTGCAACATCGTTCACATGTTCCATCTCGCGGGAGAGTTCCTGCCCGGTGGCGTTGATTTGCCGCACGGCTGCGGCGATTTCTGTGCTGCTAGCGCCGAACGAAGCCACCACTTCGTCTTGCTTCCGCGAGGTGGTCGCGAGTTCCATTGCCGTGCTGCTGAGTTCAACGCTCGCTTCGCGGACCTGACCAACCAACGAATTGAGATCGTCGGTCATGCTGTCGAGTGCGCGGAAGAGATCGCCAGTTTCATCGCTGCGCGTCGTCTTCGTGGAAACGCGTGTCAGATCGCCAGCGGCAACCTGCGCCGCGGCCTTCGCTGCCTGATCAATGCGCTGAGCCAAGAGTCTTGTTGGAAAGTAGATCACCAAGGCGATGATCGCTACGCCAATCAGTGCAAATATGCCACTGCGGTAGGCGTCGCTGATGATCGGCCCAGTGACCGTGGATTCTGCCGTGGCGACCACTGCCATCCAATTGCCGGCGGCGATAGGCGCCGCCGCGAAGAACGAACGACCGCGCGTTGCCGGATCATTCAGGACTTCGGATGTACCAGCGGCGTGCTCGGCAATCATCTTCTTGAGGTTGATCCCTTGTGGCGTTTCATCAATGGACTTGGTGCGCCAAGATTCTGCGGTGGAAATAAACGGCCTTTGAGTTCCGCTACTAGCGACCACGAGCTTTCCTTTGGCGGACACAATGTAGACATCAAGTTTCAGCTCCTCTGCTAGTCCGTTGACTTCGGTTTGGAGATCGCTGAGCGATCGGTCGGCGGTGATGGCTCCCTTGAACTTGCCGTCAATGATGATTGGGCAGGCGTGCTCCACCATCACTTGGCCGTCGTACTCATACGGCTCAGTCATCATGGGGCGGCTGTCTTGACGACGTTCCCAATTTTCCTTCGGTCCGAGGTAGTAAAGACTGTCATCCATACCAACGACGGCTTTGAACGCAATGCGATCGTTGCTGCGCCAATCGCGGTACCAGTACGGCAGAAAGCGACCCGAACTTTGCGTGCCACTTGCGGGAAGCGTGGCGACGTCGTTGCCATCGGCATTCGGTTCATATGCAATGCTTAGCCCGGTGATGGTCGGATTTGCATCAAGGGCAGTCCGCAGGGAGCGCACCGTGAGTTCCCGCTGTCCAAAGAGGCCTCCGCGTTGCGCGGCTGCAACCATATCCGCGGCGAGCAAGCCTTCGCGGTTTCGGGCGTCCATATGAGCTGCAACGGTTTCCGCAGCTTGCACCAGCTGGACCTTCTCTTCATTGAGCGCGCGTTCATAGGTATTCGTGATGCCGAACGTCACAACTGTGCCAAGAACCACGGCGGCGGGCAAGACGGTGGCGAGCACCATCTGTCCGAGAAGGCTCTTGAAAAATGGACGAGATGATTCGCTTTTGGGCATAAATACAAGTCTACACGGATACTTGATCCTTGCGGACTGCTAGTCGTTAGGAACGGTCATCGGTACCGCAAGCGTTCGCGTTGCACCCCCGTCGCGATGTGCGTGCTGACTGCGCGCTCAATCACCCATATGCGCGACGCGCACCGAGCGAATCTCATCAAGTCGCGCAAACAAGATATCAACCAACTCGGGGTCAAAGTGTCGTCCGCTCTCGGATTTCACAAACTCGAGCACCTGCTCTTCGCCCCATGCTTCCTTGTACGCGCGCCGGCTGGAGAGTGCATCAAAGACATCAGCAAGTCCCACGATGCGTGCAAACAGGGGAATGTCTTCGCCGCGCTTGCCACCGGGTCGTGGCAGTCCGCTCGTCGGGTCAACAAGCGGTCGGCCATCAACGTCAACGTAGCCCGGGTAGCCGGCTCCGTCCCAGCGCTCGTGGTGATTCAGGACAACATCACGCGCCGTCTCGTCAAACTGCGTTGGGCTGTCCGCAAAGAGCCGCGCGCCGATCACGGTGTGCTGCTGCATTTGCCGGATCTCATCAGGGTCGAGGCGCCCGGGCTTCTTGAGAATCGCGTCGCTGATTCCGATCTTTCCAACATCGTGGAGCTTGGCGGCAATGCGAAGGCGGTCACGCTGACGCTCAAATCCGGGACCCTCAAATCCACGGCGTCGCGCCCACTCGTCAAAGATCACCAGTGAATAACCCGCGACACGTTCAATGTGTGGACCAGTTTCCGCTGGATCTCGCACTTCGGCCATGCGGATCATCCTCAGGATGACCGTCTCTGTGAGTTGTGCACGTTCGATGACCACCGTCGCCATTGATGCGAAGTGCTCCACCATGCGTTCATCATCGGCACTGAATTGCGTGGATTTTTCCGGGGAATCACCGCCGGAATTCAGGAGCTGTAGCACCCCGAGCACCACATCGGAGGCGTTTCGCAGCGGCATTGCAATCACAGATCGAGTGCGATATCCAGTGACCGCGTCATAGCTCTGGTCGAAACGATATGGCGCGGATTGATCCAGTTCATATGCATCGGCAATGTTCACGAGCTCGCCACTCATGGCGCACCATCCAGCGATTGAACGCGCGCTCACGGGCACCACAAGGCTGCTGAATCGGGTGCTGGAATGACGGCTTGGTTGCTCGAGCGTTTCATTCTGGCTGAACGCAAAGCGAAGCGCATCGCCCTCGCGGGTGTAGATGGTGCCAGCATCAGCACCCACCAACGCGCGTGCCTCACTCAGAATCCGCTCCATCAGTAAGTGAAAGTCATGGATGCGACTGAGCTCCACGCCGAGCCGCGTGAGAGATTCAATTTTTGCGCGCCACACTGCGGATTCCATGCCGCCCGGGCGTCCGTCAGTCCCGGCGCGTCGTGCTTCATCAGCGTCGCGGAGTGCATCACGGAGCTGCCGCTGCAACCGACCGATCGCGGAGATGGAATCATTGCGCTCCGCGCGGACGTTGAAGCCCTCGGAGTGTGTCTTAATGCGTGCACGCAACTCGATCGGGTCAGGCAACTTCTCTACGTAGTCAGCAGCTCCCGCATCAAAGACTGCGGCGCGCAACTGAGTCTCCTCGTGCCCACCAAGAACGATCACCGGAACCGAGAGCGTCTCTGGTCGTCGACGCAGGCGGCGCAGAAGATCGAGCGCTGGCGTACGACCACGCAAGTCGAGATCAAGCAGCACCACCGTGGGATGAATCTCGAGCGCTTCAATCTCGGCATCGCCGATCGACTGCGACGCGTGCAGCACGATGCTGCGGTCCGTAGAAATCATTGCCCGCACGCGGCTTATCAGGGTCTCATCCGAAGTCACTAGCAGAACTATGGCTGCAGGGGGCGGGAGAGCGGGGCGTTGCGGTTCGGTGGACTTCATTCGAGGCAATTAGGTTACCCGCGGCGGATCCATGCGAACGAATCCTTCAATAGCCTCATACTCAGCTAAGCCAAGGCGGTCATACGCCACTGCAGTTGCGCGATTGCGATCCTCGGCGCGCTGCCAGAACTCCCGCGTGTCGCTTGCGCCGGGGAATACAGGAGTGTCCTTTTGGCTTTCGTGCTTGAATATTGCAAAGCGCTTGCGAATCACTTCGTCGGGCGAAAGCGGTACAGCCATTTCAATCTCTTCTGGCGCCCATTCTTGCCACGCGCCGCGGTAGAGCCACGTTTCGCACGTATCGAGCCATGCGCGCTCAGCGGTCTCTGCACGCAAAGCAGCGAGTGACTGCACGATGGCGGCGAGGCAGGTGCGATGCGTTCCGTGTGGGTCGCTCAGATCACCTGCCGCATAGATCTGGTGCGGTTGCACAGTTCTGAGCAGATCGCAAGTGATGCGCAGATCATCAGCTCCAAGTGGATTCTTTCGAACGCGACCAGTCTCGTAGAAGGGGAGGTCGAGGAAGTGAATGTGTTCCGGCCGCACGCCACTCCAGCGCGCGCCTGCACGGGCCTCGCTGCGGCGGATCAGTGCCTTCACTTTTTGCAGTTCCACGGTGTCCACGGCCCCTGGTTTCTTGGTGGCAATGAACGTCTCAATGTTGGCTTCAAGGCGTTCGGTGAACTCGCGTCCAAGTTGCGGAAATGCGCCAGCGAATTCGCGGAGGAAGTCCAGATGTCGCAACGCGCTGTCGTCCCAAACCGCGATGTTGCCGGATGTCTGATACGCCACATGAACTTCATGTCCCTGATCACAGAGTCGAATGAATGTTCCGCCCATTGAGATGACGTCATCATCCGGGTGCGGGCTGAAGACCACCACGCGCTTTGGGAATGCAGACTTCGCGTCGTCGCGCTTGCCGCCCGGCCATCCGGTGATGGTCCGTTGCAGCGCGCGGAATACCTCAATGTTGATGTCGTACGCGTCGCCGCGGCTCGCTAAGAGCGGCTGCAGTCCGTGTTCGTTGTAATCCTCTTCAACGAGTTTGAGTACCGGCTTGCCAAGCGTTCGCGCCAGCCAGATCACCGCGCGCTTCGTAGTGGATTTATCCCACGCCAGCCCGAAATCTTCGATGGGTCCCAGGAGCCATGGTGTACTGAAACGGGTTAACGCAGCGCTCGACGCGGGGTCAAGAATGAATCGTGCGTTTGGATGTTCCTGCAGAAAACTCGCAGCAACGGACGGAGAAATCGCACCTTCGACTGCCTCGCGAACAATGGCGGATTTGTGTTCGCCGAACGCAACGAGCAGCACCCGGCGTGCATCAAGAATCGTTCCAACGCCCATGGTGATCGCGCGCCGAGGAACATTGCGCTCGCCGAAGAAATCGCTTGCTGCATCCATGCGGGTCACGCGGTCAAGCGTGATGAGTCGTGTGCGACTGTCGCGCGGCGAGCCGGGCTCATTGAACCCCACGTGGCCAGTACGACCAATGCCAAGAATCTGTAGATCGATACCGCCCGCCGTTCGAATTGCGCTCTCGTATTGAGCACAAAAGTCCGCCACTTGATCCTGCGCGCACGTTCCATCCGGAATATGGATATTGGCTGGATGGATATCGATGTGCTCAAACAAATGCTCCTGCATGAAGCGTCGGTAGCTCTGCAACTCTTCCTGTTGCATGGGCCAGTATTCATCAAGGTTGAAGGTGATCGCATTCTGAAACGAAAGCCCTTCCTCGCGGTGCATGCGGACGAGCTCGTCGTAGACGCCTTGTGGGGTGGATCCAGTAGCAAGGCCAAGTACCGCCATGCGCCCCTGCGAGGCGCGTTCGCGAAGGAGTGCAGCGATCTCTGCAGCAACTGCGCGGCTCGCTGCGGTACTTGTTGGATGCACGCTTACGGGTATGCGTTCACGACCGGTATGTAACCGGTCCATGTCGCTTCTCAGCGGGTTTGAGGCGTTCGCATCCTTGGCCGACGAGTCCATGTGAGCCATGAGCGAATCGTACATGGATAGCGCAAGAAACTTCGCCTTCATTACGAAGCATCGCTCCGCAATTCTCAAATGGCCCCGGTGGGACTTGAACCCACACACCGCTTACGCGGCCGCGGATTTTAAGTCCGCTGCGTCTGCCAATTCCGCCACAGGGCCCGAAGTGCATACTAGATACTTGCCGAGGCAAATGCGCTACCAAAGCAGTCAGGATTTAGTGTCGCGAACCGCTTGCCTTCTCATGATGCCCGCCGAACGCGTAGCGCATGGCGCTGAGAATCTTGTTGCCATACTCAGCATTGCCGCGACTCTCAAAGCGGTCGTAGAGCGATGCGGTAATGACGTGGGCTGGAACACCTTCTTCCACTGCGGCAATCACGGTCCAGCGACCTTCGCCCGAATCACTCACGCGCCCGCCAAACTTCTCAAGTTTGGGATCTTCCGCCAGCGCCGTTGCGGTCAGGTCAAGCAGCCAACTTGAAACAACGCTGCCGCGGCGCCACAGTTCGGCTACTCGGCCAATATCGATGTCATACTGGTACGCATCGGGCTCCCGCAGTGGCGTGGTCTCGGCGTCCATTACCACCTTATCCTTGCCCATATTGGCGTGGCGCAGGATGTTGAACCCTTCCGCATACGCAGCCATGAGCGCATACTCAATGCCGTTGTGAACCATCTTTACAAAGTGGCCCGCACCAACGGGGCCGCAGTGCAAGTATCCGATATCGCTGGTGTCGCCGGCACCGCCACGTCCTGCAGTCACCGGAATAGTGCCAGTTCCCGGCGCAAGCGTTCGAAACACGGAGTCAAGGCGCGCGATGGCGGCATCCGGACCGCCGATCATCAAGCAGTAGCCGCGCTCAAGACCCCACACCCCGCCGGAAACGCCGCAGTCCACGTAGTCAATTCCCTTGGCCGACAGTGCCTTGGCGCGTCGCAGGTCATCACGGTAGTAACTGTTCCCGCCGTCGATGATCGTGTCACCAGGTGACAGCAGCGGCACGAGCTCATCGATCATCTGGTCCACGACGCCTGCGGGCAACATGAGCCATATATGACGCGGCGTTTGCAACTTCTTGACGAGGTCGGCTGTTGAGGTTGCAGCAATACCGCCCTCGGCGGCGATCTCGCGTATCGGTTCTGGCTCGCGGTTCCACCCGACCACGGAGTGCCCGTTACGAAGCAGCCGCTTGCCCATGTTGGCGCCCATACGTCCGAGTCCGATCAGTCCGAGCTGCATGCGGTTCCTTCCGAGGGGTGTTGCCGAAACTGCGCGCCTTCATGGCGGCAGAGGGCGAGAATGTAGTTCAGTTGGCAAGTGGGTGGGAGCGGTGAGCACGTTGACCAGCCATGCTGCGAATTCAGACTTTGGCATCGATCTGCCCGGGGAGGCGGATCGGCCATCGGCAAAGATGACCTTTGCGTCGACGTCTGGGGCATTCATCGTTGCGAGCGGGTTGGCCACAATTGCATCGGCTCGCTTGCGGATCAATTTGGCGGTCGCTGAGCGTTCCAGATCTTCTGGGCGCTCGAGGGCGAAGCCAACGACGTACTGATTTGGGCGGCGACTCGCGGCAAGGCCGGCAAGTATGTCCTCGGTTGGCTCAAGTGCCAGCGTGATCGGTCCTGCCTCGCGGTTCATCTTGCCAGCTACGAGTTTGGCAGGGCGGTAGTCGGCGACGGCGGCCGCCATCACTAAGAGGTCGTGCGCAGGCCATTCTGCCCGTAGTACGGATAACAGGTCGGCGGCGGTCACAAATTGCCGATCAACGCAGCCAGAAATCGCAGCGACGCCCGGTCCGCGGGTCAGTGTCACCGCGTGCCCGCAGTCGCGAAATGCGGCTGCAATCGCTGTTCCCATCAATCCGCTCGATCGATTTCCGATGTAGCGAACATCGTCAATCGGTTCGTGGGTTGGCCCCGCCGCTACAAGGACGCGCAAGGGGCGCGACCCGTTGGGGCGCGGGGAAGCGGCTGGATCGGGCAGGGGGTTTCTTGATTCGTCGTCCATATTCTCGGTCGTGCGCATTGCGTACTTGCGGCGCAGGCCGCATACTACGGAGCCCCCGCCGTTCCGGACCATCCGGACCGGGCATGTGGGCGGTCAGGTGCAACTCAGGCACCCGTCCGGTACGAAGATATGGTGTTCTCGTTGCACGCCCCTGCGCGGGGTGACTGGCAGCGGGAGTTCGGCGCGTCAGGAGGTCCCGTTGGCACGCAAGCCCCGTCAGAAACTTGGCGAGATTCTCGTTGGTCTCGGTGTCGTTACCCTCGCTCAGGTTGACGAGGCATTCGCCGCCGCCCGCGCGCGTGGCATGCGACTTGGTGAAATTCTTGTTGAGACCAATGCCTGCAAGGAAGAAGACGTCGCCAAGGCGCTTGCTCAGCAATTCGGTGTTGACTTCATCAACCTCGATCTTGTGACTGATATGAACAAGATCGACAAGGCGCGCATCGCCAGTGACTTGATCAAAAAATTCTTGGTGCTGCCATTGGCTGGCAGCGGCAAACTGCGCCTCATCATCCATGACCCCATGGATATCGACACGCTGGAGCTCTTGCGCTTTCGCGTTGGTGATTTCGAACAGGCCGGCATCGCTTCCAAGCGTCAGATCCGTTCGTACATCGATGGCGGCGCGAAGGCGGAAGGTCCGCCGCGTAAGCAGTTGGCTGGCGACTCGATGGACAAGTCCATCGATATAAATAAGAGCAGCATCGACCGCAGCAGCAAGTCTCTTGATATCGATGATGAAGGTCCGATTCGAAAGCTCGTTGCGCGCATCATTCTTGATGCAGTGAACGGCCGCGCGTCAGATATTCATATCGAACCGGCAGAGGGGCACATCATGCTCCGCTACCGCATCGACGGCGTATGCGTTGAGATTGAGAAACTACAGAAGACGCTGCAGAATGCAGTTCTCTCAACCATCAAGCTCATGGCTGGCGTCAACATCGCAGAGCGGCGCATTCCGCAGGATGGTCGCATCAAGTTCCCGGTGCCAGAGCTTGATCAGATGGGGGATCCGGTCTTTAAAGATGGCCAGCCAGTCATCAATCAGATCGACTTCCGCGTCAGTACTTGCCCGGCGTTCTACGGCGAAAGCATCGTTCTGCGAATCTTGCGCCCAGACAGCGTGCGCATCGGTCTCTTGAACCTTGGCTTCGAGCAAGACTCGCTTGATGTCTTCAACAAGATCATTCGCCGACCGAACGGAATCTTCCTCGTCACCGGTCCAACCGGTTCGGGCAAGACCACCACGCTGTATTCAGCGCTGGCGATCCTGAACACCCCGGATCGCAAGATCATCACCGCGGAAGATCCCGTTGAGTACAACTTCAACGGCATCAACCAGGTGCAGATTCGCGAACAGATCGGCCTCACCTTCGGCATTGTGCTCAAGAGCATGTTGCGTCAGGCACCGAACATCATCCTGATCGGTGAAATTCGAGACCGCGAAGTCGCAGACATCGCCATTCAGGCGGCACTCACTGGTCACTTGGTCTTTAGCACGCTGCACACCAACGATGCACCGAGCGCCATCACGCGTCTGGTGGACATGGGTGTCAAGCCGTTCTTGGTTGCAAGTTCCATCCAGGCAGTGCTCGCGCAGCGCCTCGGGCGCGTTCTGTGTCCGATGTGCAAGGCGCTTGACGATGCGCCGGATCCAAAGTTCCTCAAGCTTGTTGACATCGCTCCCGAAGAAGCCATCGGGAAGGTCATGAAGGCAGTCGGTTGCCCGAATTGCAAGGGCACTGGCTACCGCGGGCGCAAGGCAATCTTTGAAATGATGATCATGAACAGCGAGATCCGCGAGCTGGCATTCCAGCGCGCGGGTGTCTCCAAGTTGCGCGCGGCTGCCGTTCGCGGCGGCATGCGAAGCTTGCTTGGCGACGGTCGCATCAAGATCCTGAAGGGCGTCACCACGCCTGACGAAGTGGCCAAGTACGCACAGATCGAAGGCTTTGATCCAAGCGAAATGGCCAAGCGCTGACGCACACTTTGAGTCGAATTTCACTCCACGAATAGATCAGAGACACAACAATGTCGAGTTCCGAAACCGAAGTATCAGAGAACGCAAAGCCCACCATTCAGATGGACCGTTTGCTTGACGTTGTCGTCAAGCAGGACGCGAGCGATCTGCATCTTTCCTGCGGTCGTCCGCCCACCATCCGTCTGAGTGGCCGTTTGCGCAATCTTGCCACCAAGACGCTTGAGCCCGAAGACATGATGCAGCTCATGAAGAGCGTGACGCCGGAGAAGAACCAGCAGGAACTGCAGGAAATGGGCGGAACCGACTTCGGCTTCGCGTTCGGTACCGCGGCCCGCTTCCGTGTGTCCGTCTTCAAGCAGAAGGGCGTCATCAGCATGGTGCTGCGCCAGATCCCGAATCGACTGCTGACGTTTGAGCAAATCGGACTTCCGACGATCAGTAAAGACCTGATTCGGCGCCCGCGTGGTCTATTCGTCGTAACCGGACCGACTGGTTCGGGAAAGACGACCTCGCTGGCAACGATGATCGATCACATCAATACCAACTTCGAGCGCCACATCGTGACGGTCGAGGATCCGGTCGAGTATTACCACAACCATAAGCGTTCAGTGGTCAATCAGCGTGAGCTTGGTATCGATGTGCCTACGTTCTCCGAGGCGTTGAGGCGCGTGTTGCGTCAAGACCCAGACGTGATCCTGGTCGGTGAAATGCGTGACCTTGAGACCATCGAAGCGGCCATTCGCGCCGCTGAAACGGGTCACTTGGTGTTCGCGACTCTGCATACCACCGGCGCCGCCGGAACGATCAATCGAATCATCGACGCATTCCCGACAAACCAGCAGGAGCAGGTGCGTGTTCAGCTGTCCACGTCGCTCATCGCGGTCATCAGCCAGGTGTTGTGCGAACGCATCGACAAGCCAGGTCGCGTTGCAGGTTATGAGTTCCTAGTGGTTACTCCCGCAATCTCGAACCTGATCCGCGAGAACAAGACCTTCCGCATCGACTCGGCGATCCAGACCGGTAAGAAGTTCGGAATGCAGCTCCTTGATGACCACCTCTGGAGCCTCTATTCCAAGGGCATGATTTCCGCCGAGGAGATGGTCGACAAGTGCCGCAATGCCGGAGATATGACCGAGAAGGTCCACCGTGCGGGCGGCAGTGTCGGTCGCGCGGAACTCGACGAGGCGCACGAGGCCACCTAAACAATTCTTGCGGTTCTGCTGGGCGATCATTCGCCTGGCGCCTCAAGAACGGTATCAATTTGCAAGTGACACATCAAATTCATGTGCCAACAACCAACAAATCGCTGCATAACATGCCATCTGTTTGCGCATTGCGTCCGTATTTCTTAGGGACAGCGACGAGCCACCCCACGACGGCGACTGAAGGAAATTGAATATGCCAGACCCAGGTGTCCTGACCCCCGTTCCCGTTGAAGAGCTGAAGCAGCGCCGCTTTGGGCGCGTTCTCACCAAGATGGGGAAGGCCACGCGGGACGACGTCCAGCTCGCGCTGACCGCGCAGCAGGGCACTCATAAGGGAAAGAAACTCGGCGCCATCCTTATAGAGTTGGGGAAGGTCACCGCTCAGGATGTTGAAGTGGCCCTGGCCGGCCAGTTTGGTCTCGAGTACGTGGACCTCACCGATCTCGAAATCCCCAAGGAAGTGATCGGCGCACTTCAGCCCGCCACAGCGAACAGTTACAAGGTCCTTCCCATCGCGTTCGACCCCGCGACGCGCTCGCTGACGATTGCGATGAAGAACCGCGATAACTACCGCGCGGTGGATGACCTGAAGAATGTGATGGGCTTCAGTGAGGTGAAGAGCGTCATTGCCGCCGCTGACCAGATTGAAGCAGCCGTTGCCAAGTACTACGGCGGCAAGTCGATGGCCGACGCTGGTCGCCGCATCCTTGCCGAGCAGGACTCTGCCGCAGTCAAGGCTGCCGCGGGTCGATCCAACGCAAGTATCGATCTGACCACGCTCGGCGATGCCATGAGCGACAACAAGGTTGTTGAGTTGCTCAACCATCTTCTGATGCAGGCCATCGCCGACAAGGCCAGTGACATTCACATGGAACCGTTTGAGTCTGAGTTCAAGGTGCGCTACCGCATTGACGGCGTGCTCTATGAGATGTTGCCAGTGCCGAAGCCGCTCGCAATGCCGCTCGTGAGCCGCGTGAAGGTCTTGGCAAAGCTCAACATCTCTGAACGCCGACTGCCGCAAGACGGACGCGTGGAAATGAGCCTTGATTCCGGCCCCGTTGACTTGCGCGTCGCTGTGCTTCCCACCATGTTCGGCGAGAGCGTGGTGCTTCGCGTACTTGACCGCTCCAACGTCCAGCTTTCACTCGACCGCATCGGCCTGCGCGATGATGACCTTGAGAAGCTGCGCACGCTGATCAATAAGCCCAACGGAATTGTCATCGTCACCGGCCCCACGGGTTCCGGCAAGACCACATCGCTGTACGCCGCTCTTAACGAGCTCAATGACATCGAGACCAAGATCCTCACCGCAGAAGACCCGGTGGAGTACGACATCGAAGGTCTGATCCAGTGTCAGGTGAATGTCGATCAAGAACTCACCTTCGCGCGGCTCCTGCGCAGCTTCCTTCGTCAGGATCCGGACATCATCCTCGTCGGCGAAGTGCGTGACTTGGAGACGGCACAGATCGCTATCCAGGCAGCACTCACGGGTCACTTGGTATTCACCACGCTGCACACCAATGACGCGCCGTCCAGTATCGCGCGACTTCTTGACCTTGGCGTTGAGAGCTTCCTGCTCACGGCAACATTGGAGGCCATTGTGGCGCAGCGCCTCGCGCGGCGCATCTGTACCAACTGCAAGGAAGAGTTCATCCCCAGCGAAGAGCAACTCATGGAACTTGCCATGCGTCCGCAAGATGTCGGTGGGCGGACATTCTTCCGCGGCAAAGGCTGTGAGCGCTGCAACAAGAGCGGCTACAAGGGACGACTCGCGCTGTTTGAAATCATGGTGATGACCGATCCGCTGCGCGAATTGATCATGAGCCAGGCGAGCACATCGGTTCTTGCCCACGAGTGCCGCCGGCACGGAATGCGAACTCTCCGCGAGTGCGGTCTTCTTTCTATCTACGACGGTCAGACAACCATTGACGAGGTTGTCCGCGAAACACTGAGCGAGGAGTAACTCAACAATGGCCACTTACGCATATGTCGCGATGAACGCCTCTGGCAAAGAACAGAAGGGCACCATCGACGCCGCAACCACCGATGACGCAATCCAGAAACTGCGTGTTGATGGGCTGTACGCGTCTGATTTGAAAGTGCAGAAGGGCGGCAGTGCGTCCAAGCCGAATGTTGCCGCGACTGACAAGAAGAAAAAGAAGAAGAAGGGCGGTGGCCTGAACCTGTCCTTCGGCGGTGTTCCGCTGAAGCGCATGTGCCTCTTCACTCGCCAGCTCTCAACACTGCAGGACGCAGGTCTTCCGCTCCTCCGCTCGTTGCAGATCTTGGAGAGCCAGCAGAAGGCCGGCAAGCTAAAGAACATCCTCGAAACCGTCTGCGAAGATGTGCAGGGCGGTAACACACTCAGCGATGCGTTCGCTCGTCACCCCAAGGCATTCGATCGTCTCTACACCAAGATGGTGAAGGCTGGCGAGATCGGAGGCGTGTTGGACGTCATCTTGCAGCGTCTTGCTGACTTCATGGAAAAAGGCCAGCGCCTGCGTCGTCGCATCAAGGGCGCATTGATCTATCCAGTGGTGGTCATCGGTATTGCCGTGGCGATCGTCACCGGCATTATGTATTTCGTGATCCCGAAGTTCCAAGAGATCTTCAACGACTTCAATGTGAAGCTCCCGGCCCTGACTCTGTGGCTCGTTGCGGCAAGTAAATGGATCGCAGGTACAGCGAGCCCTGATCAACGCGTGCCCGGCGTGGCGTGGATCATCGTCTCTCCGTTCGTGCTCTTCTTCCTGCTGAAGGTGATCAGAAAAACCGCCTTTGGTCGCGCGGCCTTTGACTGGATCATCTTGAAGATTCCCGTCATTGGAACACTGGTCGAGAAGACCACCGTTGCGCGCTTCACTCGAACCCTCGGCACGCTGGTGGCGGCAGGCGTTCCCATCTTGGAAGCGATCACTATTACCAAGGAAACCTCGGGAAACTGGGTATTCGAGAAAGCGCTCGGCAGCGTCCATGACAGCATCAAGGAAGGCGAAACATTCGCCGGCCCGCTGCGCAAGGCGAAGGTCTGCGATGCCATCGTCGTCAACATGATCGACGTTGGTGAGGAGACCGGAGACCTGGACGTGATGCTCATGAAGATCGCCGACAACTACGACGAAGAAGTGGACGTCGCGGTGGCTAGTCTGCTGAGCCTCCTGGAGCCGTTCATGGTGGTGATCCTGGGTGGCATCGTCGGAACGATCGTTCTGGCGCTGTTCCTTCCGCTGGTCAGCATGATTGAAAGCGTCTCCGGCCAGAAGGGCGGCAAGTGATGAAGCCTGCTAGCCCAGTACGCGCCAGACTCTCGCTCCGCGGCTTTACCGTGGTGGAGATCTTGGTGGTGCTCGGCATCGTGATCGGCGTGATCTCCACGCTGATCGTGGGCTTGGGTTACGGGGCGCGGCGCGCTCGCATTGCCAATACGGAGTTCCTCATGAACTCCATCGTGGCGGGGCTCACCCGATTTCGCGCCGAGACTGGCTACATCCCTCCCATCCTGGGTGTGCCATCACAGGTCGGCTCAGCGACGGCTGGGACTGCATTTGGGCAGCTCGGTTGGGGTCGCGACATGTTGGACCCGCCGTCGCTTGCGGGAACACAGAATGCTGGACCAACCTACGGATCATGGTCCACCACGCAGCGGCAGAATCTACAGAAGTGGTCCTCGGTCACCACTATCCCTGAGTACCTGTTGGGGCTCGGCGATCGCTCACAGGATGGCTACGGCGTGATCATGGAGGCGAATGGTGCGCTTCCCGCGAACACCAATACTCCTGGCTACCGCGAGCAGCCGGCGCTTGGTATTCGTAATCCTGGCTCCGATGGTGGTTGGGGCTCGCTCCTCAATCCGCGTACTGGAACGCAGGGGAAGGGGCTCTTTGGCTCTCGCAATTTGGCTGCATCGAATCCCGCTACCGGCAACGCGGATTCATCAAACGCGTTCCTGCGCGGCAAGTCGCTTGGTCCTTACTTAGAAGTGAAGTCTGACGGCGAGATTGGTGGTCTCACTGGCTTTCAGACCGACGGCACGCCGATTGTTGCGAAGCCGGGCGAGATCAACAACTTTGACCTTGCGCCGAAGTGCCTCTTAGATTTCTTCGGTAAGCCGATCATCTTCTATCGACGCGGCTATCTGAACGGTGACCCGCGCTCCACGGACCGCTCTTGGTCATTGGCCGACATTGTTGCACTGCGTCCGCAGCGTTTCGGACCGGGCGAAGATGTGAACGCCATGCCAGACGGAAACAACGACAACAGTGCAAGTCGCGCTGCCATGGCCTCCGAGTTTGCGTTCCTCTCCTTTGGACCCGACCAGCGCTGGAACCCGAATATCCGCGCCGACACCGAGGGCTACAACGAAGACAACATTGTGAGGTTCGGGCCATGAGTACGCGCCGCTCGCATCATGTTGATCGCGCGTTCACCCTGATTGAGATCATGGTGGTCATCAGCATCATCTTGGTGCTGGCCTCCTTGGTCTTGGGCGTTGGTTCAGCGCTGTTGCGCCGCGCCGAGCGTTCGCAGGTTGAGAGCGCGATGACCATCATGGAGAGCGCGTTCACTGAATGGGAAGGGCAGACGGGACGACCGGTGACGTACAACGGGGCGTTTGACTCGCTGACGGCGCCGACCACGGAGATCTATCCTGTGCCTAACGGCGGCGAACTATTCGACGTCCGTGAGCCAGGAACGCCGCCAGCGCCAAACAATTCCGGCAACAAATTGATTTACACGCGTGCACGCGGCGCGGGCGTATTCACCGTGAATCTGCTCTCGCAACTGGAGGCGATCCGTCCCATGCTGGCGGGCATCCCGCCGAGCATGTTGCGCGCGGAGGCGAATACTTCCAGTTATCCCGCCACCAACATCTTGTCCGGTACGCCGGCGGTCTTGTACGCGCCCTCGGCTAAGTCCACGGCCAATACCAAGGATTCGACTCGATCAGAGTTGGTTGACACCTGGGGCGGACGAATTGCGTTCGTGTTCCCCGGTCGGGCGTTCCGCTTTGGTTTAGATTCAAGCCTTCCCGATTCTGACGGAACTGTGCGAACTCCTGCTGAGAATCTCCTTGGGGTCTGCACCAATCGCCGTATATGTCTGGTGTCGGCGGGTCCTGACGGTCTCTTTGGAGTGCCCGGCGAATCCACCCCGGATTCGGCCACCATCCAGAACACCGCCGCTGCTGACAACATCTACCTGTACGAGTTGGATCCCCCAAACTGACGCCCATGCCCAGCGCCCGCATTTCATCCCCTGCACGACGGCTCGCCCCAGTACGCGCCTTCACGCTCCTTGAGCTGTTGGTGGTCATGGGCATCATGATGATCTTGGCGGTGCTGACGGCCATCAGTGTTGGCAAGGTCACCCGCGATGCTAAGTTGGCGAATGCCACCAATGGCGTGGTGGCATCGCTTGGCGCAGCGCGCGCCATCGCTATCCGCGACAATGCGTACGTCATGGTCACCTTCCGCGTGGCGCCGAGTCGCTTGTCGCGCGCCGTTGCGCGCGAGCCTCAGGTGGTGCAGATCGTCACGGCGCGTTGGACCGGCGAAGTGGTCACCGCCAGTACGCCGCTTCCCATACCCAACACTTACGGCGCAGAACTCATGGTGGACGATGTGTTCGCAGACCGATTCGTTCCCGTTCCCGGTGTGCCAACGCGCGACTTGCCAGCCGGGGTGCTGATTGCTGGTCCGGCCTTCGGATTTGTCACGGATACGGCGGTTGGCCAGAACGACCGCCAGTGGCGCACGCAGCCGCGCTTTGCAGGCACCACCAACCTGGCGGTGACGCCACCAACATTTACGCCGGACTTAGCACGCACCGAACTCGGCTGGGCCAT
>CANJHD010000016.1 GCA_947474065.1 Planctomycetaceae bacterium
GGCTTCTATTGGTGGGAGATTGACCTGACTCACTATGGCTTGACGGCGCTGTCTTGGTGCGGCCTCGTCTGGGATCTGCGCGCTCCACCTGCTGCGGTGTATGAAGAGGCGAAGATGGGTAAGCGGCCTGCGGATGGTTCTGCAGCGCATGGAGTCTTCGATGACTCCAGAGATGCTGGCGAAGTAGACAGGGGTGCTCCAGCCGTTCGAAATCGCCGGAGGCAAGTATTGCCAAGGGTTTAACGAATGTTATAATCTAGTCATGTCCGCCTTAAAAGTGACCGCTATTGGCAACTCCCTCGGGTTGATCCTGCCCAAGGAACTCGCTGCGCACCTTGGCATCCAGAAGGGTGATCACCTGCACGTGCTCGTCACGCCGCGTGGCATTGAGTTGTCGCCGTTCGACCCAGCCTTGGACGAGCAACTAACCATCGGTCGGTCGGTGATGAAGCGCTATCGAAGCGCCCTTCGGAAGTTGGCTGAATGACCGCCGCAAAGTCTGCCCTTCGGTTTCTGTCGCGCGACGCGGTAGTGGTGTTGCACCGCGAATCGCTTTCTGAGCACGGTGGCATCGACGGCATCCGCGATGAGGGACTGCTGCAGTCGGCGCTGCATCGCTGCGTGCATAAGTCCAACTACGAGCCAGAGGCTTCGGTCATTGAACTCGCTGCGTCGCTCGCGTTTGGCCTAGCGATGAACCATGCGTTCAATGACGGAAACAAGCGGATCGCCATGATCGCTACGTTTGTGTTCTTGGAGATGAACGGCTACATCGTTGAAGCGCCGGAGCTTGAGGCGTACACCATGTTCATCGGGCTCGCTGCGGGTGAAGTGGGAGAAGCGGAGCTGGCGGCGTGGCTGGCGGATACATGTGCGTGAGCGGCCGCAACGCGGTGCTGACATGCGGGGTGCCTTTGTGTGCCGCCGGGGAAAGGTGGATGCTACGGAGCCGACGAAACCAGGTCAGGCGCCGGCCGCACTCCCGTCTATTCTTCCCGTCATGCACCTCCCTTCCACCGCTGCGCTCGCTGGTGTGCTCTTGGCCGGGTTGGCCGCCTCGACGGAGCCGACGCAAGTTACGCGGACGGTTGACGCCCCGGCAATTGCCGTGCACGAAAGCGCTGTGGTGCACCCCGCGCAGCCCGCAGCCGCTGCACCGCGCAGCCTCAAGGATGTGATTGCAGACCGCTGGACCGTCTGGTGCGGCAACAAGACGCGCATCACCATCGCAGATCTTGCGGACGAAGCCGCCGCCGACTGTGTCCACGGCGACGAGGCCGCGGCATGCGCCACGCTGATCCAGCAACTCAATCGATTGAAGAACAAGCGAGGCATTGAAGGCATCGATCGGTCGCAGCTGCCCATCGACGGCGAGGGCGACGCCGATCTCTGGAAGCGCCTCGAACTTGGCTACCGGATGTCGCTCAAGAAGGAGCGTTCCATTCCCTCGGAACTCTTCGCCAACGGCACTCCCACGTTTGCGGCCGTCCGCCAAGCGCGCGAAGGCGACTGCTGGCTCCTTGCCACCACCGGCTGGATGGTCAAGTTCCGCCCGGATGTCATTCGCGCCGCCATTGAGCCGGTGGGCGATGGCCGCTGGCTGGTCCGCTTCGCCAACGGCGATACCGTGGCAGTCTCTACGCCCACGGTCACCGAGATGATCACCGTGAATTCCGATCCATCGCTGCGCGACGGCCTGTGGCTTCCCGTGGTGAAAGAGGCCATGGGAAGCATCATCGGCGAGCGCAACAAGGCACGCGGCGAGATCGAGTCCGAGGCGCTGCGCATCAACGGTGGCAGCGGCAGCGCCATGCTTGAGCGCTGGACCGGTCACCGTGTTCGCGTGATCCGGCTCGAGAGCAAGGCTTCGGTAGAGGAAGTGCGCGCGGCGCTAGTGGACGGTATGAAGCGCCACGCTGCAATGGGTGCTGGCACTCCCAAAGAACCCGCGGGCGCCATCCCGCCGAATCATGCATTCGCCATCTTCGGTTTCGATGAGTCGCGCGATGTGGTGATCACTTGGAACCCTTGGAACAACAACTTCACGCCGAAGGGTCCCGACGGCCGCAAACACGGCTACGCGCGCAAAGACGGCATCGCCGAGATCCCGCTCGCCGATTTCGTGGTGCTCTTCCGCGGCATGTGGATCGAGACCGATGAGCCGGCGCGCGCGAGTAGTGACCGAAGCGCCGTTCGGAAATTGCCCGACTAACCGCAGCAACATCTGCCCTGTGGTTCCAGCTAAACAACTCAATCACATCGAGTTGCGTAACTCAATCAATTGACCTTTAGAATTATCAAATCGAAGTGATCCGATATTGGGATATTCCAGGTGCAAAATGATAAAAATCACACCCATCATCACGATCGCAAACACGACCCCTAACACCCAATCGTGCTGGTTTCTGATCGCCATGCTGTACCCACTCAAGAAAGAAATAATAACTACCAATATCACAAGTGATCTCATGAGCAGGATGGGAGGGTGAACTTGCATCATCACCACTTCTTGCCTAAATGATTCATACACTTTATCGATACTTGAGAACACGGTACTTTCTGCTAGCGAACGAGTTTTCGATGGCGCATTTGGAACTGCATCAATAGCTTGATATCTCATTGCCTTCAGGCGCTCCCTTTGACTGTTCAGCCTCGCCTCCAAAGCCTGCAGATTTTCCCATTCGTCATAAAGAGCGATTCGATCATCTAAATAACTACGAATAGAGTTCTGTAACTTTGACTGATCAACTTGGCTGAGCAACATCGCGGATTCATATGCGCTAGAAACAACCGCTACCTCTTTTAATCCTGCAGTTCGCCGTTGATCAAAGTGAGCGAGCGCCGTCGAAAAAGTAAACGCAATCAGCAATGCCGCCAAGCCAAAAATTGCGGATACAAAGTCTTGGCTAACAGCAGGGCTCTGCCCCTTGTGGACCCTCTTTAATCTGAATTTTCCAAATGAGAAGCCAGCGAACATAAATCCCATGATGAGGATAAAAATGACTATTGGGAAGACCCCATGCTCAAGCCCCCAAATTTGCATTTTTTCAAGCATAGTTAATCCAAAGGATTGATTGATAGGAATGCGAATTTTCAGTGTAGCGGGAGAGATCCGTTGCCCCTCCGCGAATCACCCCGATCACTGCTCGCAAGGGCCCCAATTGTTGAGAAGGATTCCAAGGTCCTCGCCGCTGACTGCGCCGTTGTTGCTGAGATCGCCTACGCAACCTGCCGCTTCGCCAGGTAGGAAACCCACGCGAAATCCAGCGAATGCGCGGGTGTTACCCAAGTACTGACCGAAGGGGTCGGATGCGCCCGTCGCGGACATCCAGAGTTGCCATTCCGCCGCCACGGAGATGCCACCATGCAGCTGCCGCCAGATGGGAACGTTGAGTGGATTGGGCGCGCCCGCCACGGGAGCGACAATCGTATCCGTCCACTCCACCAAGTTGCCTCCTTGATCGAGGGTGTTCCAGGGCGATGGTGACTGGCACGCGCCGACACGCGTGAGATTGCCGATGAAACCAAATGGTTCGGGGCATGCCGACGCATCGCCACCAGGACAGCTGTCCGGACACCACTCAGCAACATTGTTGTAATTCACGATTGGCGCGCTGGCCACATTCGTCACTTCGCCGCAGGCATTCACGAGCGCGGGAGTCGGAGCCTGATCACTCTTCGTTGGGTAACGCCAGTAGTGCGAACCGTTGGGTGTTGGCTCGTGCGAGTAGTGCGCGGCCTTGATCCATTCATCTTGTGAAGGGAGCACAAATCCAGTGTGCACAGTGCGTACTGCGGCAATGCCGAAAGTCGACTGATTGCGAAGGTCGTACACGCCGATTTCTGTGTTCTGCGAAAACCAGCAGCGGTAGTGCGCGATGTCGCCTGCAATAACCGTGCGCTCATGCGTTCCGTTGTTTAACGAGTTGATGAAACGCGCGGCTCGAAAGAATTCGATCCACCCCATTGGTCGCTGCGAAAACTCAGGTGCTGCCATTTCATAGCGGCTGCCCACCGGCGCTGTCACCACACGGCGCACCGATCCATATTTCTCATCGACCTCAGGCGACATCGCGGGTTCCCATAGGAAACGCGCATTCGCCGCGGTGGGATCGACCGTGTTCAGAAACGCGACCCACTGGTTGACGGTGATCTCGACACGACCGATCTCGTATTCATACGAAACCGCGCCGACGAATTCGGTCGCATTCTGGGCTGTCGGAAACGTCGGATTGAAATTGATGATCGGCAGCGCTTGATTGCCCGGATCGCCCACGGTCACGAGATCAAGTTCGATGTGCGCCGGGGAAGCCTGTGCGAGGGCAAGAGAAAGGAGCGCGATTAGAAAAGTCATGTTTTCTGATTATGCACCCTTTCGAGCTGATAGCAAGTCGAATTGGAAGGGATTCGCCTTTACGAGGGCCGCGGGCCTGGCAATCTCAATGAACATGGCCGCACCCCCGCCCTCACCCCAACACGCGACGCAACACTTCCACCGGATGCAGCGCCTCGCGCCCTGCTCCGTCGTGGATCTGGTGGCGGCAGCTTGTGCCGGGGGCGCAGACCATGGTCCCAGGGCGCGCGCGGACGGCTGGCAAGACTGCTTGCTCGGCGATCTTCATGGAGAGGTCGTAGCGCTCTTCGGTAAATCCAAAGCTGCCGGCCAAGCCGCAGCAGCCTGTTTGCAAGACTTCAAGGTCCGCGCCGAAGTACCGGCGCAGGATGGCTGCGCTTGATTCTGCGCCCCATAGTGCTTTCTGATGGCAATGGGCGTGCAAGGCAAGCTTGCCGGGGTTGAAGGCCGGCTTCGCGGGGCGTGTTGGATGCGCGTCCCACTGCTTCTCTAAGAACTCTTCAACCATGAAGCTCTGCGCAGCCAAGGCGCGCAACTGCTTCACATCAAGACCCATCTTGAGTTCCAGCCAATCGTCACGAATGGCGCTCATGCAGCTTGGCTCGCAGCCGACGACGGCGACGGCGTGTTCGCGCTCCATGACTTGCATCAAACCTTCGGCAGTGGCGCGACAGGTGCGTGATGCCTCGGCAAGCATGCCGGTTGAAATGAGCGACCGCCCGCAGCAGCCGAGCGTTGGAAGTACCACGCGGTATCCGAATGCTTCAAGTAATTCGATCGCCGCATGACCAATACGCGGCTCGTTGTACATAGTGAAGCAGTCAGGGAATAGCACCACCGCTGGCGCACCGGCCGCCGCCTTGCTGCCGCGACGCGCGTACCAACGGTCAAGACCCTCGGCGTACAACGGCATGGAACGGCGCGTGTCGATACCGAGCACCCAGTTCTGCACGGTGCGCACAAACGGAGTGCGATTGGCGAGATTGGCCAGCGGCCACAGGCGCGAAAGCAATCGGTTGATGCCGCGCACACGCCCAAACGCACGCGCACGGAACGGCACGCGGCCGGCAGCGGCATAGCCCTGCGCGGTGTATTCGGCTTTTAACTTGGAGATGTCAACGTTTGACGGACATTCACTCTTGCATGCTTTGCAGCTGAGGCAGAGGGAAAGTGTGTCTTGCACGTCTGGTTGGTTCCAGTCCGCGTGGGAGTGCGATGCGCCGTTGGCGCCAGGCGCGCCGCCGGTGCCAAGCGTCCCGTTTGCCCCCAGCTGCCCCGTGATCGCCAACCGCAAGTGATTTCCCCGTCCGCGCGTTGAATGTCGTTCATCAAGCGTTGCCTGATACGACGGACACATAGTGACAGTGCCCTGCAATCGTCGGCACAGCCCTGCTCCGTTACACATTTCGATCGCGTGACCGAATCCATCTTCCTTCTCATAGGTGAAGAAGGTGCTCTTTGCTTCTGGATGCACCGGAACGCCGTTTGGTGCAAGACGCAAATCTTCAATGGGCATGGCGCGGCGCGTGACATCAATCTTGATGCCCGGGTTCATGATGCCCGCCGGATCCCAAATCGCTTTCACCGCAGCAAGCGCGTTGCACACCGTCTCGCCAAAGTATCGCAGTTGTAACGCGGTGCGCGATCGTCCCGACCCGTGCTCGCCGCTCAAGGCACCACCGTAGCGCACCACCAAGTCGGTCACTTCTTCGCCAATCTTCAGTACGCGTTCACGATCGCCGGCATCGGTGAGCGCAAGCATTGGTCGAATGTGCAAGCACCCAACGCTGGCATGCGCGTAGAAACTGGCGTGCGTGCCGTGCCCCGCAAGAATCGCCTTGAATTCCTTGATAAAGCCAGGCAGCTTGGCAGGGTCCACCGCGGTGTCCTCTACAAATCCAAGCGGCCTGCGCAATCCCTTCACTCCGTGCAAGAGCGGTTCGCCGGCTTTACGCAAACGCCATGCTTCAGCCATGCGCTTTGCATCCGTGTACTGCTCCATCGGCTGACTCGGAAGTCGTTCACGCAGCGCGCTCAACTTGGCTTCAACCTCTGCAAGCGTCTGCCCGAAGTACTCCACATACATCACCGCGCCGAGTGCAACGCCTTCGGGGCGCGGCATCAATTCCACGTACTTGGCGTATTCGCGGTTACCGCGGGCAATGTCAATGATGACCTCGTCAACCATCTCAACCGCCGCAGGGCCAGTGGCGAGCATGGCATCCAACGCTGCAAGCGACGCATCCACGGACTCGAAGCACATGATGGCGAGACCCTTTGCCTTGGGTGTCGGCACCAACTTCACTTCTGCACCAAGAATGGTGCAGAGCGTTCCCTCTGAGCCGCACACCAGATGCGCCAAGTTCACGCGGTCCATGGTTCCGGGCGTTGATTGCTCAAGACCATCTAAGAACAGGTCAAAGTTGTAGCCATCAACATGGCGAAGAATGCGCGGAAAACGGGCGCGGATTTCATCGCGGATCGGCCAGAGCACCGCGCGCATGGCTTCCGCAATTCGTCGCTGCACAGGGTCACGATCACACGCGCCCTCTTGCAAGCGATGCACCGTGCCATCAGCGAGCACCACATCAAGCGCGTAAAGATTCTCAACCGTGCGGCCGTAAATAATGCTGTGCGCACCCGCGGAATTGTTGCCGATACAGCCGCCAATGGCGTTGTGACTACTAGTGGCTGGGTCCGGTGCGAACATCAATCCGAGCGGCGCAAGATCAGCGTTGAACTTGTCGAGCACGACGCCCGGCTCTACCCACGCGCGGCAGCGCTCTTGGTCGATCGAAAGCACGCGACGACAATGCGCGCCCATATCAAGGACCACGGCCTCGTTCACGCTCTGACCATTCAGACTGGTGCCGCCGCCGCGCGGCAAGATGGCAATGCCCTCTCCCGCGCACCACTGCACCACGCGAATGGCTTCGTCAACATCGCCGACAACAACAGCGCAGAGCGGATCGATTTGGAACGGACTTGCATCCGTGGCGTAAATCATCCGCTCCGCGCGGTCAGCACGAACATCCGCGCAGCCAACCTGCGCAAGCCCTGCAACAATGCGAGTCCGCGCTGCATCAGCTGCGCGAACGGCGTCCAGTTGCGGCAGGGAAATCACTTGGTGAGGCCAGGTGCCTTGGTGCCGGAGCCCTTGGAATCAGCCGCCTTCGAATCAGGAGCGGCTGCGCCAGCATCCTTCACCCCAAGCGCCTTGTTGACGTCCGCGGTGAGCTTGCTGACCATCTCTGGGTCGTAACCCATGTGTGAACTCACCAGCATTCCGTCCGCACCAATGATGATGCAGGCCGGAATTCCTTGGAAGCCATACTGCGTGATCAGCTTTGCCTCTGGGTCCATCGCGACATTCATCGTGAATGCCTGCTTGGTCCAGAAATCCGTCACCTTCTTGGTGAGCTCTTCGCCCTTCTGCTGTTCCCAGACATTGACGGCGTAGATGGCAACCTTGTCATTCCCCTTCATCTGATCCGCGAACGTCTGCAGAAGCGGAAGCCCCTTGCGACATGGTCCGCACCAGGTGGCCCAGAAATCAATCACCACCACCTTGCCTTTGAGCGACGCAAGGTCAAGCGTCTTGCCATCAAGCATGGTGAGCACGCCGAGCGGCGCAGCTTGTCCGTCCTTGACGGTGATGCCTGGAGCAGGCTCATCAGCAGGAGGCGCGAAGAGGTCTTCCAACTTTGCAACACTGACTCGCTTGCCGGCGTCGAAGGAAATCGGCGTCTTCAAAGCTTCTGCTGATGGCGCGCACTTCACGATGAAACCGATACGCACATTCGCAGGCAAACCATCCGGAGTCATCTGCATGTTGAAACCGGTGATGAAATTCGTCTTGGAATCAAATGAAACCACGCCATCCGCGGCAGTGCCACCAACAAGAATCTCTTGCTTGCCGTCGTACTCGCGGAACCCCTTGATGGCCACTCCACCCTTTGCGCCCATTGCGAACGCATCAGTGATTTTTGAACCGGCCGCTGGCTGACGCATGGCCAACGCGGGCGCGGGCAGCGAGAATCCGGGCAGCATGGCGATGAGCGTGGCGTTTGCATTGCCCTCAATCTTCTTCGAGAGGTACTTGTCCGCCGGCTGGTCTGGCACAAAGTAGACCGTTCCACCTGTTGAAACAATCTGCAGGCTGCCCATCTTGATGAGCATGTCATCACCTGCGCCGAAACTCATGTCAATCACCTCGTTCTGCTCGCCATCGGGCATGGCGATGGTGAGTTCAGTGTGATCCGTGAGATTCTTAGCAGCCTGATACGCCTTCTGCGCTGCTTCAAGAACCGCTGCACCGCGCTTACAGGCCGACGCGGTCCGGTCGGCGTCGGCCCAACCGGCAGACGGCAGCGGCATTGATTTCGGTGCCATGGATGGAACACCGCTGGCCGGGTCCACCTGACCCGCCACGCGCGTGGGCGCGGTCACGTCGCTCTGCGCGCACACACCAGCGCACATGGAAGCGGACAGAACAAGGACGGTGCCGAAGAGACCAGTAGTGGGCGAGGTGCGCATGGGATTTCCTAGAGAGATGCCTGCCGAACGGTCACGCCCGATCGGCTCAGTCGGAAGCAAAGTGTACGGGGGGTACCGCTGCAAGGCGCGCCAATTCAGGGTCAAGTTCCGCGAGTGGAAGCAGTACAAACGGGCGTTCGTGCATCCGGGGGTGCGGCACGGTGAGACCCGGGGCGTCGATGCGCAACAGGGCTGGCGGGATCGGCGCTGGCTCGCTTGCTGCCCAAATCAGAATGTCGAGGTCAAGCGTGCGCGGTCCAAAGCGAACCTCGCGGGTGCGGTCGCGACCACGCTGGCATTCGATCTCCAGAAGCTTTGCAAGCAGCGCATTCGGCGACAACTCGGTGCTGATTTCCGCCACCGCGTTGAGGTATGGACCCTGCCCCGGCGACCCAACCGGCGCGGTCTCATGAATTGATGATTGACGAATGAGCCGCATGCCAGCGGTTGATCCAAGTGCACGGAATGCATGTTCCATGTGCGCGGAACGATCGCCCACATTTGATCCAAGTGCTACAAATACAGTCACTGGACG
Organism: Planctomycetaceae bacterium; assembly: GCA_947474065.1. Lineage (GTDB taxonomy): Bacteria > Planctomycetota > Phycisphaerae > Phycisphaerales > SM1A02 > UBA966. The sequence goes on from CANJHD010000016.1 coordinate 9,426, forward strand.
ATGCGGATTCGCATGTGGATCAAGAGTGCGCGGCGCATCCATCACGCGCGCTCCCAGAGAATGGGCGCGTGCTCGCCGCGTAGCAACCAGCGTGCCAATTGCAGCGCAGTCTTCGCAGCGCGATCGCGGACGATGTCACGTGCGCCCGGAAATTCAAAGCGGCGCGCGTGGGTGCTCGGGCGAGCGTAAGTAGCAACGCCGGCACCCGTGCCTGCGCTAACGCCCGTGCCTGCGCCAACGCCCGCATCATGCAGGCCAATCCATACCGTTCCAACAGGTTTGTCTAGAGAACCGCCGCTTGGGCCAGCAACGCCGCTCACGGAAATTGCGAACGACGCGCCGGAGCGCTCGCATGCACCGCGCGCCATCGCCATGACGGCCTCGCGACTCACCGCCCCGTGGTGCGCAATCACCTGCGGATCAACGCCGAGTTGCGCTTCCTTCATGGCGTTGGAATAGGTGATCCAACCTCCAAGAAAGACATCGCTTGAACCGGAAACTGCAGTCAACATGCTGCCAATCAGACCACCTGTGCAACTCTCGGCAACGGCCAAGGTGCGGCCGCGCGCGCGACATTCGTCTAAGAGCGCAGACGCGATGGTTGCATCAACTGAACCAAATCCATACGGAGCAACCGCTGCCATGCACTCCGCGAGTTCTCTATCCGCACGCGCCGCAGCGTCATTGCCGCGCGCTACAACCTGAATTGAAACCACCGATCCGCTCGCCGTGGTGCCGACCGCTGGCTCGCGGCCGCGGGTCATCCGCGCGCCGAGCATTTCAGCAAGCGCACTTTCACCGATACCGAACGAGCCGAGTGTTCGCTTGGCAATCATGGGAGCGCCAACTGGTCGTACTGCAGGTAATACTTCCGCTTCAAGCATCGGAATCATTTCGCGCGGCGGGCCGGGCAAGCAGTAAACGCGACACGCACCAATGCTGGCTGCAAGCCCCGGCGCTGTGCCTTCAAAGTTACGAATGATGCGCGCCGAACGCGGCCGCATTGCTTGCCGAAGATTGATCGCCGCCATAGCGCGACCGCGACCAGCAAACCACGACTCAAGATCAGCTCGCGCCACTGCATCTTCTACCTGCGGAGCATCATTATCAATGATCTGGTTTAACGCATCGCGCGTGAGATCGTCATCAGTTGGCCCGAGCCCGCCGGTTGAAATAACCACCAATGCATAGCCAGCAAGCACTCGAAATGCGGCAACAATTGCCGCGCGATCGTCACGGACCGTGCGATGCTCAATGACGTCAATTCCTGCTTCGCGCAGCGCGATAGAGAGCGCACGCCCATTTGTATCGAGCGTGGTTCCAAGCACCAGCTCATCGCCGATAGAAAGGATGCACGCTGTTGGCGGCTGACTCTCTTGCATGGTGGTCACTGCGCGCGGCTCCTTGATATCTCAATGACACGCCGAAAATTCGCTGCGCACGCTTCAGTCAGAATGCGCCGCAATACATCAGCTGGCGCGTCATTCGCGCCCCACAGACCATATTCCTTCCACTTGCCGCGCATCCACCCATCGCGCACTATTGCAAGCAACGGCTCATCGGCAAGGTTAAGCGTGGTGCCGTTGGGGCCAGGCACCACCGGCATCGCGTCGAACGCTTCAAGCATGGCGCGCAACGTTGGGTCTTTCGCGTCGGTAGCCATGAACAAACGACCGTCGCGCGGATACTCAGGATGCGCAGCAATCAACGCCCATGCTTCGCGCAACAGCGAACGATTCTCCATGGCCATGGAAACAAAGAGCGGCACAACAAATGATCGGAAGTTGGGATTGGCATTGGGAATCGCTTGCGCCAATTTCCATGGATCAACCTTGTCAATGAAGCGGGCCCGGTCGCTTGCATACACGGCGCGACTGATCGGCAATCTGCGCAAAGAGAATTGCCGCGGACCTCCTTCAGAACCCGGCGGATACTGCCAGAGGCGTTGCCCTTCTGGCGACAGCACAAATTCAATGAATCTCCGCGCGGTTTCCGGATGAGGCGCGCCGCGAAGCATGGCCACCGGATCTGGATCAATCGCGGTCTTTCCAACTGGATCGACGTAGCCAACACGCCCCGGCGATCCGCCGTCAGCGACCACTTGTTGCTGATAGCGACCGTAGAAATCAATGCACAGACCCTCGGCTGCGTCACCCTGCGAAACGTCCATCGGGGTGCGCGGACCGCCTGCCGCAATGGATCGCGCGTTGGCGGAGGCGCGTCGAAGAATCGCCCATCCACGCTGCCAGCCTTCACGCAGAAGAATGGTTTCCATGGCAGATGCAATGCTGCCCGACTGCGCAGGATTAACTAACGAAACCTGATCCTGTAAGCGCGGGTCAGCAAGCGCAGACCAATTAGTTGGGTGCGCAATACCCATGCGATTGAGCATCTCCGCGTTATAAACAATGCCGAACGCGCTCAATGCCGCACCGAACCACGCGTGGCCCGGGTCATAAAGCGTTCGCCCGGCAATCGAATTTTCGCCGTAGACGGCATCGAGCCACGCTTGATCAAAATTTACGGGAACCAACACAGTGCTACTGCGCACTTCGCCGTTCACTTCTGTAGAGAGTGGCTTGGCCATCTGCTCGAAGTCATAACTTCCGCCACCAAAGAGTAAGTCCGCGCTGCCGCCCGGAGGCGTGCCATCACGCAATGATGCAATAGTGCTTGCCTCAAGCATCTTCCGAATTTCAGTTGCGCCGCCCGGCATGTTCCAAATCACTTGCGCGGACGTTCCATACTTCGCCTTGTGCCACCGCGAAAATCCATCAGCAAACTCAACTCGAATCTGCTCATTGTTGGGAGTAACGATGATGACTGTGGCGGCATCCTTTGGCGCCTTCGGCTCTCCGCGCCGTGCAATCACTGGTACTGCGAGGAGCGCAAGCATCATCAACGCCAGCACCGCACCCACAACGCGGCCACTCATGCTCGTACGCCCAACGCAGAACCGATTTGCGTTCGAAGATCCTCTGCGGCGCGGCGCACTGCTTCATGCCACGCACGGTCCGCGGCATTGAACGCATAGATCACTGATCGACTTGCCGTAACAAGTGCCCCGCGACCATCGGAACGGAAACACGGCAGCACATCATCAACACCACCGCCCTGCGCACCAAAGCCTGGAACCAAGAAGATCTGCTGCGGCATGCGAACGCGCAGCGCGGCGGCGTCGGTTGGCTTTGTTGCGCCCACCACTGCGCCGAGGGCACTAAATCCAGCAGTTCCCACTGATGCTGCGCCGATCGACGCAACCATATCTGCCACTGCTTCGGCCACCGTTCGTCCGTCAGCTAATCGCAATGATTGCACCGCGTCGCCCGACGGGTTTGAAGTACGCACCAATGCAAATGCACCGTGACCCTGACCAACAAACGGTGTCAATGAATCGGCGCCGAGGTATGCACTGACCGTTGTCCAATCAGCGCAATATGCGTCGCGCGCGCTCGCGGCGTAATGGTCGGCACTGATTCCAATGTCGCCGCGCTTGAAATCAAGAATCACTTCAAGACCGTCAACTGCGCGCGCGTGTTCAAGGACGCTTGCAAGCGCCGTCACGCCGGCGGGTCCGTGCCGCTCAAAGCATGCCGCCTGAATCTTCACCGCCGGAACGATGCCCGCAACTGCATCAATGACTCCTCGCGAGAACTCACCAATGGCGTTCGCCGCTGCGGCGTGACCCGGCGCGGGACGAAGTACGGCCGGCAGTTTTTCTGCCACCGGATCAAGACCCACACAGACAGGCGCGCCGGTCGCTTCGATGCGCGCCAGAAGTCGATCGGCAGCGTTCGCAGATGAATGGGCGGAGGCGTTCGCAGAGGTGTTGTTTGGGGCGGTCATCGCGTCCGAAGTCTAGAGCCATCGGCGTCACTCAGCCCGCGCCGTAGAATCGGGAAATGCACGCGGATGAATCCCACGCACCGCAGGAACAGCCCTCGGCCACGCCGGCAGCGTTGGCTCCGGCACATCTTGACCTGGACCGGGAAAAAGGCCTCGGGATCACGTGGGCTGACGGCCGTGAATCGTTCTATCCGATTGCGTATCTGCGCCGCCGCAGTCCAAGCGCCGATGCCAAAGTGCTGCGCGAAGAAATGGCGCGCAACCCGCTCACGGTTCTTCCCGCTGGTCGCTCGAACGGTCCGCTCACTGCGCTCGGCGCCGAACTGGTTGGGAACTACGCGGTTCGTATTCGGTTCAGCGATGGCCACTCCACTGGTATCTACAGTTGGACATATTTGCGCTCCATCGATCCCGCGCTCGAGGCACGCACGTGAGCAGCCCGCCACTCATTCCTGACGCGACACTGCTTCCGCCGCCCGGAAGCACCATTGCGCATCCACGTCCATTTGCGATGCGGCTCGTGCCTTCAGCCGACGGAGTGAGCCGCGAAGTAGCGCACATCAATAATGTGGAATACGTGCGATGGGTCGATCGCGCAGCAGAGTTGCATGCGGACTCACTTGGACACACGCGCGAGTTCCTCTTGAACAGCGGACGCATGTGGTTTGTTGCTCGCCATGAAGTGGACTACTGCGCGGAGGTGTTCCCCGGCGATGAACTTCATGTCTTCACGTGGATTCGCTCCGTCAGCCGCGTGACATCATGGCGCGACACCACCATTCTGCGCGCGCGTGATGGAGTCGTCGTCTGTCGCGCTACTACATGCTGGGCATTGGTTGATTTGGCAACCAGAAAACCTGCGCGCATTCCCGCTGACATGCTCCTCGCATTCCAACCACTGGAGGCCGGATGCACGTCGCGCTCGTCGTCGATCCCGAACGGCTTGTAACTGACGCAGCTGCGGTGCAACGCTTGGCCGTTGCGCTTGCTGGCGACGGCGTGCGCGTTCGGCGCATTCTTCCGCCCGCGCGTGATGAACCGCCGCTCTTGCGGTTGATTGCAGCTTCCACATTTGACTTTGACAGCTCGCTGCTCTTTCGACCGTCGCGCCTTGGAGCGCTGAGTTCATCGCTCGAGGAAGATCCACCGGAAGTCTTTGTGAGTTTCGGCGCCCGCGCATTCATTGCCGCCGCCGAATTGGCTGATGACATGGACGCCGGCCTGGTTGCCATGGTTTCCACGTCGGATGAACTCGATGCAACTGCGCTGAAGCGACACACAGGTCGACTCGATTTAGTGTGCGCGGCAACAGCATCCATCGCAGCCCGTGCCGCGCGTGTTGTTGGCGAACAAATGGTCACCGTGCTACCGCTCGGCGTGCCAGTCCCCTCGCGGCGCGATACGTTCGCCGCTAGCCCGCAAAGCTTGGCGATCGCCGGGAGCGGGCGCGACATAGGCGCATACCGCGCAGTGTTTGCCGCGATTGCAGATGTGATGCCGGCGCTACCAGAGTTCCAAGTTGCAATTGAACTGCCACCCGGGCACGACCCACGACTCTGGGCACTCGCGCGCGAATTCGGCGTACAGCGCGTTCTGAACGGCGTCTCGCGCCTTGAGATGGTGCGCCCACTCGCACTTGCCTGCGGCGTGTTCGCGTTGCCTGAAGCTATTCACGGCGTGCGCCCGATTGTGCTTGAGGCGATGGGCCTTGGCCGTACTGTGGTGGCGATGGATGATCCGTTTGCGGACAACCTGATTGATGGCGTCACGGCCTTCGTTGTGCAAGAGCGCGACGCTCGTGAGTGGACAGCGCAGTTGACCAAGGCCATGCTTGATCCGAAGATTGCAGGCGCTGTGGGGGCTGAGGCCGCGACCCGAACTGCAGCTGGATTCGGCTCTGCGCTGTGCGCGGATCAACTTGCCGCAGCCTGCGAATCGATCCTGCGTGGACCATCGATTCCATTCCCGGGAACGAGCACGGCAAACGCATAGGACTGCGGTCAGCGTGCCTGTATGCAGCGCGAAGCCCGCGCGAACCAGGAACACCCCGTGCACCGCTCGCCATTTGCGGCGACAATTCGCGGATGCTTCCTGCAGCCGCACTCATCGCTCTCACCATTGCCGCCACATTCAGTAGCGCCCCGCCGCGCTTTCAAGTGGACAGCACCGGACGCGCCACCGATGGCCAAGTGGTGAAGGACGGCACGCGCCCGCGCGTGCAACGGATCGCCATTCTGCCCGACCGTACCACCGGTCGCGCGTGGGGCATGCCGTACCTCCTTGCAGCAGTTGAAGACCTGAACATTGTTCGCCCCGATGCAGTCTTCACCGTCGGCGACATGGTGCAGGGATACACCCGCTCCACAACACTTTGGAATTCCGAGGCAGACGAATACTTGCAAGCAGTTGGAGGACTGACGCCGGCCTTCTATCCAACCGCTGGTAATCATGATGTTGTCAGCGGAACTCGCACCGCCGGTGATGCCACGTTTGCTGAGCGATACCGGCAGCGCTTTGGACCAGTGTGGTACTCCGTTGAACTTGATCTTGCCACCGTGTTGGTGCTGTTTAGCGATGAAGGCTTGGGCGATTCAAAGATGGGATTTAGTGACACGCAAATTGCGTGGCTTTCAGGCGCACTTGATTCCGCTGCTAAGCGTGGTCAACCAATCTTCCTTCTCATGCACCGGCCCATGTGGCGCTATCCATCAGTGAAGTGGAACGATCGCGTGCAGCCGCTTCTGGAGAAAGCCGGCGTTGATGCTGTGATTGCTGGTCACTTTCATGCATTACAGCGCGACCCCGATGTCGGCGGCGTGCAGTACCACCTTGTGGGTACTTGCGGCGGAATGATCGACCAACATCCACTTGCTGGCCAGTTGCAGCATCTGACGTTTGTTGACTGCACCTCGGACGGCGCGCTCCGCGTGTGGCATCAGCCGGTTGGCCTTGTGCTTCCGGAGGATTTCATAACGCGCGCCGATCAAGACCGCGTGTTCGCACTGCGTGAACCAGTGCCCGCGGTGCATGCTGTTGGAATGCTTCCGGATCCCGCAACGCTCACTGCGCCGACGAAGACGACAGCGCAACTAGTAGCGAAGAACCCCACCGACGTTCCAATTCACATCACGCTCGATCCACCCGGAGTGTTGCGCAGCGTGGACGGCCCCGCTGTGTGGTTTACCCCCGGCCGCGCCGGTCGTGGCACGCCAGGAACCACCGGCGGAATGAACGGCTGGACAAGTCACACGCTTGCGGATATCGATAACGCCAGCACCATGGCCAACAACGCACGCGCGATGTTGCAAGTTGCACCCGGCGCGTGCGATCGCACCATTCCAGCAAAGGGCGAGGCGACTATTGAAGTTCCCGTGACACTCTTGCCGCAGTCAGGAACGGTGCTTGCACCGCAGCTTGATGTCTATGCAACATTTGTAGATAGCAAGGGGCGAACCGTTCCGATCTACCTACCAACGCGCCTCCCTATCGAGCGAACTGTTCAACTCAGCACATCGTTGCAGGACGCAACTCCGCTTCCAGTGTTGGCATGGGACTATTCCCCATACGACACCCGTGAAGACAATCCAACCGTGCGGTTTGCACGCTCTGAAGATGGCAAGATGTTGGTGATCGACGCGCTGGTGCCAGATGACGTGCAATCCTCAGCGCCGCAGTGGAGTGCGCCGGATCTCAAACACTTGACGGATCCTCATGCCGATGCCATCCGGGTCATTGTTGACGTGCCCGGACGTGCTTCGCCGCTTGACTTCCTCGTCGAGCCGTTCACCGCCGGCTGCACTGTGCCGGATGGTGTCCGAATGCAATGCGGCACGCGCGCAGGCACGGGATGGACGGCACATATTGAAGTGCCGCTAGCAGCCGGGGCGGCGGCAAACACCTCGATTCAAGTGGGAATTGCCGACAATGACGACACCTTCCACACGCAGTGGCGTTGGCTTGCCCCTGCCGGAGCCGCCGGTCGGTGGCGCATGGAAGAGCCACAATCGCGTTCTAAATAATCTTTCGCGAGCACAGGGAACCTCCCCTTGACGGGAAACGAACGAATCTGAGACAATGTGCTTGCGCGGCACTCGGCCGTAAACGCCCCCGCGCTTTGGGCCGCTCGACCAAATTTCAGTACGAGCATCGAAAGGCAAACAGGCAACACTTATGAAGACCCTCGCCACTGCAAGCGCCGTCGCTTTCCTCGTCATCCTTACTGGCTGTGATGGCGGATCGCCGAAGACCAAGCCCGTTCAGCAGAATGAGGCCGCTCCAGCAGCAGGAAGCATCAAGAGCCCGAACGAGGGACTCAAGGACCGCATGAAATCAGCTGATGGTTCGGCTGCTGCTGCTGCCGGCGGCGCTCCTAAGAAGACCCCGTAATGATTGACTGAGTTGCCCGTCGCAAGACGCACAACTCTCTGAAACAAACAGGCGCCTTGGCTTCATGCCAGGGCGCCTGTTCTTTGATCGTCATTCGGCCGAGGACGTTCGGCGTTTCTCAGGCCGTCATCAAACCGCGCAGGATTGCCAAGCCTTCTGCAAGTTTGTCAGGCTTCGTTGCAAAGCTGATCCGGAAGTGCGTATCGCGCCGGCTGAATACATTGCCAGGAATCACCAACACACGGTTGGCGATGGCCTGTTCAACAAACTCGTGACCAGTGATTCCAAGCCGCTTTGGCACTTCAACGAACGCATAGAAAGCTCCGCCCGGTCGTGGAACATTTGTAACGCCAGCGAACGCATCCACCACCATCTGTCGACGCATTTCGTAGTCAGCAACGATGGGCGCCAGGTCCACGCCGAAACTTGGAATCACGCCCCACTGCGCCATGCTCGGTGCGCAGACATAGGTGTACTGCTGGAATTTGGCGATCTCTTGAACGATTTCCTTTGGTCCCGCCACGTATCCAAGGCGCCAACCAGTGCACCCGTACGTCTTGCCGAAGCCGCGGATCAACAGGCACTCGTCGCTGAATCGCGCCGGGCTTGGGCAGTGCCCGTCTTCGCGCATGTCGCTGAAACAGAACTCGTCGTAGATCTCGTCGCTGATGAGAAGCACACCGCGCCGTCGGCACAGGTCGACGATGTCGCGAAGTTCTGAACCGGAGAGCACTGTTCCGCACGGATTGCTTGGACTGCAGATCAAGACCGCCTTGGTCCGAGGTGTCATGCAGCGCTCGATCCGTTCGGCGGTCATCCGAAAATCTGGATAGGTATCACAGCACACCATGGTGCCGCCAGTCATCTTGCCGAGTTGCGCGTACATCACAAAGTACGGATCGGGAATGATCATCTCATCACCCGCATCAAGAAGCGCCATGGCTGCAAGCACGATGCCGCCGCTGGTTCCGCTGGTGATCACCAAACTGCGATGCTCGCCGGGACCATCCCAACCGACATTGGTGCGCAAGTGATTCCATGTTGCATCGATGAGTTCGGGAATTCCCTGAGTCACCGTGTAACCGTTGCGATCCGCGTCGATGGCTGCTTTCGCCGCCTCTTTCATCACCGCTGGCACCAAGAAGTCTGGCTGACCGATCGAAAGGTTGATCGGGTCCTTCATCTTTGCCGCAAGGTCGAACACCTTGCGGATACCTGACGCGTCGATGGATCGTGCGCGCTGCGAAATGAGTGACGAAAGAGAAAGGCGGCCCAGAGGGCCGCCTGAGGAGGTGTGCGTGGTCATACGGATTACTTCTTAGCGGCTGGCTTCGCTGCGGCCTTAGCGGCTGGTGCTGCTGCCTTGCCTGCTGCTCCCTTGGCGCCAGGCTTCGCTGCGGCATCGGCCTCTTCAGCCTTCTTAGGCTTCTTGCCGGCGGCAATCTTGATGCTGCGAACCTTCACAAGGCCAAGAGCATTGTTCTTGGTGATGTCGAAGCGCTCTTCCTCGGTGAGCTTTGCGATGCGCTCGGCGCGAGTCAGCACGTTGCGATGCTGGTTGAGGGCGCCGGACTTGGTCTTTAGGCTGCGGTGAAGGCTCATCGGGTTCTATCTTTCAATTCGTTCAGTTGCGTCGTGACTTCGTCGACGCGGGTTCAGTTAGTCGGAGCCGCCGTCGTGACGACTCCGTTTCAGTCTCTCTTCATTCAAACTGCGTATCCGTTGCTCACTTGCAGCGCTCGGGAAACGCATCATCAAAGTCCTTGTTTCCGCGCGACAAGCGCTTCCACTTCTCCCCGACACTCTTGATCGTCGCTTCGAGTTGCTTTATCTCGGGCGATGATTTTTCAGCAGGGTCGCGGTAACCAGGCAGGACGATGATCTTACGATCCATTGCATTATCATCGGGAACGAGGTACGCATCAAGTCCGTTCGTTCGACAAAATGCCAGCATCTCGGCCCGGCGCTCGGCTGATGGGTGCCCGACAACGAAATAAAACACACCCTTGACGCGGGGATCGGACTTGTTATCGGTTGCAGCACGGGGCGTAACGGCCGACTTGCCAGCTGCGAGAGCACCTGCCGCGGGGGTCCCAGACTTATTTCCTGACGCCGCGCCCGACTTGCCGGGAGTCACCGGGATCACCGGGATCATGGGGGATGATTGTTGAGGCGCCAAAGAATTTGCATCCGATGGCTCAGACTTGGCTGCGGTGGAACCAGCACCGGCACCCGCGCTGCCTCGCTTCACTCCAATTCCATACGCGATGCAAACGGCGACCACCACTGCAACGCCAATCACAATGGCGCGTCGAAGTGAAATTTCAAACTTAGAGGGCAGACCCGGTGCATTGCCGACACGCCGCGGAGTACCTGCCATCACTGGCGCAGCACCGCTCGGCGCACCAGGGCGACGCATCAATTCATAAAGGGCCGGAGCAGCGCGACGTGCCATAGATCGGAGTGTAGTGGAACCGAATTAGCCCGGGATCGCCCTGCTCCAGGCGTGAACTGTAGAAATGATTCCCGCATGGGGATCGATCCACTGCCGCGCGTCGATCACCGGGAAACGGGCGAGCCCTGCCATCTCAAGGGCAACCCGGTATCCAAGCACATCGAGCCGGGATTCGCCCGCCACGCCCACCGGACCGCGCATTCCTGAGCGCAGGAGGTCAACAATCCGCGCCGATACCAAGCGCCCGCCGAGTTGCGAAATCACCTGAACTGGATTGCCGCCTTCGGCAAGAACCGCTGCCGGGTCAAGCGATGCCCCCATAGGTGGCCACGGCGCGCCCTCTGCTCCGGACGCATCGGCCACGGTCACGCCCGAGCGCTCGGCGGCGGATGCGATGGCGCCGATCGCATCGCGTCGGCGCGCGGCATGCTTTTCTTCAGAGGCGTTCGTTGTTTCACTCGCACCATGCGGTCCGGCGTGCGGACCAGCGCTGCTGCCGTGCGTGCCCGCGCTGCTCGTGGCACGGGGTAATTGCAGCGTAACAGGGACACGACCAAGATCGCTCGCAAGTTCGCATGCAGCGCACGCAGCTTCAATGGCACGGTCCGCGTGTGCAGGATCAACAAAGTGATCGCTGGGGATCCAAGCATCAATACCAGTGACCACCAATTCATAACGAGCGAGCGTGGCACGCAGATCACGGCGCGCACTCACACCAAGATCACGCGGTCGCATCGAAGGATGTGTGGCACTGAGCTGCACGCCCGCAACACCGTGCGACGCAACCCATGCGAGCGCGGCGGCGGTGTCGCCGAGCGCTGCGATCGTGACACCAAGGGGAACCTGCACGCGAGCATCCATATGTACAGGGTAGTGGCACGCGTGGGTGGCGATGGCAGCAGCAGCGGTAGCGCCTCGCGCACTAGAATCGAGCAATGCGCACCACCGCCACCATTCTCTTGATAGCGCTCGCAGTGTGGTTTGCCGTGATCATGGGTACCGGCGCGGCCGCCATGGGCGCGTTCGGAGCACTTCCCAAGCTTGGAATCTCAGTTGCCGGGACGGAAGGTTTCTTTGCCGGCGACACCGCGGAGATGGGTCGATTCGCTGCCGGCAAGATGCTGCAACCACTATTCATGGCAGGCGACTGGGTGCAATTTGCGGCGTCGGCACTCACTGTCGGCTGCACCGTGCGGCTAGCGCGGCTCGGCGGCCTGAATGGAATGCGTTGGGCGCGCGCGATGCTCTTTGCTTGTGTCGCTGGCGCAGCGCTGATTCTTGCATGGCGCGCGTGGAGTGGACCAGCAATGACTTTCGATCTTCTTGCCTACTGGGATGCTGTCGCTGCCAATGATCGCGAAGCCGCAGCCGCCGCGCGCGCACGGTTCGACTCTGCACATGTAGCGGCTGATGCTGGGTTCAAGGTGCAATTGGTATGTGTGTTCGGCGCGTTGGTGTGCCTGGTACCTGCGTTGCTCGCAGCTCCAGTGCGAAAGGCAGGACGCGGTGACTGGTGAAGCACTTTGGCCAACCATTGAGTTCAAACTTCCGCGCAAGAGTCCGAAGCAACGCGCGCGCGCGCTGAAAATTCTTGCAGCGCTTGATGCGCGCTACCCGAATGCAAAGTGCCGCCTCGACTGGAAATTACCGCACGAACTTCTCATCGCCACCATCTTGAGTGCGCAAGCAACTGACGAGGGCGTGAATGCGGCAACCCCTGCACTCTTTGCGCACTTTCCAACGCCACAAGACTTCGCTGCTTCATCTGCCGATGAAATTGCGCCCTTTATCCGTACTATTGGTTTATGGCGCAACAAGGCGCGCGCGGTGCATGAATCGATGCGCGCGCTGGTCGACCACCACGGCGGGAAGGTTCCCGCTGACATGAAATCCCTGCTGGCACTCCGTGGCGTTGCACGCAAGACTGCCAACGTGGTGTTAGGAAATTGCTTCGGCATCCAGGCCGGTGTTGTAGTCGACACACATGTTGGAAGACTGTCAGAGCGACTCGGGCTCTCTGAACACACCGACCCCGGGAAAGTAGAGCGCGACTTGATGGCTCTCTTTCCCCGCGAACGATGGTGTGACCTCAGTCACCTATTGATCTTTCATGGACGCGCCGTGTGCAAGGCGCGGGGGAACACCTGTAGCAGCGATGCACTCTGCGGCGAATTCTGCGCGCTTGCAGCGGCTGCTTCGAATGACTGACTACTTCACATCGCCGCGACCAGTGAAGACCGGCGAATCACCAATCGCCACCTGCTTCAAGAGCATGAAGCCGCCGTGCAACGAAACCAGCGAGCCTCCGCCACCAAGCCGCTCCGGATAGATAAAGAGCACAGGACCTTCAAAGCGCCACGAACGGATCGGGCTGATTTTCCCAACGAACTGCCGAACTGGCTTGCCATTTTCATCAAGCGCAACTTTTTTAGGCTTTGGTGCGGCACCAGTGGCAACGGCGGCGGCAGCAGCGGCTTCTGGATCCGTGTCCTCTGGTTCAAGCACTTCGATCCGGCGCAATACATCAAGTCCGTGTTCGTGACCGATCCAAAGATCTCCGTCAATAAACTCAATGGCTGTGACGTGCGGAGATCCATCTGGTTCGTAGCGTTCGACGGCGCCATCGTGTTTGATTTCAACACACTTGCCCACCGCAATACCGTCTGCGCCCTTCTCTTCCACGATGCGCGCTGATCCCCATGCGGCACTTCGCTCAGCACCCATGATGGTGGTGAGGTCAGTGGTCTTGTCAGTAATCGCTGGTTCACCACCAATGCGCCACAACCAGAATCCTTCGCGTCCGCCGGCAAGCACACGCCGACCGTCGGTCACGGCAACTTCAAGCAGACCGGGTTGGCGTTCAACGTTATAGAAGGTGTCGCCGATGCGGCGATCCTCTGTGAGATGGCGATACATGGCACGCCCAAAACTACCCGCCACCGCGTAATGGTTGGGGCGAATGATGTCGATATCACGACCGCCTTTAAGGGGGATCTCTTCCGAATCAACCAGTTTCAATCCATCAACGCGCCAAGTGAATAGGAACTTGTCAGTCACTGCAAAGAGGCGATCTCCACACATGCGGATTCGTCGCACACGCGCTGGAATTGCTGCTTGATCGGTTTCAGCAAAGGTCGCGGTCATTATGCCAACTGAAGCGCCGTTCTGGCCCTGCAGCAGAAATGCGAAGCCTCCCGGCGTACCGACACCAGACGGCATGGGAACAAGCGAACTTGCCGCGCCGAAGTAGCGCCCATCTTCAACAGCGACGATCTTTCTTCCCGTGCATGTCACCAGACCCGCAGTTGATGCCACGATATGCGTTGGCGACTGACCCTCAAGGAATCGTTTGCGGTCACTGATACGCACAACGCCACCTTTGCCGCTGACATAAATCTCATCGCCAACACGTGAGACCAAGCGCGGCTCGATGCCTAGTTCCTCAGCGCTCATAGCAGAGACGCGCTTCGGCTCAGAGTTGTTAGAAACGTCAAAGGTAATGACCGATGTGAGATCAGAGATCGCCCACGCGGAATCGCCAGCGACTGCAAGATCAACAAGCGACCCGCCTTCACCAAAGACCACGCCTTCCGCGCGACCGAGTTCGCGTCCGTTGGTGGTATCGATGGTAAGTAACTCATTACCGAATGTCTGGAACCAGCGCCCGTTGTCGACCACCGTGGCGTGGTGCGTTCCGCCGGCGTGCTGCTGGATCCGCAGTTCCTTATCGCGGCGATCGGTGCGGTCCTCATTTATATATTGAGGAGTGCACGAAGACAGCACGGCCGCGAGACCAACGGTCACAAGGGCGATGAGTGCGGAACGCGCGGGAAGTGAGCGCATGCGAGCAGCGTATCCGGATGTGATAGTTTGCCGCGGATGCAACCTGGGCCAAACGACCCCGCCACCACGCCGCGCCTTGCGCAGTTGTTGAAACTGCACGCCTCGGAGCCTGCCGACCCGTTCTGTATGTACGGCATTGCGCAGGAACATGCCCGCGCGGGGCGGCATCTTGAGGCGCTCGGCTGGTACGACCAAACCATCGCCGCCGACTCAGGATATTGCTACGCCTACTACCACAAGGCGCGATCATTAGAAGACCTCGAACGCATTGATGAAGCATGCGAGGTTCTGCGCGCCGGTTTAGAAGCGGCCAAACGCGCGGCGGATAGTCACGCGCTCGCTGAGATTCGCGGATATCTCGACCAACTCACCTAAAGGACGAATACGCCATGGCGAAGGTTCAACGTAAGAAGAAGGTTCCAATTGATGCACTGCGCGCATTGGCAGCAGACCCCAATCAAGTGGAAGTGCGGGTCGGCGGACGGACCGTTGCAACGATCGGTCGCCAGCGCGCCGAGGAACTTGGACTTGTAGAAGGCGGAGCGTGGACCCCGGCGTTGGCCGCGCGCGTTGACGCTGCAGCCGCGGAATCATTGGCCCGCGAAGCCGCACTTGCCTTCCTTGCCAAGCGCGCATGGAGTGCAGCCGCGCTTGAGGAGCGACTTGTAAAGGCCGGTCATGTTGCGCGTGCAGCACGGAGTGCGATACGCGCGTTGCTAGCCGATGGATGGCTTGACGACCACGCATTTGCAACGGGCCGCGTGGAGCACCATCGCCGCCGCGGATCGCTTTCTGAGGAAGCGCTTTCCGAGCTCTTGCAAGCAGACGGCGTCGGTGAAAAAGACGCTGCAGAAGTAGCCCGAACCGGCGCCGCCACTGAGAGCGAAGTGCGCCTTGAGGTTCGCCGCGCCAAGAAGGCCGGAGAAACTGCCAAGCGCGTGGCGGGCAAGCTGGCGCGGCGCGGATTCGACCCGGATACCATCCAAGATGCACTTGAGCACGCTGGATATGCGCTTGATGAATGAGTTCTCCGATGCACCCCGCTAGAAACGCCCTCATCCTCTTTACCGCCACGCTGGTCGCCACTGGCTGCCAGAACCCGAGTGCCACGCTTACTCACGCGGGTGATGATCCGATTCCGGATCTTTCAGCGCCAGAGTTTGTGCCGATCGCGCGCGATGGTGGGCCGACGAACCTTGATGGCAAGGCGTTTGTTGCAAGTGCCCCGACTGCGCCGTCTGCCACCACGCTTGATCGCTCCGCATGGACAGAGACCGCCGTGCATCAGCCGCGCGGCCAAGTTGAAGTGCAGCCAAAGTACTACACGCTGTTTGAAGGGTTCTCCAAGGACCCACGCGCGACCGGCGCCTATCCGACCACCGCCACTGCACTCGCAACTGGCGGCGAAAGCGGCACCGCAGTGCAAGACTTGGCTGCACAACCAGCGATCAGCATGTTCTGGTTGGCAACTACGCCGGGTCAAATCATCTTTATGCCGCCGTGGGTCACGGTGCAACGCGAACCGATCGATGGCATCGAATGGATGCCGCCGAAGTCAACACCCGCGCCAGCCGCGCCACCCGCGCCAAAGGAATGACTGTGCAGACGCTTGACGATCGTGGACTTCCTGCGGGCTACCCTTTCAATCCAGACTGGGAAATCACGCCACGTGAATTTGTTCGCCGCCGCGATGCGGGCGAGATCATCGTGCTCCTCGATTGCCGCACCGCTTCCGAGCGGGACCTCGCCTCCATTGACGGCGCCACGCATGTGCCGATGCACGAACTCAGCGCGCGGCTCGAGGGCCTGCGCTCGCACGAAGCCACGCCCGTAGTGGTTCACTGCCATCACGGCGCCCGGAGCCTGCAAGTGACGGCGGCCCTCCGCCAAGCGGGATTTGATGATGTCCGCAGCATGGCGGGCGGAATCCACCTGTGGTCGCTCGACATCGACCCATCGGTTGCGGTCTACTGACGCCGTGCTCCGCCAACGACTCGTCACCGGAATTCTTCTGATCGTCGGACTCATTGTTGTTCTGTGGGGCGACGATCGTCTGTCTGATGCGCTCCGCCAGTCTGATGGCATTCGAAACATGATCGGTACATCTGACGGTGTGCTGCTCATGGCGCTTGCCATATTCGCACTGGCACCACTGCTCGCGCGCGAGCTGGCGTCGATGCTCCGCGGCGCGGGGATTGCGGCACCAACGGCGCTCACCGTGCTTGCTGCAGTGAGTGGCGTTATCGCGGTGCGGATGGCGCCGACCTTTGATTCGGGAGTCACTGCAGTTGCGGTGACGCTCACGGCGCTGTGGGCGGTGCTCTCGTGCGCCATCATCGTGCATAGTCGCGGCGCGCAGATTGCTGGCGTTGTGGCTGCAACGGGAGGCACGCTCCTGTCATTTTCGTACATCGGCGTGTTGCTCGGCGCGTGGCTCTTAGTGCGCTGCCAAGTTGGACCGTGGGTGCTTGTGGGTGCGGTGCTCACTGTGAAGGCCAGCGACATCGGCGCATACTTCACGGGCATGTCCATTGGCAGGCACAAGTTGATTCCGTGGCTCAGTCCTGCCAAGAGTTGGGAAGGGCTGTTCGGCGGAATTGTGTTCGCCGCCGTCGTTGGAGGATTGCTCAGTTGGTGGAGCGACGCGCTTCCCGACCCGCGCGACCATGTTCCGGTGCTCCTTGGCGCTGCCACGGGAGCGGTGCTCGGCGTGGTGGGAACCTTCGGCGATCTTGTGGAAAGCCTTCTGAAACGCAGCGCAGGAGTGAAGGATTCCGGACAAGTGCTCCCAGGTATGGGGGGCGTGTTCGACGTACTTGACAGCCCCCTGCTTGCTGGCCCGGTGGTTTGGTGGGCGCTGCATCTGCGCTGAAATACCGGGGAATCTTCCGTGTGCACCGCAGAACCATGTACGATGCGCCCCCCGCGCCCGGCGCGGCACCCACCCTATGAGCCTCATTGCCCACCTCCGCGCGCTCCACACCGTCGACAGCCAAGTCCGCGGAATCAAAACTCGATTCGAGAATGCAGAGGACGCCCTCAAGCGCAACCAGACGCAACTTGAGGTGGTCTCCGGGAAGCGACGTGACCTTGAAGGGCAGTCCCGCCAAGTACAGGCGATGATTTCCAACCTTGAACTTGAAGACAGCACCTTCAAAGAGCGCCTTGAGACCCTCCGTACGGAACTGAATACGTCTTCGAACACCAAGATCTACAACGCGTTGCGAGACGAGTTGAAAGTGGTCGAAGGCAAGCGCGACGAACTCGCGGAGCGGATCTTGGCGCAGATGGAGAACCTTGAGAAGTTAAAGAAGGAACTCGCCACCACCGACACCCCGTCACAGGATCGCACGCGCTTGCGCGATATGGCTCAGGCCACCCTCGCTGAAGCGAAGTCCGAGCTCGGCGGTCGGTTAGCTGAACTTGAAGTGCAGCGCGGCCGCGCGGCTGAACTCTTGAAGGAAGATGTCCGCGAGGCGTTTGACGAAGCAGCAGACCGCAACGACGGTGAAGCACTCGCCGAAGTCACCATCGTCAGCCTGCGGCACCGCGAATTCGCGTGCGGCGGTTGCAATGCCGAACTTCCGCTCGATGCCTACAGCCGCGTTGCGGCGCAGGCCGATCAGTTGGTGACTTGCATGACCTGCGGGCGAATCCTCTATATGGATCAGATTCCTGAGCGCCCAGGCGCAAAGAAGACCAAAGCCGCAGCAAAGGAAGCTGCGCTTGACCCCGATCAACTCGGCTGATGATGCTGCTGATTGCGGGTTGTTGAAAAATTGAGCGTCTTGGTCATCTGAACATGGAAGTTCGCATGAGTCTCACACACAATCGAATCAATGATGTTTCTGCTCGGGGGTCCGCCGATCGCGCGGCTCTGCCGGTAACGCCAGCGCAACACGCCGAACGAGCGAATGCTGCAATGCAGGCGCAACGCCTGCGCGACCTTTGGTGCCAATCACGCGACCGAGCACGAACTGCGCCCGTTGGCTCACCGGCATTCGCGCGAGTTGCCGATCTTGCTGCCTCGTTTGCAGCAATGGCGGTTCGAGCGGACCAGCCCGCACAAGCAAGGGTTGTTGTTGGCGACGCGCTCACAACACTTCGCGCGGCCTGCTTGGCTGAAGACAAAGATGCGGCACGTCACTTGGCGTTCGCGCGGACACTTGAACTTGCAGCCGCGTATGAAGTAGCGGGCGGCGACGCGCGCGCTGCGTTCGATGCATTGCGGGCTGCAATCACGACCATCGGACCGTTCAGCGCGGCTCTGCGGGAACCCGCTACGGACCCGCTCATGCGCATGTCCATCGCCAACGGATTGATGCGCCCGATCACTACTGCAGCGCGCATGCTGAACGACGCTGAACAACGCGCCATGGCTTTCCGACAGGTATGGGAAGAATCGCGCGCATGGGCCAAGGCTGCCCGAGGCGCGAGCGACCATGCCGCTGCGATTGAGATGGCTGTAGTTGCTGCGTTCGAACTTGCCGTCGAGGAGCATGAGGATTCGGCAAGCGGGTGCCTTGAGCGCTGCGAACAGTTGCGTCGGCACATTGAATCACTGCAAAAACTGCGCGGGGACGATGCCGTTGTACGCACGCATCGCGCGGCGTTTGCGCGCCTTTCAGCGGACGCATGGCAACGCCTTGGCGACACTGCTGAGACAGAGCGCCTACTCAACGAAGCCGCTCGACACCTGAGCGAAGCTGCCACGAAGCCCGACGCCGATCAGCGCGAGTTGACCAAGCAGCGGGCTGCGCTGAGTGCGCAACGAGCGCGGCTAGCCGAGCAGTCAAGCGCGGCGGGCTGATTTCCGTAGACTTGCGCTCATGGCAGCACCTGACGCCTGCATTCGAACCCGTCTTGCTGGCGTGGAGCTGGCGTCGCCGATTGTGGCGGCGGCTGGCACGTGCGGCTATGTCGATGAGTTAGCCGACGCGTTCGACCTTCGCTGGTTGGGCGCGGTAACAACCAAGAGCATCACACCGGAAGAACGCGCGGGAAACGACCCATGGCGCATCATTGACGTTCCGGGCGGAATGATGAATGCGATTGGCCTTGCGAATGTTGGGCTCGGAAGATTTCTTGCCGAGAAGGTTCCGCACGCTGCGGGAGTCCCCTGCCCTGTGTTTGGTTCTGTGGCCGGCCACTCGGTAGCGGACTATGTTCGCGTGGCGGCTGCGTTCGATGCAAACACTGCATTCCCGATCATTGAGTTGAATGTGAGTTGTCCGAACACTGCCACCGGTCTGCAATTTGGTGATGACCCAGCTGCGTTGAAATCATTACTTGCCGAAGTACGCCCGGTGGTGAAGCGTGCCAAGTTGTTTGTAAAGGTCAGTCCGAATGCGGATGTAGTGAAACTCTCCGGCGCCGCAGTGGACGCGGGCGCGGACGGCCTGACGCTTGTGAACACAGTGACGGCCATGAGTATTGATGTGCACACGCGCCGTCCGCGCTTGTCACGCGGCCGCGGGGGTCTCAGCGGGCCGGCGATCCACCCGATTGCGGTGCGAATGGTGCATGATGTTTATCGCGCGGTGGCCAAGCCTGCCGGCGTACCGATCATCGGTCTCGGCGGCGTCTTGCGCTGGGAAGACGCGGCAGAATTCATACTGGTGGGCGCCAGCGCGGTGGGTGTTGGCACTGCGCTCTTTGTGGATCCACGAATTCCGGTAGCACTGGCAAAGGGCCTTGCGCGTTGGGTGCGCGCACAAAAAGTGGCTTCACTCACAGACCTCGTTGGCGCTATGGAGGGCTGACATGGTGCACAAAGAACGCGAGCGGTTCGACGCATTGTTCGAAGATGTACTGAGTGCACTGCCGCCTGCGTTGCACACCATGCTTGAAGAAGTTCCGGTGGTCTTAGAAGATCACCCAACGCCTGGACTACTTGAAGAGTTAGGAATTGACCCCGCAGACCGCGCGAGTGTGTGCGGGTTGCACAGCGGCACACCACTCACCGAACGAAGCGTGGAGCACGGCGCCCTCCCGGATGTGATCACACTCTTCCGCGAAGGAATTGTGGACGAAGCCGGTGGATGGGAACCATGGACGGACGAGGACGGCACGCAACTTGGTGGACCAGAACACGTCCACCGCGAAATCCGAATCACCCTGCTCCACGAAATCGGCCACCACTTCGGCCTCGAAGAAGACGACTTAGACCGCCTCGGATATGCGTAAACGGAAGGCCCGCGTACGTGCATGCATGCACGTACGCACGCCCAACCTGGCCGCACTCGCCGGAGAGGACTGGGCCGCGCTCAGCGGCCGTCCTCGTAAGGCGATTGCGGCCAGTACAAACGCCGGTTTGAAAATCGCCCAACCTGGCCGCGCTCAGCGGCTTACTTCAGATCCGCGTCCACGCCGAGGTACTCGCGCATGTGCTGCTCGTACGTCTCTTGATCCTTATCACGGCTGAAATCAAGGCGCAGTTCATTGATGACCTTGGTCCCCTGCCCAATCCACTGCTTCCAAGTTTCCGCGCTGATGTTCTCGAAGATCCACTGTCCAACCGGACCGCGGAACGGCGGTTCCGCAAGCTTGTTCCCCGGTCGCCCCGTTCGCTGACAAATGAATGTTCCAGAAGCCTTGAGACGCTCCGCAGCAGCGTCAACTTCAGCGGCAAGCTTCGGAGGCTCGCGACCGATCGATCGCAGAAGTTCTGCCATTGCGTTACGCGGCATCATGTCGCCCTTGCGCGCTGCAGTTTCGTAGCCACGCGTCAGGACGTCAACCGCGCGGTCAGCCCAGCCCGCGCCGATCATTGCTTGACCCGCGAGTTGAAATGCCTTGCTCATGTCCGGAGCCAACTCCACGCACCGCTCAAAACTGCGAGCAGCCTCAGCGTGTCGACCAGAATCAAGGTACGCCTTGCCAAGCGAGAAGTGCGCCATCTCGTTGGTCGGATCGGCTGATGCCATCTTCTCAAACTGGGCGATTCGGTCAACGGATTGGGGTGCGCCTGCGGTGCTCATGAACGGATCATAGGAGCGATAGCGCCAAGCGGTCGCACGGGTTTAGCACCGCGCGCGGGACGAATCCAGTTTTTTCTGTGATACGCCCACCACTCAAGAACAAGCAATACAAGTGCGGCGGCTAACGCATAGGGCCAGAGATCGCTCAGCGACCCGCCCTCGCTTCCTGTACCAAGTACTAACTGGGCACCCACCGAAAGTTGATCGGCCGCCGCAATCCGACCTTCGCCTTCAGCCGTGTTCACCGCGAACATACGCCGCTGTTCTCCGCGATCATCTGTCCATCGGAACTCGTACGTACCCGAGCGAACGAGTGGGCCATAGGTCACCGATCCCTCGCGCGCCTGCAACGGCCGCGTTGTTCCGTCAGGAAGCGTGAGCATCGCCTCCTTTACCCCTGCCGCGGTGCGCACCGAAAGCGTTTCGCCAGGATGGTGCTCTTCCTGAACCGCGGCCTGATCGAGCGCTCCAAGCCACTCCACAGCATTGGCAACGAATGTCACGAAGCCACGCTGAAATGGCCAGTTGGAATCCAGTGGCTCGAAAGTGGTGATGACAGCCGCAACCGGACCACGCCGCGCCACAACTACGAGCGGCACATCCGGACCTTCAACGATCGACTCAACATCGGAAGCAGGCGCAATCGCCGTTGCCTTGGCGATAAAGAGGTCATCAAGGTTGACCGCATGCAACAACGGATGCTCGCTGCGCTGCGAGCGCACCGAGAGCTTCTCCTTGCCTCCATACGGGTTGAGCCCTTCAATTCCCGCAGGAACGCCGAGCACTAAATAGCGGCCAGGCGGCAACTGCGCGGGAAGCGCAGCGGGCGTAGCGACGACTACGTCAAACTCATCGCTCTTCACCCCGCGCGTTGCAAACTCCGCGGCGCTGAGAAACTCAACTTTTTCTGCAGGAATTGCCGTCACCACATTCTTCGTGGCGAAATCGATCGCGCCGACAACCGCAATGCGCAAGCGCCGCGGCGCGCTCACTGCAATGGACGCGCGATTGTCAGCGATCATCGAATCCGCACGCACTAATGAAACTGAAATCACTCCCGCGCGCGGCTGAATGATCGGCGGGAATGTCACGCGTTCGTAGCCTGGTTTATAGGGAGCCGACGCAGACCCGGCAGCCGTTGCGCTCACTGATGCGCCGCCCGTTCCCGCGAGGCTGTTACTCGCAGCGGGCACTTTCACCGGCTTCGGCGTCACTGATCGACGCACTCCGTCGATCGCCAATTCAAGGTCTGTCTCAATTGCCTCCGGACCGTCGTTGCGCACGGTGACAAACACCTGAATCACGCCGGGTTCCGTGGCGCTTCGCTCAGCGGCAATTCCTTCGATGCCAACATTCGCCCCGTCAGCACGACCGCACACGTGATAGGAAACCGTTTCTCCAGGACGAATCGCCTCCGCTGCAAGATCCGCGATCCGCCCATCGGACCACAGTTCAAGCGAAGCCCCCTCACTCGGCGTGGCCCCCTGAGTCTCCGGGTTTACCACGGTCGCAAATGCACGAGCGAGTGACAGTGCATCACCGATTCGACTTCCTCCATCAGTCTGCTCAATGCGATCGACGGCGCGCTTCAAATCGCCGCTTGAACGCGTGAACGGCTGCATGATCTTGGCGGTGTCGGAAAAACTTATGACCATCGTCTCGCCAGGAATAGTCGAGAACAACCCGCCTGCGAACAATTGGTCGATGCGTTCCTTCGCTTGCGTCTTCGCAATCGCAAGGCGAGACTTCTGGCCGTCGAGGTCGGTTGCCGACATCGATGCCGACGCGTCAATGATGATGACCGATCGTCCACTCGATGACAGCCCAAGATCCATGCGCGGCTGCATCAGAGCAAATGCAACGAACGCAAGAAGTCCAAGTTGCAAGAAGAGCAACACGCTCGGACGCAAGCGCTGAAACGGCGTGTTTGCTCGCACATCTTCCACGCTGCGTTTCCAAAGCAATGTGCTGGGAACCGCCGTCGCTCGGCGCCGCAACTTGAGAAAGTACAGAGCCACCAGCAGCGGCACCAACACGGCGGCCACGGCAGCACCCATCAATGGCGTCATCCAGACAATGGCGAGCATTGCACTCATCGCACGAGTCCTCGCTGGCGCAGGTATTCCAAGAGAAGCGCGTCGATTTCGGTGGAAGTGTCAACCACCATATGAATAATGGAGCGCCGAATTGCAAAGTCGCGCAGTCCCGCGCACCACGCACCGAGATTCGCCCGATACTGTTCAACCAATCCGGGGCTTGCGGTGACTTCGGCTTCGTCGCGGTCTTCCGCGTCAGTCAAACGCCAATCGCCAACAAGCCCGTGTGCGCCGGGATCAATTTCCTGCGGCGCAAGCGTCTGCATGCACCAAAGGTCATAGCCGCGCCCTGCTACATAGCGAAGGCCTTTTTCGTAACCCTCTTTGATCAAGAAGTCACTAACAACCACCATCACCCCGCGTCCCTGCCGAGCGAGGGCGAGTGCCTTCATTGATTCCTCAAATGATCCGGTACCGCCGGACTTGAGATTCAAGATCCACTTGCCCATCTCTGAAGTCTTGCGACGCCCACGCAGATTGGAAATCTTCTGCATGCCGCCCTCGCCGCCAAACGCCGCGATCGTCACGCGATTGTGATTGACAAGGCCGATGTAGCCAAGCGCCATTGCCAATCGCTGGGCAAATACCATCTTGTTTGGGTCACCCCAATCCATTGATGCGCTTGTGTCAATCGCAATAACGAGCGAGAGATCCTCCTCTTCAAGGAAGATCTTGAGGAAGAGCCGATCAAGGCGTCCAAAGATGTTCCAGTCGATGAAGCGTAAATCGTCGCCGTGCACATAGGGGCGGAAGTCAGCGAATTCAACGCTCTGACCGCGGCGCTTGGAGCGGCGCTCGCCCTGAATCTTGCCAGTGAATATCTTGCGACTCACCACATCAAGTTGCCCAATGCGCGCCATCAATGCTGCATCAATGAGATCATCGACGCGCTCGAGACGCTTGCGATTCGGTTGTCCTTGAAAGAACAAGCTCATTGCGCGTCCTCCGGAACCTGACGCTTCAAGCGAGTAATGATCCCACTCACAATGCGGTCGGAGTCCAGCCCATCAGCCTCCGCCTCGAAACTTGGGGCGATGCGATGCCGCAAAGCACTTGCTGCCACTGCATGCACATCGGCAATCGACACATGAAATCGACCATCAAGAAGTGCGCGTACCTTGGCAGTTGTCACGATGGCCTGCGCAGCACGCGGACTCGCGCCCACCGAAATCTCGCGGGCTGCATTGACGTCTGCGTACTCCCCACCCGGATGCGTCGCCAGGACCAATCGAATCACATAGTCCTGTACCGGATCGGCAATCACAATGCGGCGCGCCAATCGCTGCGCCTGCAGAATGCGCTCTGCGTCAAGAATCGGCGTCACCGGCAATTCCGACGTTGTGGTGGTTCGACGCAAGATCTCTTGCAAGTCAGCGCGTTCCACTGATGGAACGGCGATTTTCAGTAGGAATCGATCGAGCTGCGCTTCCGGCAGCGGGTACGTGCCTTCTTGCTCAATTGGATTCTGAGTGGCAAGCACAAGAAACGGAGCGCGCAGCCGATGCGTCTCGCCGCCCACCGTGACTGATCGTTCCTGCATTGCTTCGAGCAACGCGGACTGACTCTTGGGGCTTGCGCGGTTCACTTCATCAGCAAGCAGAATCTGTGTGAAGATCGGCCCCGGTCGAAACTGCATCACGCGATGCCCCGCATCATCGTCCATGAGAATCTGCGTGCCAACAATGTCCGCTGGCATCAAATCCGGAGTGAACTGGATGCGGCTGAATTCAAGGTGCAGCGCATCGCCGAGCGTGCGAACCAAGAGTGTCTTACCGAGACCGGGAACGCCTTCAAGCAACACATGGCCACCAGCAAAGAGTGCCCACAGCGTTTGATCGACGACTGACTGCTGCCCCACCACGCGCTTTCCAATTGCTTCCCGCAGTCGCAGAGCAACCGAGCGAAACGATGCACAGCGCTCGCGGGCGATGTCCTCGTTCTCAATGCCCGCGTCGAATGCGGGCAGTCGCGCGATATCGCCAGGAAGTTGCGGCGAAGTAACACTCATGTTCCGCCACCACCTTGGTCACCGGCACCACCGCCGCCGTTTCCTGTGCCGCTCGTGCCGCCATTTCGATCGCCTTCAGCCTGATCTTGCGCACGACGGCGCGCAGCACGCAACCGCGCGAGCGGATCGCCTTGATCTTGATCTACCGCCGAGTCCAGTGCCGTGGGCTTCGCCGTCGCACCGGGTCGGGCTCGGTCTGAATCACCTGCTGCAAGGTCGCGCGCGTCCACTTTCGGCGCATCCGAGCCCGCTTCAAAGCGCGTTGCGGCAGGCGCGCCACCTGCATTCGCCGTGCCGGACGCTCCACCCGCAGCGCCACCCCGGCCTGTATTCGTTCGGTCAACTCCCGCACCTTCGCGCGCTCGGCGCAGTGCGTCGACGCCACCGGTGCCCACGCTTGCCGCGCCGCCCGTCACCCGCGCTGCAAGCTCCTGCGCGTCGCGGCGGTCAAAGGCAATGCGCCGCCACGCAACGTCGAGCAAGATCAACACCGCTGCCAGAATTGCTGCTAACTGCCACAGCGCGCGCGCGGTGCGTGATGAACCTAAGTCGGAGCGATCAAACAACTCCCATGTCTTTGCATCCGCAAGACGCAAGACGCGCCCGCCGGTGCGCTCCGCGATTGTTCGCAACAATGCTGCGTTGTCACGGATTGCGCGGTATTCCGCTGGATAGGGAACGCTGATTGCGGCCTGAACGCTGCCAGCCCGCGCGGCAGCATCGCCGGAACCCGCACGCGCGAATGCAACGTTGGCCAAGTAAGCGCCCGCCTGTTGCGCGTCAAACTCACCAGTGAATCGTCCCGGACCAACCTGGCGGAGTGGCAACTCCATCACTCGACCATCCGGAGTCACAAGCCGCGCCTCCGCTCGAGTCTCGGCCGCGAATCCGCTCTGCGCTTGTTCGCGCGTCTCAACCTCAATGAACGCGCGGTCGCCATCAATCCGCGTTGCGATACTGACATCTTGCGGCATCGCGGGACGCATCACCCAACGCATCGATTGCTCCCAGAAAGCACCGAAGCGCGCCCACTTACTCCACGCAGAACCCCAGCGGCCGCTCACGTCGCTTGCAAATGCAATGCTGCGCCCGAGACCGTAATTCCAGTTGGAATAGAAGGGATCGGTGCCGTCCTTGTTCTTAACGACTACCGGCACCTGCGCCAATCCTTCGCGCGGAACGGTGAGTACATAGCCACGCACGGGCGGCAGCGAATCAAATCCCGCGAGCGGACCAGAAACCCCCGGCGCCACTTGAGGCTGGAAGTCGCCCTCAACAATTAAGGAGCGAGATACCACCGTCGCCTCCTGAATAAATATCTGTGGCAACTTCCGCGGGTTCTCTACGCGATAGAAACGCCCACCGGTCTTCGTTGCAATCGCCTGCATCTTTCGATGATCTTCAGGACCGCCATGACCAAGGCTCGCACTGCCGCTACCAGCAAGAAGAACGGTGGTGATAGTGATCTTCGCTGCTTTGAATTCATTGAGAAGTTCCGGAGGCGGCGCACCCGGATCGCCATCAGAAATAACGATGACATGCTTCTGCCCGGCACGGACTTTCACCATGTCATCCAAGATCATTTCTAGCGGAGTGGTGAAACTGGGCATGTCCCCCACCACCATCTTCTTCGCCGCATCCTTCGCTCGCCCTTTGTCGCCGATGATCTGCAGAGGAAATCCCCAGCCGTAACCGTCCTTGGTCGCCGCTCCACCACCATAGCCAGCGCCACCAAGAGAGATCAGACCCGCGTAATCCTGACTTGAAAGTGCGTCAATTGCTGAATTAGCAACCTGCACCCCCCAGTAGTTTCCTTCGGGCATTTCGCAACTGTGAAGAAGCATGGCAAGCGCGCCGCGCAAGATTTGTCGCGTCTGTGGCGGATCAAGCTTCACTGGAAGAGTCTTCTCAGTTTCCGACCCAAGCCAACCGCCGGCACCGAAACTTTCCGGGCCGCCCATCATCACCAATCCACCGCCGAGGTCATGAACATAGGAATGCAAGCCACGATCAAATTCATTGTCGAACGACCACCGCGGAAGATTTGCAATGATGACCGCGTCAAATCCGGCTAGGAACGCCAACCCGCGCCCCATCGCGTTTTCCGGCTGAATGCGTTCAACTTCGATCTTACCCTCGCGCAGCGCTGTTGCCAATGCGTCGCACTCCGCACCGCCGCCCGGCTCAATGATCAGAACGCGTCCAGTGCCACCAACAAACACCACCGCTGCACCTGTGTTGTTCTGCTGAACGGAATCCATCGCTGGATCCGTTGGCTCAAATACCGCGCGGAATCGCTGCGCACCAGTGCCGTCCGCAACAACAGGAAGCGTCACCAGATTGGCACCGGGCTGCAGATCCACTGCGTATCCGAGACTGTCGCTCGCAGGATCAAGATCGATCGGTTCGTCGTTCTGCCACAGCAAAATACGTCCAGTTGCTGGGCGCTGGCTTCGAATAGAGATTCGCAGATCAATTGATTGACCCTCGCGGGCTCGGGTCGGCGCGCGCAGTGACTCAATGAGCACTTCACTGGTGTGCTGGTACTCAAGCGGCACAACATCAATCGGAACGCCCGCCGCTTTGGCGAGCGCAGCGGCGTCTTCCAAACTTCCCGCGGTCTGATTGCCATCAGAAAGAAGCAGAATGCGCGCGGTGGTATCACCGGGCTGAGTGGCAAGCGCCATGCGGACTCCAGCCGCTAAGTCCGTTGCCTGCATGTCGCCGACATGGCCAGTGAGAGTGATCTCGCCAGCATTCGCGGGCATTGCCGCAATCACTGCGTCGCGTGCAACGGTAATGGCACCGACGCGATCTTCAGAACGCTCTTTACGACCAACCGCATCGCGAACCGCTTTCTCAGCTTGCGTGCGCAGCGCCAGCGGCACGCTGTCGCTGGAGTCCGCCACCACGAGCACGCTCATGGCGTCCGTCTCGCGCACGATGCTCGGGCGCGCAACGGCAAAGGTCAAGAAGAGCAGCACCAAGATGCGCAGCGCCAAACCGCCCCACGACTTCCATCGCCCAAGCACCGGAACGCTGCGCCAAGACATCCACCAGAACGGCAAAGCGAGCGCCAAGATCGCTAATGCCAAGGGATGTTCGAAGGTCACATTCATGAATGCTCGTGCTCCACGCTACCCCACCGGCACCTCATGCGGGACGGTCTGCGCGACCGGCACGCACAATGAATCAAGCGGCGTCACCAAGACCCGCGAATGCCCAGAATCCAGGATGAATGCCTCCTTGCCGCGCACTCCGATCGCCCACGGAAATCGCAGCGCATTTTCACCGCTCGGCACCGATCGCACGCGGTCTCCGTCGATGACGTGAAGTACGAGCGGAGTGGGCGCGCCCGACACCGCGCGCACCGTTCCGAGCGACCGTCCGTCGGCGGCGTTAAACCGCTGCACACGGTGGTTCCCGAACTCCGTGACGAGGATCGTTCCGTCTGGAACAACTTCGAGGCCGTAGGGATACGCCATCTGTCCGTCATCCGGACCAGCGCTGCCGAATGAACGCACCGGCACACCTTCGATCGTGAGAACTTGAATCCGGTGGTTGCACGCGTCAGCCACATACACCTCACGGCCATCAAGCGAGAATCCGATCGACTGCGGTCGATCAAACTGCCCCGGCCCACGACCGTTGCCGCCAATTGATCTCAGAAACTTCCCCTCCGGCGTGAATACTTGGATGCGATCATTGCCTCCAAATTCACAGACCCATACTGTTCCATCGGGCGCAATCTCAACATCGCATGGATAGATGAACTGCCCGGGGTCCGTTCCGTATTCGCCGAAGCGCAACAACTCTTTGCCGTCTGGCGACCAACAGATGACGCGGTGATAGTGCGTGTCAGCAACCCACACACGACCATCTGGACCGACACCAATTCCGGTCGGCTTTCCAAGCGACTTTTCTGGCATCGACCATTCTGCAATGAAGCTGCCATCCGGGGCAAACCGCTGAACGCGCGCTTGACGATCAACCACCAAAACTGTGCCGTCACGCGGATCAATGTCCATCGCGCGCGGGTACTCAAATTGTCCACGACCACGACCCGGCGCTCCAAACCAACGCACCGCTTGAACATGCGGACCGTTTTGCGGAACCGGCGTTTCGCGACATCCTGCAACGACCAGCGCCAAAAGTAGGATCGCCACCATTCCGCGCAGACGCTCCCCGCGTGCGCACACCCATGCCACTACAGCTCCGGCACCCGAAGCCACCACGAGCAGCGCGAGCAATGATCCAAGCACTGTTGCCGGCTGCTGATAGTGAATGGCATTCAAGAGCGTCGATGCCGACCACGCCCAACCGGGCGGCTCGACCCGCGCGGCCGCTACCACTTCACCCGCCGCAAGCGTTGTTCCAACAAGTGCCGCGGCAATTGCCGCGCCGCGCAACTCAGGCGACAGCGCTTGCAATAATCCGCGCGAATCTCCTCCGTCAAGCGCGCGTAATTCCCGGCGCTCGCGCGGTTCGCGCAGTGCTGCCATGCGCCCAAGCCATGCGCCCACTACGCCAAATCGACCAAGATGCGAGAGGACCACTACGGCCGGAGTGTCGTAGATCCACGGACCGATTGAATCAAGATTCCAAGCTGCAACAAGCGACACCGCCGCTACTGTTGCCGGAACAAGCGCAGCGATCATCCAACCGGCAAGCATCACCCGTTCCGCGACCCGCGCGTACTGCGCTCCGCGCGAAGCACCCACGCCACGGGCCGCGAGCACCAAGTGCCCGCACGCCACCACGCCAATGAGAAGACCTGCAACCGCGGCCGCGCCGAGCGTGCCTGCAGCGCCGCGCACACTTGTCGCCATGAATCGGTCGAGTGCACCATGAGTCACCAACGCATACGCAAGCGTTGCGAGTGGCGCAACAAGCGTGCACAGCAACACTCCCCACGCAATGTCGCCCCTGCCGCGCCGCACCGCCGCAGGACCATCATCACGCGGCGTAATTGGCCAACACGCAAACACAACGGCACCGACGCATGCAAATACAACTACCGGCCACGCCGCGCGCAACACCACACTCGCTGCGGTTCCCTGCACATCGAGCGTGCGCAATTCAAATCCGAATGTGAGTACTTGCGCTAAGTCAAATGCGATAGTCGATCCAGCAATCACAACCACGAGCGCTCCGAACGCGAGCGCTATCGCCCCGCGATCGCTTCGCCACGCCCGACGCATTCGGTCAGACACGCGTTCGCCATCAACCGCGCCGACCTCTTGCTCAACCGATTCTGCGCCTGGTGGACGCGCAGCAACGATCCATGCAGCAAGCGGCCACGCCCATGAAGCAAGCCCGACCATCAAGAGCGTCGTTCGCAAGGATTCCGAGTGACCGTTGGTTGCACACCAATCCCCGAGTATTGAGCCGGGGCCAGCAGCCTGCCACCATGTCCAGAAGACCGCATAGGGAGGCAGCGCGGCCGTCACCACCGAGAGCGCCAGCAGCAGATTCCCCTTGCGTGCCGAACGAATCGCACGACCAACCGGCCATCCAACCATCGTTGCACATGCACCCGCAGCGCACGACCAACCGAGTGTTGTCCACAGCGTTCGAGCACCGTTGAATGTTGCGGGGATCTCGCCACCGATCGCCAACAAGCGTGCGCCCGCGATCATCGGCCACGCTACAGCGACGCCAAAGAGCAGCACCGCTGCCGCCGCAAACATGCGTGCACCAAATCCCCCTGACACTTACTTCGTCTCCTCAACC
This sequence comes from Planctomycetaceae bacterium, assembly GCA_947474065.1. Taxonomy (GTDB): domain Bacteria; phylum Planctomycetota; class Phycisphaerae; order Phycisphaerales; family SM1A02; genus UBA966. Next base: position 40,773 of record CANJHD010000016.1, read on the forward strand.
GCGCGCATGGCAGCGAAGAATGATTCAACGGCCTCGTCTGAATGTGCGGCGACTGCTCGCGCGTCAATGAGTATCGGATCTGGAACAACAAAATCATTGCCACTTGCTGCGTAAACGAGCGGCGCATGTTTCGATGGCATCTCCGCCAGTTGCCGCGCGGTCTCCGGCGAGAGCATGAATTCAACAAACTTTCGCGCGGCTGCTGGATGCGGCGCGCCGCTCACCACTCCAACCGTGTTGGGAATGAAATACGTCCCGCCCCCGGCATTCGTTGCATCGTGCGCGTGTCGCGGAAGGACCATCGCCAATTTCAGACCACGCGCCTGCGCTGCAAAGACATCGTCGCTATCAGTGAGCCCAATGTCCGCCTCGCCACGCGCTACCGCATCAACCACGCCGGAATTGCCGGAAGTAAGCACCTTGGGATGGTTCTCCGCAAGGCCCTCGATGAACGCTTCGTAATAGCCAGCCATGGCGTAAGTGTCCCAATAGGCTTTCATAGCGCCAAGGTGGCTGCGAGTGGTACCGAAGCGTGGATCAGCCATGGCAATCTTGCCGTTCCAACGCGGCGCAATCAGACCGGTCCATTCACTCGGCGGCATCGGCACTCGATCAGGCGCGTAGACGATGACGCGCGCGCGCCCAGCAAGTGCAAACCAACGTCCTTGTGAATCGCGCCATGCTGCGGGCCATTGCGCGGCGAAGGACTGCGGTGCGCCATCAGTGGCAGCAGCGGATGTCGCACCAGCAACGAGCAGGGGTTCCGTGATGCCGTCGGCCGCAAGCGCTACCTGCGCGGCTTGTTCGTTTGACCAGAAGACATCAGCGCGCGGGCGGTCGTGTTCGGCGCGCAGCGTGTTCGCAAGCTCGGTGGTCTTGGTGGCCTCGGTATCAAACTTCGCATCAACGCGAATGCCAGTCTCTTTCTCAAATCGTTCGAACACCGGGCGCGCCACGGATTCATCTGCACTCGCGTAAACGGTCACGCTTGGGGTGCGATCACATCCGCCAGCGACGAGAGCGAATAGGCAGGCGGAAACCGTCATGCATGCTGCTGCGAGGCGCCGACCTGCTGCCAGACCCCGACTACTTGCCACTCGCGCCCCCAACTGGAGTGCCGGCGGCTGGCTTCGCCGCCTCCACTCCGCGTTCCTCGAACTTCTTGCGGAGGTCACCGAAGTAACGCTTATGAACATCACGCAAGTGCGCGGGCACCGGGTCGTCCTCCGATCCACGCTCATATCCAGTAGCAATCGTGCCGGCGACTTCTTGCAATCCAACGCGGCTCTCACCGACGGGGGACTGACCCGCAACAAGTTGCCGCGCAATCACATCGCCCTCCTGCTTCTGGCCTTTTTCCTTCTTGAGTTTCGGGCCGAATCCTGTGTCGCGGAATGCGCGGTCACCGCCGCCTGCCTCGGCGCGGTTTCCAGTGGAA
>CANJHD010000017.1 GCA_947474065.1 Planctomycetaceae bacterium
CGCGCTTCATGCGGTCAATGCACTCGCCGACTGCTGCCAATGCCTCTGCGCGATGGAGCGTATGCACGGTCAGCCGGAACGATCGCTGCCCCACCGGGACTTCGCCGCGGCTGTGCTCAACCATGATTGAAACGAGCCCGTGCTTTGCCAGCATCTCGCGACCGAGTTCGGCGAGCATGTTCGAAGCCATCGGCTCGTACACCTCGTAGTTCAGTGCGCGGATAGTGCGTCCATCTTCATCGGAACGGACAACACCGTCAAACACGATGGCCGCACCGAATTGCGCTGATGGCGGCAGCACAGGTGCTGGATCACCAAGCGCACCGTCAATGATTCGAACAGTCGCGCTCATCCGCCGCCCACCAGTTCAACCAGTGCGATCTCGTCACCAGCGCGGAGTGGTGCATCTGCTGGCCGGAACGAATGATTCACTGCGAGCCGCGCCCCACGAAAGAATGTCGATTTGTGCGGATGACACGCGGCAAGCGCCTCATTGACATCGCGTACAGAAGCGCTGTCAGGGACTTCAACGGCAATGCTTGCACACGAAAGTTCGCGGGCAAGTGAACCGAAGATGAGCACACGAAACACCATGAATTGCAGTGTAACATTGCGCCTCGCTATCCAATTCGATACCGCCTGCACCTTGCCCCGCGCGATCGATGGAATCATGTTCATGACAGCATCGAACCCCATCGCCGCACCAACGGAGCCACAGTCGCCGAGCGCGGCGATCGATGCTGTGTGTGCACATCTGGATGCCCTAGAGACTGAATCGATTTCGCTAGCACAATCACCAGGACGAGTGCTCGCTGAGGCAGTGCGCGCTGACCGCGCAAGCCCGGCGCTTGACATGAGTTCGATGGACGGATTCGCGGTGCGCGTTGCAGACCTCAACGCGATGACCTCGACTACCGGTCTTCCAATTGCGACTGGCTCGAATTGCGAAGCGAGCATCGGTCATGCGCCAGTTTCCATGCAGCCCGCGCACGCGATCCGTATCGTGACCGGCGCGCCGATTCCTATCGGCGCGGACGCCGTGGTGCGACATGAAGATGTCCGCGTCGCGAATGGCTTTGCGTTTTTAAAGATTGCCGCGAACGCGGTGCTACCCGGCGCGTTCATCCGGCGTGCGGGTGAAAACGCATCGAAAGGTGCTGAAATTCTGCAAGCCGGAACACTGATCGGAGCGGCTGCAATCGGAGCGCTCGCCACGTTCGGCGCGGCCAGCGTTCGCGTCCATCGCCGCGTGCGCGTGGCGATCATCATCACTGGTGATGAGTTAGTAACCACTGACCGAACGCCCGCGCCGTGGCAGATTCGCGACAGCAACGGAAGTGTGCTCGCGGCGCTCCTCAGCGCGCGACCGTGGATCGAAGTGGTGTCACACCTGCACGCCACGGACGATGCCGATGCGCTCGCGGCGACGCTTGCAACGGCGCTTGAATCAGCGGACGCGGTGATCCTGACTGGCGGCGTCTCCATGGGTCACCACGACCACGTTCCGCAGGTGATCAAGTGTCTTGGTGCGGTCACGGTGTTCCACCGACTTCCGCAGCGACCAGGGCGACCGATGCTCGCGGCGGTGCTGCCGCGCGCTGGCACTCGGGCGCCGCGGCTGATTCTTGGCCTGCCGGGCAATCCTGTTTCAGTCATGGTCACGGCACGCCGCCTCGGAATTCCCATGCTTGGCAAGCTGGCCGGACTTCCCCACGGCGAGTTCACCGCGCCGCGCCTGCACACTGATGGCGATGACGGCGTACAACTCGGCATGTGGTGGTTCCGACTCGTCAGCGAGCGAGTCTCCGCGGAAGGCGAACGCCGACTGCACCTGCTGCCAACAAAGAGTTCAGGTGATATCGCTGCCGCCGCAACAAGCACTGGGTTTGTAGAAGTAGCGCCACACCAAAGCGCCGCGGGTCCAAACGCCTTCTATCCATGGATGCACTGAACTACGAACGGAACCGCGATGGCAACGAAGAAATCAACGAAACGCACTGCGAAGACACGACCCTCTTCACCATCACTATCGCACCTTGATGCGCATGGGCGCGCTGCCATGGTTGATGTCGGCGCGAAGCCCGTCACGCAACGCCGCGCCGTGGCCGAAGCCCGCGTGAAGATCTCGCCCGCGCTCGCGGAGCGAATCGCGCACAACACGCTTGCCAAAGGCGACCTGCTCGCGGTGGCGCGTCTTGCTGGGATACAAGCCGCCAAGCGCACTGATGAATTGATTCCGCTCTGCCATTCGTTGCCACTCGACTCCGTTGATGTGCGCGCAGAGTTACGCACCGACCATGTGTACCTCTGGGCGGAAGCGAAAGCGACCGCCCGAACCGGCGTTGAGATGGAAGCACTCACAGCGGTATCCATCGCCGCACTCACCGTGGTTGACATGGGAAAGTCAATTGATCGAACGATGACCATTGATGGACTTCGACTCTTAGAGAAAGAAGGCGGCCGAAGCGGTCACTTTCGCGCTGCTGCAGCATCGACAAATAAAAACAAGCGAGCGGGCGCATGAGCACTGCCCCTTGCGTGGTCATTCTGACTGTCAGCGAGCGCTGCTCGCGCGGCGAGACCGTTGATACATCTGGCCCGACGCTGCAGGCCTTGGCAACGCAGCATCTCGGCGCCACTATCGCGCACGCCGAGTGCCTTCCGGATGACATGGCCGCGCTGGCTCAGTTCTTTGCGCATTGGTCAGAAGAAACGCGCCATATTGACCTGATTCTAAGTACTGGCGGCACCGGTCTTGCCCCGCGTGACATCACTCCCGAAGCCCTGCGCACCGTCATGCACCGAGAGCACGCCGGTCTCATGGACCTTTCGCGCCTGCGCTGTCTTGAGAAGACGCCACGCACATTTCTTTCACGAGGCATTGCAGGAACGATCAATCGCACGCTTGTCATCACGCTGCCCGGCTCGCCACGTGGATGCACCGAAATGTTTGAAGCGATCGCAGACATTCTTCCACACGCGATCGAAACGCTACGTGGCGATGTGCAAGATGATGGTCGACCAGAACTCGGTGGCGGGAACAAAGGCGTCATTCATCACCGCGACTGAGGCGCTGCAGCATCGCGTTCTTGCAGCAATTGCGCTCCGATACTCACTGCAATTTCTGCAGGAGAGTTCGAACCGATTGGCAGCCCGACCGGGCAGCGAATCCGCGCGACAACATCCTTTGCGAATCCGTCTTTCACCAGTGCGCTTCGCAACGTGCGGGCCTTCGGCTCACTGCCAATGACCCCAACGAAAGCTGCATCGCCGCGGCGCAAGATCTCGCGAACGATGGGTAAATCCGTTGCGTGCCCCTGCGACATGCAAAGGAAGAATGTCCCCGCTGGCAACACGGCGACTGCGTGGGCAGGTTCCGCCGCAAGCACCTTTCGCACATTCGGGCGCACAACGATCCGCGAAATCCATTCCTCGCGTGGATCAAAGCAAGAAAGGCTGCAATCGAACGTGGAAAGAAGCGACACCGTCGCCTGCGCAACATGCCCCGCGCCAAACACCGCAATGTTCCAACGAGGGAGCGTCGAGATCTCGTAGAAGAAAGTGGCTGCGCCGCCACACACCATGTTGAGATCTCGCTGCAATTCGTAGCGGACGATCTCAGGAGGAATGGATTGCGCATGGGAATGGCTTGACCCAAGCCCAGTCTCCGCGCGCGCGATCATCTCCTGGGCATGCACAATCGCCCGCGCCTCAAGCCTGCCGCCGCCGACCGTTCCCCAAGCGAGCCCGGCGGCGGTGATGATCGCCTTGGCACCAATGTCTTGCGGAACATGTCCCTCTGGCTCGATCAGCGTGACTGTGACAAAGACCACGCCGCGCTCAGAAAGCGCGCTGGCATGTTGGAGGTAATCACGCATAGAACAAGTCATAGAACCATCTCATAAATCACTGCTGGCCACCATTCGCCACTTGCATGTCACGAGCGTCCCAGGCGGCGAACATCTGCGGCGACAGCCCGCGCAAGACGCGTTCTGCAGTGGCTGGAATCGCCAACGGTACAAGTTGGGCATGCTGACCACTCGAAACGGATGCATCACTCGACCGCGCCGACATGATCGCATCGCGAACCGCGGTCCACACTGAGATCGACAGAAGGAGCGGTGGCTCGCCCGATGCCTTCGACCCGCGCACATTCACCGAATTTCCATGGTTAAAGATGAGGTCTGCATTGAAGACACGTGGCGTGTCCTGGACACTGGGAATCTTGTACGTACTTGGCGAATGCGAAAGCAATTTGCCGTTTCCGTCATACACCAGATGCTCCGTGGTGAGCCACCCCATCCCTTGCACGAATCCGCCCATCACTTGCCCCATGTCGAGCGCGTGGTTCACCGGTCGACCCATGTCCATGAGAATGTCGACGCGTCGCACCTTCACTTCGCCGGTGTCGCGATCAAGCTCCACCTCACTCGCGGCGACGCCCTGCGTGAAGTACAGGAACGCTCTGCCCTTGCCGGTGAGCTTGTCGAATCCAAGGTCCGGGATGCTGTAATGCGCGTACTCGCTGACTGAAATTCGATTGAGGTACGCCTCGCGGACAAGTTCTGCAAACCCAACGGTAAACACTGATCCAGAGCGATCCGTCACGGTCACCACGCCGTTGCGGAATTCCACACGCTGCTCGTCGGTGCCGCGCGGACTGACTCCTGAGCCCACCGCGATTTCTGGCATTGTTCCGAGCCCGGCAGTCTTTTTTGCCCACGATTCCGGTGGAATCGACCGCAGGCGGATCGCCAACGCTGACAGACGAGCGCAAATAGTCTCGCACGCCTGAAGCGCTGCGGCACCATTGATATCCGTGCCTGTGGATGCAGCGGTCGGCGATGTATTCGCGTTCTTCTCCGTCGATGTCGGCATAATCCGTACCGATCCCGTCGGCAATCCGAACTGCTCCGCAACGATCGCTGCAATGCGCGCATTCACGCCCTGCCCCATCTCGACTGCGCCGGTTGAAACCTGCACAGTGCCGTCGCGATGGAGATTGACGAGCGCGTTGCCTTGGTTCAAAAACCGCGTTGTGAACGAAATACCAAACTTGACCGCCGTCAGCGAAAGACCGCGCGAATGCCCGTCCGGATTGCGCGCGCGATCGGCGTTCCACGCTGCGATTTCCGCGCGGCGCGCGCGGTACGCGCACCGCTCCGTGAGCGTTGCGAACAGTTCCGGCAAGTGGTTGTCCTCAACGCGCTGCCCATAAGGCGTCATGTCTTGTCCGGGTCCGTAGCAATTCAACACGCGAACATCAAGCGCGTCGCGATCAACAACGCGTGCAATGTCCTCAATGACGGACTCAATGAGTGCAACGCCCTTCGGGCCACCGAAGCCACGGAATGCCGTGTGTGGATGGAAATTGGTGCGGCACACCTGCCCCCGCACACGCATATTCGGAATGAAATACGCGTTATCGCAGTGCAACATCGCTCGTTCCATAATCGCCGTGGAAAGATCGGCATACGCACCGCCATCAGCATGCAACATTGCATCCAGCGCAATGATTCGGCCGTCCGCATCGAAGCCGCACTGATACTCAATCCGGAAGGGATTTCGCTTCCCGGTGATGATCATGTCATCGTCCTTTGAAAGAACGAGACGCGCCGCGCGGCCAGTCTGCTTCGCAACCAATGCGGCATACGCGGCAATCGGAGCCGCCTGCGATTCCTTGCCACCAAACCCGCCACCGAGTCGCTTAGCAATGCACACCACATCGCTGAATCGCACGCCGCACGCTTCCGCAACCACATGTTGCGTTTCGGTTGGATGCTGCGTCGACGAGTGCACTTCAAGTTGCCCGTCTTCGCGCGGATACACCACCGCCGCCTGACTCTCAAGATAGAAGTGGTCAGCGCCCCCGATCTCCAGCGTTCCCGCAACGCGGTGAGGCGACCGCGCAAGCGCAGCCACTGCGTCACCGGTTGCGATCGTGCGTTCGGAGCCGATGAAACTCTTCGCGGCAACCGCTTCTGCCACGGTGCGAATGGCTGGCAATTTCTCCCATTCCACTACAACCTCAGTTAAACCCTTCGCCAGTGCTTCCTTGGTCTCGGCCGCCACCACAGCAACCACTTCCCCAACAAAGTTCACTTCGGCCGCTGCAATGATCGGCTGGTCTTGAAAGATGGTGCCCCACGCGTTGTGCGCCACATCCGCGGCAGTCACAGCGCACACAACACCAGGAACAGCCAGCGCGGGCGCAATGTCCAGCCGACGAACGCGTGCATGCGCATACGGGCTGTACACCAGCCCGCAGTGCAGTTCGCCCTTCACCATTGGGCGGTCATCAACATATTCTGACTTCCCTGTGACATGAGTGACCGATGAATCGTGCGGCGCCGATCCCGGATCGGCAATGATCGCAGCGAGCCGACCGGGTGCTTCGGAGTGTTCAGCCACGGAGCACCTCATTGCCGAAGCGTCGGAAGATATTTGCAGCAGTCACGCGCCGGTACGCACCGCTGCCGCGAACATCAGAGATCGGCGCGATTGATCCAGCGATCAGTTCCGCCACCGATTCGATGCGCGCCGGCGTGAGTTCGCCGCACAGCGCCTGCTCTGCATCCGGCATACGGACGGGCGTCGCTGCAACTCCACCGTAAGCGATCCGCGCAGACGCCACACACGGCGCCGATTTGCCGCGACGCCCAGCGCTGAGCGTCACCGCAAATGCCCCGCTCACTGCACTGATATCCAGATCCTTGCGCTGCGAAACTTTGCAGAGTCGCAGTACTTCGCGCGAAGGTGTCCGCTGAAACGACACGTGAGTAATGATCTCGCCCGGCTCAAGCGCTAGTTGTTTGTATCCAACATACAAATCGGTCATTGCAATGGTGCGCTTGCGAATCGGTCCCTTGCCGCCAGGTCGCCCAGCGACATGCACCGTGCCGCCTGCAATCAACAGGAACGGCAGCGTGTCCCCAATCGGCGAAGCGTTCGCAATGTTTCCGACCAGCGTTGCAACGTTCTTAATCTGCGGCGACGCAAACAAGTTGAGGAACCGCGCGAACTCCGGAGCAACGTCCTCGCTCACGCGGCGCACCTGTGCAAGCGTCACGCGCGCGCCGAAGGTGGCACCACCGCGCGTCACCTTGGTTTCATAGAGCTCCGGTACAAGGTGCAAGCTTAGAAGCGCCGTGGGCATGGGCTTACCTTTGTTGACCTGCACGCCAAGATCAGTAGCTGCCCCGATGACCCGGAATCCCGGATGGATCGCAGCAAAGGTGACTGCCTCGCGCAGCGTTGCTGGCGCGAACAATTCCACGCCGTCATGTTGCACTCGCATCGACTGCTCGGTTGTCGCGATCGATTCAGCAACTGCGAACATATCGGAATATCGAAGCGCCACGGAATGTTTCTCAGTAGCGCGCACGGTAAGTGCCGCCTGAATGATCGGCGCATATCCGGTACAGCGGCACAAATTGCCCGTGAGATAGTTCATTGCGGTCCGCTCATCGGCCTGCGCATGCTTCTCCAACATACCGCTCAATGCCATCACGAAACCCGGCGTGCAATAGCCGCACTGCGATGCATGACACGCGCGCATGGCATCCTGCGCTGGCGATAGCTCGCTACCGGACTGCATCCCTTCCACCGTGACGATGTGCGCGCCGTCCATCTGCGCCACGGTCGCAATACAAGAATTCATTGCCTCATATTCAAACGCCACACCCGCGGCAAAGGCTGCGCCTGGCCGCGGAAATGCACGCAACACCGTGCACGCTCCGCAGTCCCCTTCCGCACACACAATCTTTGTGCCAGACAGGCCGGCTTCCTTGCGCAACCACTCCGCGAGCATCATCAAGGCCTCGCGACCTCGGATCTCTCGGCGCACGCCATTCACATGAATAAGTGCATAATTGCGCATCGGCACGATCGTAGCACCCGCAGCAGGCGCGCTACTCAGGGCGCGGCGAACACCCGCACCCGATTCATACCGCCATCGGGAAACACCGTGACACGAATCTGCTCACACGGGCCAACCCCGCCCACCTCGAAGGCGATGACATTTCCAGCGAACGCCTTGACGTCCGTCCGAGCAACCAATGGAACCCACTCCGTGCCGCGCAAGCCGTCGATCTCCACCTCGCGCGGATTGTTGTTGACGAAATGGCTGAAATCCAACTCAATTCGGCCGATCTTCGCCGGTCGCCCAAGCCTGATCACCACATTCTCCGAGTGACCCGGCTCGCGACTGCGCGCCGACTCGAGCCCGTCCACCATGCTCAGTGGCGGATACGGCGAGATGACCTGAGTGGCTGGCGAATAGTGCTCGTTGGAAGCGGACACCACCTGACCACCAAAGGCTGCGCTCGCAAGATCCGCCAACCCACTGCCGACCCGGGTGATGTTGGCAGCGATCTCCGCAGTGGTCGCCGAGTATTTCGGCGTCATCGGCTTCTTCGTTTGCGGATCAAAGGCCGGCCAAGCGCGGATCGCGGGCGAAAGCATGCGCGTCTTCTCAGCAACAGGAAGATCATTCCCGTACAGCGCGAGGCGTGTGACGCCCCCATCGGGGTACATGCGCACGCGGATCCGCTGAAACTGAGCACTGCCCGAAACAGACTCCACCGCGTGAGCCGCGTGCCCATAGAGTTGCATCGGCGTCACAATCGCCTGCCACTCTCCGCGCACTGCATCCCAACCCTCGATTTCAAGCCCCTCGGCATGATTTCCAAGATGGAACTGCGTCGACACCGCCACACAACTGACGGCCGCAGCGCGCGGCATTTCAAAGATCATCCAATCGAACGGTTCCGGATTGTGGCGAACCGTTTCCCAACTATCCATGATCTTTCCCTGGCGACCAAAGAGCGACGGATCGAACGTTGGCAGATACGGCGACAGCAGATTCTCTGCGCGCGCAAATCGCTGGTTTGAAACGTCTTCGACACGCGCGCCCACTGCATGATTGAAATCAGCGAGCGGATCGCGTGCGCCGTGCGCAATGATTTGCTCAGGAAGATCCGCTGCACATGCTGCGAACACCAATTCGCGGTAGCCCGCATTCACGCGCTGTTCAATTGGAATGCCGCCGAATGCCAGATCACTCCGAAATCGGTCCGTGTCTACGCCGCGCATTCCAAAGTGCCGCAGGATGATCTGCGCTGCCTCCGCTACGAACAACATGCCCGCGTGCTCGCCGTTACACAACACCACGAAGCCGTTCCCCGCGTCTGGTCCCGCATAGCAATGGACGAAAAGCGCACGGAATCCATCGTTCGCGCCCTGATGTATCGCAAGACGATTCGGTCCTGCTTCCGATGTGAAGATGCCAAGACCCATGGTGCAGCCCATAAATTCACGACATCCCTTATCGAATCCATGCAACATCCGCACTGCCGTCTCATGTGAAATCGGCCCGCATCCGCCGAGGCTCTGGTGCGCGTCACTTAGCGCCACAAGGAACCGCGCTATGTCAGCTGCCGATGCCACTGCACCAGCAGCGATCGCGGGGAACACCTTGCGCGTTCCAACCACCGGCTCGCCAGAATCAAGGAAGCCGGTGGCGCATTCCGACCCAACCAATGCATCCTCACGGAACGTGCATCCGTCCATCCCAAGCTCGCGCAAGAACGCGCTCATCTGCACATGAACGGGCGAGCCGCCCATGCACTCGATGAGGTGTTGGAGTACCAAGAATCCACCGCCCGAATATTGGAACCGCGTTCCCGGCGCATTCACAACACCCACTGGCTCGTACCCATGTCGCTCGTTACCGTTCAGTAGTTCCACGATCGGCGGAAATGCCTGGTTTGCAGGCACGCCATTCACATAATGCATGTTCAAGCCCTGGTGCGACATCAGGTGCGCCACCGTGACTTGATCTGCCCATTCTGGATGCGCGGCGTCAAGAGACCGGATTCGAAACTTCGAACCCGCCTTTGCAAACAGCATGTTCACGCTGGTAGAAATCGGAATGCCCGCCTGGCGGAGTTGCTCCATCACAAAGCACGTACCGATGCTCTTACTGAGTGAGGCAATCTCAAAGCCCGTCTGCGGAGTCACTGCATGAAGCGCATCGCGATTACCAAACTGAAGCGACTGCAGATGATTTCCTGGCGAGGCTACGCACACCGACGCACCATTCACCCCGTGCCGCGCCAGTGCGGCGGCGAGTTCATCCATCACCGTATCCACTGGCTGTACTTGCAATCGACCCTTGGTGATCTGCCACAGCGCATCGCGCGCGTTCTCCAACTCCACTTCGTGTGATTGGTTGATCCGCGTTCGCAGCGCCTCAAGCAGTTCTGCTCCGGAACGCCCCTTGGCCGCCACCAAGAATTTGAAGCCGAACTGCCCTCGGTATCGGCTGCCAAGGGCGCGAAGTTCCTGCGCAACCTCGGCCGCGTCTCCCAAGACCTTCGCCTGCTCCTGCGCCGCTGTCGCGTCAAGCGTCCGAGCAGCCTCTCCAATATCACCGTGAAAGTGCGCGGCCTCATTGATCTCATGGATGTCAAAGCTGCGCACCAACTGCTCGGCCTTGGAAAAATCCAACACCGAATCCAGCGCCATCTGCTCCGCAAACCGCTGACTCCCACACGCTGAGAAGAATGCGTGCAGGCGAGCGAGCCGCTTCGGAATCACATATTTGTTCCGATCGACCGCCTGCATCGCCGCCCACGGATCGTCTTGCATTCGGATCGCATCAAGCGTGAAAGGCAGCAGTAATTCTGTAGCGAATTCAACCGGGGACTCGCCGCCCATCAGTTGCAGCATCAAATTCATGGCCACCGGATACCACTTCCGCGTGCGATCGTCCCACTTCACTTGCACAATCTTGCGTTGGTCCGAGAGATCCTTGCGGATGAAATGCATTTCCTCGTGCGCGAGGCGCATGAAATCTGCGCACGAAAATCGCCCGTGATGCAATTCGTGCCAAACTTCCCAGCGCGATCGCTCGGCGGTGGCCAAATCATCCATCACACGCACAGGCACGCCATCGATATTCGCTGGAAGTGCAACGCAACCGTTGCCGCTCAACCAGTCGGTGAGGTACTGCAGCGCCTGGAAGATGTTGTAACGAATCTCCTCCGGGTCATTGTTGGCAACGAACCCCGGCGCGTTTCGATCCGCCACAAGCAGCGACCGCGGATACAACGGATCGTTCCGATCCAGACCACGCACATCTGGACCATGGATAAAATTCAGCACCTCACGCTGGTGTTCAGGCAAGAGAAGCTCCGTGACAAGCGCGTCCAGCGACGCGCCGTCTCCCTGCTTCGCCCGCTGCCACGCCTCCACGAGTGCCAACCCCAATCGAACGAAATCTGGGTGCGCCACCCAGAATCCAGAGAGATCACGCTTCATCTGCGTGATGACATCCTTAATAAATCCCTTGATAGCCACCTGAAATGATGCGCCACGAACATCCCCGTCGGCGGGCAGTACGCCGTACATACCGCCAACCTTGATGCCGCCGCGTGAACCAACCACCTGCGCAAGAAGATCATGTGACGCCTTGATGTAATTGATGACGATGCCCGGATCCGCCTTCACGGGGATCCGATAGTTGCCGTCATTCTTCATCAGCCGCGCCGTCGATGCAAGGAAGTCATGCCACCCAAGCGACGCGCCCGCGAAGTACGGATGCAGCGCATCCATGATCTCATTCACACGGAACATCGCGCGTGGATTCTCCAACACAATGAGCAGTCGAATACTGCCAATTCGATACTCCGGATGTTGCGTAGCAATCAACTGCTCCGCCCGCTCAAGCATCACGCGAATGTACGCTGCCTCCTCATCCGTCTCCAGTTTCGGAACGTAGAAGGCCAATGCTTGCGGATTGTTCCAGTTTGCATAGAGGTGCAGCGCAAAGTCGTAGAGATGGAGCGGAAGCGGATTGCCGTGCAGGAAGAGAAACGGGCACGGCAATGCCAACCCCGGAAACCGCTTGATCGGCACTGATCGATGCGACGCCGCCAGCCGATACTCCTTGCCAGAGCGCGGATCGTCATACGAAATCGTTCCCTGCAGACAGCCAGTGAGATTCTCGCCCGCAAGTACAAGATCACCGCGCAGCGGCGTCTTGGAATCCTCGTCGTCAGCGCCCCATTTCGCGGATCCTGAAAAATCTTTCAGCAGTTCCGCCACGATCGCCGGCTCGCCGGGAAGTGTTCGATGAAATGCATTCATCGCATTGATGGAAAGTTTCGCATCGTCTGGCGGACCAAACAGCGTCACATGGCTTCCCTGCAGAAACTCCGGAATCGGCGCAATCGGCGCCCCGCCTCCTGACGTGCAGTAATGACTGTTGCGCGGACCAATCACCACGCGACCCTCCGCGTCTTCCTGCCCAATCACGGTGCGATACGCCGGATCGCCGTAATCAACATGAAGCGTCGCATTGAGTTCGAAGCACGCGCGCGTTCTTTCATCAATAAACGCACGATCCGCCACGCGCTGCTTCAACACAGCAGCCAGATCCGGTCGAACCGCTTCGTACAAATCACAGAGAAATCGCAGCGATTCTGGGCTTTCAAGACCACCTCCGGCCCCCAATTGCAACAGACCTGCCACCTCCGCAACGGGCATCATCTGCGGTTCAAGGTGCCCGATCAGCTCCGCGGAAATGTAGTCGCGATAGGGGGGGATATCGGGCAACTTCACAACGCCTCGTGCGGTCATCCTCGCACGATACCCGTGCCACCAACACCGCTACGGAATGAATCGACGGTGCCGACGCAAGTTTCACTGCAACATTGACCAATGCCGCAATCTGCTTTAGCCTCACGGCGTGACACCTACCGCAGACCTCGGCCTTTCAACCCATGTCCTGAACACGTCGAATGGTCTACCGGCGTCAGACATGCTGATTCGCCTCGAAATGCTTGAGGGAACTGCATGGCGCGAACTAGACACAGCGCGCACTGATGCCGATGGTCGTGCCCGCGGCCTCTCCAAGGGCGCTCTCCGCGCTGGGGATTACCGCCTGAACTTTGCCACTGGCGCATGGTTCGCCGAACGAGGCGTGGAATGCTTCTTTCCCGCGGTCATGATTGAGTTCCGAGTCTCCGATCCCAAACGCCACCACCACGTACCGCTCCTTCTGAGCCCGTTCGGATACTCAACGTATCGAGGAAGTTAAATCATGGCAATCATTCTTGGCGAAAATCGATATGGCAAAGCGGAGAACCGGGTGTTCCGCGTTACCCGTACCGGCGACATTCATGAGGTACTTGATCTCAATGTCTCGGTGCAACTCAGCGGTGACTTTGATGACACGCATACCGTCGGTGACAACGCGAATATTCTTCCGACCGATACGCAGAAGAACACCGTCTTCGCCCTGTCTCATCAACACGGCGCCATGGAACCGGAAGCATTTGGCTTGATCATTGCGCGCCACTTCATCGCCTCGCAACCGCACATCACCAAGGCTGAAGTCCGAATTGAGAAGTTCCAATGGGACCGGATTATTTCGCAAGGCTCTCCGCACCCGCATGCCTTTCAACGCAACGGTTCAATGACGCGCACTGCCACGGTGCTGATATGCCGCACTGCAGAAAGCACCCGCGAATTCGTCGTGTCGGGCCTGGAAAATCTAGTTGTACTCAAGACAACTGGTAGCGAATTTACGGGTTATTTACGCGACCAATACACCACTCTCGCCGAGACCACCGACCGAATCATGGCCACGCAAGTCTCCGCACGCTGGCGTATTGCCGCGACGGATGCGCCCACACTCGACGGCATGAACTGGGCAAAGATCTTCCGCGAATCGCTCGACGCGATGCTCACCGCATTCGCCGAACACCACAGCCTTTCGCTACAGCAGACCCTGTTCACCATGGGCGAGTGCGTGCTCTCCGATGAACCGGCAATCGCGGCGATCCGGATATCGCTCCCCAACAAACATCACTTTGCGGTTGACCTGACGCCGTTCGGTCGTGAAAATCGCAACGAGGTCTTCATTGCAGCGGATCGCCCATACGGTCTCATCGAGGCGGTCATCGAACGGGACGACACGCCACCGATGACGGATGGGTGGCCGTCATGGTGATACACAGCGCCCCGCATTGCGCACCAAACTAAATCATCGATCGCCGCGACGGTAATCCAGGCTCGGTCGCCGATGACTCCGCGCCTCTAGCTCCGGCGTACGCCAGCAGCCCACCCACCGATTCGGGCGCACTTCAACAAGCACATGTTCATCACGGTCCGGCGCGCCTTCCGGGCGAACGCCGGGTGGCATATCTGGCCACCACGGAATCACACCAGGAATCTTGCGGAATTCAGCTGGATCGTGCGTTACATCCTTGATAGTCACCAGGCGCTCGCGGGTGTCACGCAGCATCGGAATTGAACGGAACAAACCGCGCGTGTATGGATGCAACGGCTCATCAAAGAGCTCAAACACGTTGGCGTATTCCACCACGCGACCCGCATACATGACGCACACGACATCTGCGTTCTCAGCAACCACTCCTAAATTGTGAGTGATGAGCATGATGCCCATATCACGAGTGCGCTGTAATTCACGCAGCAATTCCAGAATCTGCGCCTGAATAGTCACGTCAAGTGCGGTGGTCGGCTCGTCAGCAAGCAACACCTTTGGTCGGCAGGCGAGCGCCATCGCAATCATCACGCGCTGGCGCATACCGCCGGAGAATTGATGCGGATACATCGCCAGCCGTTCTTCCGGCTTCTTGATGCCAACATCTTTCATCGCCTGCACAGCAATCCGCTTTGCTTCATCCGGGCCAACCTTCTGATGTAAGAAGATTGCTTCCATCAACTGATCGCCAATGTTGTAGACGGGGTTGAGACTCGTCATCGGCTCTTGGAAGATCATGGCGATTTTCCCGCCACGAATAGAGAGCATCTCTTCTTCGCTCAAGCTGACAATGTCACGCCCTTCAAACAAAATGCTGCCGCGGTCAAATCGTCCCGGCGGGCGCGCGATCAACTGCATGGTGCTCATGGCAGTGACGCTCTTGCCGCAACCAGACTCACCAACCACCGCCAGCGTTTGCTGAGGAAACAGCGTCATATGGACGCCATTGACTGCCTGAATGCGCGGTCCACCCGAGGAGTTGTCGAAGCTGACCGCAAGGTCGGCAACCTCCAACACCGGAATCGCGAGGCGCTCCGCGCTGCCAACGCCACCACTCATGGCGCGCACTGCGTCCTGTGTGGATTGATCATGTGATGTCTTGACTGCAGATGGGCTCATCAGTGTGCCGCCTTCCGAAGTTTCGGGTCAATGGCGTCGCGCATCGCTTCGCCAAGCATGTTGTAACTCAGTACTGAAAGGAAGATTGCCAACCCAGGGAACACTGCCAACCACCACACAAATGTTCCGGTGGCTGCGGTTGCGCTCGAGAGCAACTTGCCCCACGAAGCCTGACCGTCTGGCCCAAGGCCAAGATATGAAAGCGTCGCCTCAATGGAAATAGCGGCAGCAATCGCAAAGCTTGCGTCCACCAACACGGGCGTCACTCCGTTCGGCAGCATGTGTCGAAAGAGAATCGCACGGAGCGGCAATCCCGTTGCCTTTGCCGCCTGCACAAAATCTTGATTGCGCAACTTCATGAACTCGGCTCGCGTAAACCGCGCCGCGCCCGTCCAACTGAAGCAGCCGATGATCGCCATCATCACGTAGGTGTCGCGCGGCAACACGCCCGCAGCAACGATTAAGAGAAAGAGCACCGGCACAGCCATGAAGATCTCCACAACGCGGAAGAGAATCATGTCGACCTTCCCGCCGAAGTATCCCATGATGGCGCCCATCGTCACGCCGATGACTACTGAAATACCCGTAGAAACCAGCCCGATAGAGATGGAAAGCCGGCACGCCCAGAGCATCTGCGAAAGGACATCCCCACCAAGCGCGTCGGTGCCGAGCAACACACGGCGCTCACCGAACGAAGTCCCCTTGAACTGCGCTAACTGCTCAACATCCGCAATGCGCTCGCCCGGCGCGATCGCAACCATGTCGCTGCGCGAGTATTGCGGCGACCACGGGACGAGCGTCCAAGTGACTTCGCGGATCGCGCCCGACTTCTCGTCCTCCATGTAGCGCTCAAAGTTGATGAGCGTGGCTCCCCCACTCGCGCCAGAAAGTCCCCAGCCGACGAGCAGCGCAAGAACAGCTGCACCCACACGCACTCGGCGCGAGTCGACCGTCGGTATCCACGCCCCAGCCAGAGCAAACAGCACTGAAACCACACCGATGATTGTCCACGGACCAGCACCGCTGCGCGCGAACGCCTTGACCCACTCGGCGCGACCTGGATCTTGCGCCCATCCGACGATGGCGCCCGCGATCACAATAGTGAAGCCCACCTGAAGCGCGGCCACCACGAAGATCCCCAGTCGCTGCGCACGCGTGAGGCTGCGTGGCCCAACGAAGATCCATGGCAGTCCAACAAAGCATCCGATCAGGAGCGCCCAATCCGTGGGGGTGAGATTCGCAAGCAACGGCCACTCACGCACTGCCATGCCGCCAGCACCCACACGCACTAACGTCAGCGGATGCGCATTGGCCACTATTGGCCCAAATACAGCAAAGAACGCGATCACACCGATCCAGCAAATTCCAAAGATCGCGCCGGGGCGCTTCAGAACGCGCTCCCACGCATCGGCCCAGAATCCCTTGGCGCGCACCGCGCCAACGCCGCGCATCACATCGATGCCGGAGATCGCTGCAGGAATAGCGGCTGTGTCCTTACTCTCAGTCATAACTCACCCGCGGGTCGGCCGCTGCATAGAGGATGTCCGCCAAGAGAAGTGCCAGCATGTTGACGCAGGCAATCAGAAATGTGTCCGCCAAAATCAACTCCCGGTCGCGAAGATCAATGGCCTCAATCACCAGGCTGCCCATGCCAGGCACGCTGAAGATGCGCTCGATCACCACGCTGCCAGCGAGCATTGCCGGGAAGATGCCAACGAACATCGTGATCAGTGGAAGCAAACTATTGCGGAAGACGTGTCGCAGCACTACATCCTTGCGCGGCACGCCCTTCGCCTTCGCGGTGCGGACATAGTCGGCACTAAAGTTGTCGAGCATTGAGGCGCGCGTCTGCTTCGAAAGCACAGCAAAGCTGCCGTACACCAAGCACAGAACCGGCAGACCAACATGCCAGAGCGTGTCGAGCAGATAGCCGCGCTGCCACACACCAGAAGCGTCCGTGAACGGCATGAATGTGTACGCCTCGGAGCCGCTCTCGTGCAGCCCGCTCACCGGGAACCACCCCAAGTATTGCTTGTTCGCCAAGAACCCAATCGCGAATACTCCGGCGAGCACCGTCGGGATGGAATACAGCGACAAGTACAGGAACCCAGAGAACGTATCGAACAACCCACCACGACGAACGCTTGCAAGCACGCCCGTCGGCACCGCAATCAGATACGAGATCGGGAATGCAATCAGGTTGATGAGAAGCGTGACAGGAAGCGCTGCCGCAATCAGATCCCATACCGGACGATTCTTTGAGAATGCCACGCCCAGGTCGGGCGTGTCGAGGCTCACCACATCCGGAATAATCGGGATGCCACTCGTCGGATACGGGTGCGCGTGAAACGCTTCCGTCGCCTGTACCTGCGCCACGACCGCGGCGGTATGCGCCGTGTGCATGTCCGCGGCAGCCTTCTCCAATTTCGGCCACGCCGCATTCGAATGATCGAACGCAACATCACTGAAATCGCGCGGGTCGGCGCCGCCCTTGCCGTTCAATCGCTCTTTCAGCGGACTACCAGCTGCACGCGCATAGTCGGCGATGGCATCCTTGAAGAGACGCACCTTGCCCACGTACTCGCGTCGCGTTCCCTCCGCATCGCGCTGCAACTTCTTGAATTGCGGGATCGCGCCTTCGCCGGTCGCAATGGCCAAGGACGGCACCGTGACCGCTGGCACTGGGAACGCCGTAGCAAGCGGCGGATCATCAATCGCGCGCGGAGCTGGCACGCGCTCGCCGTTGCCATCGCGCAGATCGCGGGTACCAAACTTCACTGGCGAAAGGCGTCCAAGCCAACGCACGTACTGCACGATCACTGGATCGTTCAGCCCGTAGCGGTCTTCCAGATACGCCTGCATCTGCGCCACGCGGCTCGTGTCAGACATCTGCCCGCCCTGCACTGCTAACCCCGCACCGATACCGCCCGGCGCAAGCGCCAACAGCATGAACACCATCAGCGTGATTCCGAGGAGGGTCGGAACCATGAATGCGAGGCGTCGTAAGAGGTAGGAAAGCATCGGTAGCGCCGGAGCGCGTCAGTTCGCGGAGGGAGTTGGTTGAGCACTACCGGAGACGCGGAAGAACTCCTGCGGCTCCAGACCGGACTTATAGGTATTCACATTGCCGAAGTCCCGCTTGACGAAGCGCAACCACGGTGCAACGCGGACAAAGGTGTACGGCTGGTCCTCAGCGACGCACGCCTCAAATTGGCGCCACACTTCCATGCGCGTTGCCTCGTCCATGGTGCGACGACCCTTCTCAATGAGCGCGTCGCAGTCCTTGTTGACCCACTGCGTAAAGTTGTCGCCGCCTTCCTTGATGCTCTCCGAGTGGAAGATCTGCCGCGGGTCGCTTTCGGGCGCGTTGGCGCCCCAACCCATAGTGATCGCATCAAAGTCACGCAGTTTGAGCAGCTCTTGGTAGCGGCTCCAGTCCACCGGACGCGTCGTCACGATGATCCCGGCCTTCCCGTAGCTGTCCTTCACGAACCGCGCGAGGCGCTCAGAAATTTCACCACCGGTGGCGTAGGTGTATTCAAAGGTGAACTTGTCACCCTTCTCGTTCTCCAAGATGCCATCACCGTCGCGATCCTTCCAGCCAGCCTCTGCAAGCAGTTGCTTCGCCTTGTCTTGATCGAATGGAAGTGCCTTCACCGCCGGGTCACTCGCCGGGCTCTCCGGATTGTTCGGACCCTTGGAAACAATGCCGATGCCGTCCCAGATGTCGCGGATCATGCGCTCGCGGTCGAGCAACATGGTCATCGCCCGGCGCACGCGCTTGTCAGCAAATGGCGTCAGATTCTTGCCCGAACGCGGGCCGCACTGCCACGCGATAAAGCTGTAGCCGCACCGCATGTTGGTCCACTTCAGTGCGTAGTTTGACTTCTCAAAGTCCCGCTCTTCTTTCAGCACCTTGTTGAACTGCGGCGATGTCGGAAGCATCATCGAACCCTCGCCGTTGCGGTATGCAACCAAACGACCGAGGTCATCCTTAATGCTCTTAAAGCGCATGCGCTCCAGCGAAGGCTTCTCTGCCCAGTACTGCTCGTTGCGAACCAACACCACATCTTCGCCGGGCGTCCATTGGTTCGAAAGATCCTCTGGACCAGATGGCAGCTTTGACAAGCGGAACGGGCCGGAACCCATCGTCATGCCCGTGCCCTGATTGACCTGCGAAGGCTCAAACTTGCTGTAGTAATGCTTCGGCAAGATCGGATCGCCAAGTGCGATCAGAATGTTTGTGAAGAACGCCTCCTTGAAGATGAAGTCGACGGTGAGCCCGTCCACCACCTTCACATCCTTGAGGTTGTCCTGCGTGCTGCGAGTGCGCTCCGCCTCAATGAGCGGGTTGTTGATGAAGTCCATGTAGGTCCAGCGGATGTCCTCGGAGGTCACCGGCTTCCCGTCGCTAAAGCGCGCGCGCGGATTGATATGCGCACGAATCCACAGACCGTCAGGGTCGATCTGCCAACCGTCAGCAAGTGCCCCAACCAAGCGAAGCGTCTTTGGGTCGAAGCTACTGAGACTTTCGCACACTCGGTCGAGGACGCGCGTCGAATACACGTCGCTCGAGATGTACGGCGTTAACTTCGCAGGCTGCGCCTCAAACAATTCCGTGAACTCACCGCCCGTACCAAATCCGGGAATGGTGGACGGATCAATAGCGCAGTGCGGTGCCGCCCAGTGCTCCACTTTCACGCCAGGACGAGCCCATGTGTCGTCCGTCGCAACTCCATTGACCGCGGACGAAGTCGCCGTCGTGCCGCGCGCAACGCCAGCGCCCAACTCCAGCTTGCGGTTGACCTGCGCCACTTGCTGCTCAATATCCGCGAGCTTCGCGGACACGCCCTGCTGCGCGAGTTCCATCCGCGTCTTCTGCACCATGGAAAGCCACACGCTTCCGAGCGTTGCAAGGAGCACAACCAAGAACACGAAGTCTTTGATTCCGAATCGATTCTGCATGGATTACCTCTGAGACGGAGCAGCGTAGCGGAACTGCTGCGCTACGGGCCGATCATCCGAATACGAACCACCGCGCGTTATTGACGCGTCATCACCAGCGCGCACGCGTGGCGGTCGGGTCAAAGCGCGCCCGCAGCGAGTCGCCGATGAAGTTAAGTGCCACCAAGGTCAGCGCAATGAGCGCACACGGCGCCGCAAGCAGCCACCAACGGCTCGTGACGAGGTTCACCTCCGAGAGACCTGCACTCGCCAAGTTGCCCCAGCTCGGAACAGGCTCGCGCACACCAATACCTAGGAAACTCAGGAAGCTCTCGCTAAGTATTGCGGATGGCACAGTCAGAGTGGCATAGACCACCATGGGACCGACCAAATTCGGCAATACGTGCACGCGGAACTGTCGCATCGGCGGCACTCCCACGGCGCGGCATGACTCCATGAATGGCTGCGCGCGCAGGCTCAGCACTTGCCCGCGGATCACGCGCGACATCGTCAGCCAACTCGTGCCTCCGATCGCCACCAAAAGCACTGCAAGGCCAACCAATTGCGACACCCCTGGTGACAATTTGCTGCCGACACGGCCGACAATTCCTTCGACCGCAACCGCAAGCAACACCACCAACAAGATCGAAGGCAGACCGTACAGCACATCCACCGTGCGCATGAGTAATGCGTCAATCCGCCCGCCCGCAAATCCTGCGAGCGATCCCCACAATGTGCCAATCACTACTGCCACAGCGGCTGCAGACAACCCAACCGCCATACTAAAGATGCCGCCCGCTAACACGCGCGCAAGCACGTCGCGCCCAAGCGCATCCGTACCGAGGACACGCCCCGGCACGTACGCGGTGCCCGCAGCGTTGCGTTCAATGCGAGCTGCATCATCAACTGACAACGAATGCCAGTACGGCGGCAGCAAATTCAATTCAAGATTCGAGGCTGCATAGCGCGGTGCATCAATGGTTCCCACACGCACCGAACCGAAACTCCACGGTGCAGAGAACACGCACAAGCCCACCACAAAGGCGATCGTCAACCAACCAAAGCGAGCCCAGCGACGCTGCGAAAGTTCCACGCCCGCAGTCTACGGCTGTCAGGGATTTGCGGCTGCGGGTTGCTCTGGACGCGACTTGCCACGGCGCTCGCCGCCGGCACCGCCCGAACCACCCTCGCCAAACATGCCACGTTCCTGAATAGGTTGACCCTTCTTCACGGCGTCAATGCGTTCAGCAACGCGTGCATCGGTGCCACGCTGCTCTTGAACCAAATCATCGCGCATGGCCTTCATCTGCTCATCAAGCGCGATCAACTCTTGGGCGCGCGCTTTCAGGTCAATGTCCACCTGCGCACGAACCTTGGCTGCAATCTGCACGCCGAGCGCGGCAGCCTTGGATGCATCGCCCGCCTCCTGAGCCGCGCGGTACGCGTCACCAAGAGTGCGCAACTCAAGCTGTAACCGCACATCTTCAACTCGAATGGCATACAGATTGGGATTTCGCTCTTTGATGACTGCCAAAGCCACCAAGCGCCGCGCGCTCTGGCGCATCGCCTGCGACATTTCATCCGGAGCCATGGTGCGCCGTTCTTCCAACTGCGCGGCGAGTTCCGGAGAAACATCCCGCGCCACAGCGATCACGCGGTCAATCATTTCCGGGGGCATCGGGCCATCGGGACGCCATCGCATGGCATCGCCGCGACGTGGCTCACCGGGCTCGCCGCCTGACTTTGCCCCGGGTTTATCACCTTGCTTGTCCACCTGCTTCGCGGCGGGCGCACTTGCCTGCTTCTGCGCTGCGCCATCCTTCGCGACGGCAGTGCTGTCATCCGTTGCCGCCATGCCGCCGCAAGTGATCGCAGCGCAGACAGCGGTAACAAGAAATAGTGATGCGCACGGATTGCGGAAGCCGTTCACCATACCCACTACTCGGCTCATCGCTTGCCCCCAGCAGCGAGCAACTCATCAAGTTCAACGGTCACATCATTCACAGAGCGCCCGGTTGTCAAACCAATCGCACTCGCATCGAACGCGCTTCCGCCATCAGACGAGCCAAGCGCGGTATCTCCATCAATGAACGCCACGAGCAATGCTTCCGATCCGCCCATCGGCGTGAGCTCAACCGCGCGAGCAGTCATGATGTTGGGCGCGCGACGCGGCGTGCCACCAAAGACAAAGATCGCAACAGATCCAGCGAGCACAACAATTGCTGCCGCCGCAAGCGCCCAGCGACGTGTCCGCTCGCCTACAAACTGGAATGTCGCGGGCAATTGCTCTGCGCGCAACTCCGTGACACTGCGCGCAAAGACTCGATCAGCCAAACCGGGACGCTCCTGACCGTACGACGCGGCAGACAACTCAAGTCGAGTTGCGATGGCGCGAAGTGCGTCGTCAGTGAGCAGGTCATGGGAATCGTTGTGAATGTCACTCATTGCTTGTTCCTCCTATCGAACGCCCGCCAATGGGGGCGCATTGCACGGCGGGCAGTCCCGCAGGTCGGATAATCCGGTAAATCACTGTCGATACGAACATTTACGGACGCCTTTCCCCTGATCGAGCCGCCTCGGCGGCCGTTCCCTCCAACAATCCACGCAATTTGGCCAGCGCCCGGTGGTGCCGCGCCAACAGGGTGCCGAGCGGCTCCCCAAGGTGCACCGCCATCTCTTTGAAGCTCATACCGCCCACGTGGCGCAGATCGATGACCTCGCGGTCAGAATCGGAAAGCCGCTCCACCGCCGCCCGGAGCGCTCCAAGTTCTTCCGGCTGGGCACGACCCGAATTCGGATCCGGAGCCGCTCCCGCGAGTCCCTCAAGTACCTCATTTGCGCCGGCTGGCTTGGCGTGACGACGCTTACGGCGTGCATCGTCTCGCAGACGATTCATGGCTATTCGAAACAACCAACTCTCGAAGCGCCCCCCCTCAACATAATCAACTAATTTGGCTGCAATTGTGCAAAAGACAGACTGCGTGATCTCTTCTGCAAGTTCTGGACCCGCGCCCTGCGAGCGAAGCAACCCGTACACACGACCGGAGTACTCGCCCACGAGAATTCGCCAAGCATCTTCCTCGCCGCGCGCGGCACGAGCAAGAACTGCCGCTGATACTGGACCATCCTCTGGCATTGCCGGGGATGAACGCGCTCCCTGCCGCTCCCTTGCATCAGGTTCCGTCACCCGGTCATATCTCCGTAGTCCGGGGACGAGTCCGAACGACCCGCATACTCGACGCCCCGCGCAGATCCATGCTGAACCAGATTGCGGAATGCGGTGGAACTGCTGTCCCACAGGAGTTCGACGGTCCCGGTCGGTCCGTTTCGCTGCTTGGCAACAATGACCTCCGCAACATTCGCCTTTGACTGATTCGCTTCGACCCAGTTGGGATCGGACTTGTGATAGTAGGCCTCACGGTGCAGCATCATCACCACGTCCGCGTCCTGCTCAATAGATCCTGACTCACGAAGATCGCTCATACGCGGTCGATGACCCTCGCGACCTTCCGCCTGGCGATTCAGCTGGCTCAGGCAGACAACCGGAACATCGAGTTCGCGCGCCATTGCCTTCACGCCACGGGAAATTTCACTTACTTCCACCTGGCGACTCTCAACGCGCGTTCCGGAGCTCATCAGCTGCAGGTAGTCAATCACCACCGCGCCGATGCCATGCTTCTCCTTCATGCGCCGCGCCTTGGAGCGCATTTGCAGGAGCGTCAGACCGGGCGTGTCATCGATGAAAATAGGCGAATCCTTCAGACTTCCGCACGCGCCCATGATGCGGCGCCATTCCTCGCGGGAAAGCATGTTTTTACGAAGTTTCTGCCCGTCCACGCCACCCTTGGCGCACAAGATGCGCTGCACTAGTTGCTGCTTACCCATTTCCAAACTAAAGAATGCAACACCATTCGAAGCAGCCGCCATGTTCTCCGCCATATTGAGAGCGAATGCTGTCTTACCCATGGATGGGCGCGCCGCCAAAATAATCATCTCGCCGCGCTGAAGTCCACTGAGCATCTCATCAAGTTCATCAAAGCCGGTCGGCACGCCAGTGACGTGCTTGCCTTCATTCTGCTCGAGCGTTCGGATGGTTTCGTCTAGCAATTCCCGCAAAGTGGAAGCGGCGCGCGCTTCGCGGCGCTGTGCGATCGCAAAGATGCGCGACTCTGCTTCGCCAAGCGTGATGACTGGATCTTGACGCGACTGATGTGCATCAACCAAGATCTCGCCCGCGGCGCGAATGAGTTCCCGCAGTGTGGCCTTCTCGCGAACAATGCGCGCGTATTCCGCAGCATTGGCAGCGGTGGCCACGCCTTCAGCCAAGTCCATCAAGTACGAAGCGCCGCCGACATCATCAAGAACCCCGTGATCCTTGAGGCGCTGCACCAGCGAAACAATTTCCATGGTGGCCGTGGCGTCGTAAAGCGCCACCATGTGCTGAAAGATTGTGCCGTGCCCCGCCTTCGCAAAGTCATCAGGCTGACTAACAATTCCAATGACATCAGCGATCATCTTTGGATCGACGATCATCGCGCCCAACAAACTCATCTCTGCCTCAGGAGCTGCCGGGGGCAACGCCGAGAAGAGCCGCGCCACCTCAGTGGGGTCGGAAACCGTTCTGCGTACCGCATCGCGGCGACGAGAGGAACGATCGCCTGTGCGACCGTTGAAACCTGACTGATCTTCCATGCCTGCTGCTCCTCAGTTGCGCGTTTGACCGCGCGATGCGCGTCGGATCACTCAGCTCCGGAAGCGCTTCCAGCAAGCACAGGGACTGCTGACTCTTGGTCGACACACTGCTTCATCAATCGTCCAACGCGGAAGCGTGCCGTTCGCTTGGCAGGCACCATCACGCGCTCAAGCGTCTTTGGATTCTGAGCAACTCGCTCGGCGCGCTCGCGCACATCGAAGATTCCAAAGTCGCGGAACTCAAGCCGATTGCCTTTGCCCAATTCATTGATGACTTCATCAAGAAATCCCTGAACCACTTGGCGAACATCTTGTCTCTTCAGCCCTGACTGTTCGGCAAGCCGTTCAATCAGTTCCTTCTTGGTGACCGTGGACATGAGTTGCTCCTGAGTGAATGCGGTCCCGGGGCTTCATCGCCCAACGAGTTGACACAGTATGCGGCGCACGGACATCTGAGTCAAGGCGCGTGCAAGGTGCAAGTGTCCGCTGACTAAAGGGTTGCGAGGATTACTACTTGACAAACTGTCCCCCGATCGGTCATGAATCGGGATAGTTATAAGCCTCATGGCCGTGGCGAGACGCCAACGAGAGCCGCCCGAACAGCCGCTTCCCCGGCCAAAAACTCCATCCCAACCCTTACAACGAGCCATTCGACCCCGGCTGGCTCGCGAACAAGGCGTGAGAGCTTCGCCCAATCCTTCCCCGAGCAGATGACCGCCGCTCCCTTGGCTCGGGCGCGCGTTGCAATCTTCTCCACATCCTCCGCAGTAAATGCGTGGTGGTCGCGAAACCGGAAATCACCCGCAATGCGCCCACCGTGCGCTGCCACATCAGCAACGAATGCATCGGGTCGTGCCAGTGCCGTGGCCACCACCAAGTGCGCGCCATCTAGCGCCGCCAATGGCATGTCCCGACCGCCGGCACCGAATCGCTCAATGCGCATCCAGGCGTGGCGCGTCCACGCTGCGGGCGGTGCTCCGTGCAGCCGCTCAATCTGCGCTGAGAGCGCGGAGTCAATATGTGTTGCGCGCGTCACAATCACCATGCTTGCCCGGCGCAGCGCAACCGATGGTTCGCGAAGCCACCCTGCAGGAAGCAGTGCTCCGTTGATCGCAGGGCGACCTGCATCAACAAGCACAATGTCAAGGTCTCGGGCAATCTGTCGATGCTGAAACGCGTCGTCGAGAACTGCACAATCGATTGTCGGATGTGCAACACGCATACGCGCAATCGATGCGATTCGATCTGCGCCAACAGCCACGGGTACTCCAGGAAGCATGACTCGAAACTCTTCGGCTTCGTCAGAGATTCCATCACACGTTCCGTAGCCACGCAGCGCAATCACAGGATGATTCCCGGTTGCCTGCAATGCTTCAACGCACCAACGAACAAAGGGGGTCTTTCCAGTGCCACCGACCGAAACATTGCCAACACTGATCACCGGAATTCCTATGCGCGTCGGTGTTCGAAGATTCACATCCCAGAGTGAATTGCGAGCACGAACAGCCATTCCGTAAGCAAATGCAGCAACATGAGCAAACGGCGCAAGCGCCGAATGAAGTGGCCCTGCGGCATTCGCCGAAGACGTGGCGGCCGCACTCTTGGCAACGCTCACTGAAGTTGTCGCAGTATCCGCAGTGTGCTCGGGTTGATTCATGATGCACCTGCAATTCCAAGCGCGGGAAGGACCAATCGGGTTGGTAGACCCATGACTGTTTCTGGGTCGCCTGCGCAGTTGAGTGGCCAGCCAGCTGCCAACCGCTCAGCGTAGTTGTATCCGCCAGCCTTGCCTCGCCATGCGCCGCTCGCCGCATAATCAGCGATTGCAGCATCGGAAAGTTCCCCAAGTTCCACACGCGCCGTGTCCGCAAAGATCCGTCGATCACCAGAGCGCCGGTCGAGCACACACATCCCGGTGACGACATCGTGTGCGCCACCAACAAAGCTGCGCACCATGCGCTCGGCCTCAAGTGCGTCATGCGGCTTGCCGATCACTGCACCGCCAGCAACGCACATGGTGTCCGCTGCAAGTATCCAGCGCGGACCGCCACTTGCAAAGCGAGCGACCGCATCTGCAAGAACCTGCCTCGCCTTGAACCAAGCCAAACTCATGACAAATCGTTCTGGATCGCGCCCGTCAGCTGGTGCATCAGCGTCATCAATCGCGGGAACCATAATGATGAATGGAACACCAGCAGCGGTAAGCAACTCGCGCCGACGAGGCGAGCCACTCGCCAAAATGACATCTGCGGCGTGCATCGCGTCGGCCGAATCTGCAACATCGGCTGTGCTCACGCGCTCACCGCCATGCAGTCGGTGCATTGAAGCGCTGCATGCGCGCGTGCTGCCACTCTGTCCACAGCCACGCGGCGCATCAATCGATCATCGAGACGGCGGTCGCGATAGTGAAGCGGAGGCTCGCACTCGGCGAAATCACCCTGTAATGCCCAGCGCGCTTCGCCCAAGAATCCGCTTCGGCGCGGATCCGTTGGGCCAAACATCCCAACACACGGCGTGCCGAGCCCAGCAGCTACATGGAGCGGAGCGGAATCAATGGAAATCACCAGCGAAGCACTCGCGGTCGCCGCGAGCAGCGCTCCAACGTCCGTGCACCCGCACACATTGACGCAGCGCACACGCAATGCAGAGTCCGCTGGCATGAAAGCACGTACGGCGTCCTGCTCGCCTTCCAATCCAACGAACGCAATCGTTTCGATGTCGCTATCGAGCACCTCAGCGGCCAGTACATGCCAACGCTCCGACGGCCAACGCTTGGATTTCCAGCGCGAATATGGTGAAAATATCGCGTAGCGGCCGTGCAGTCCTAAGCCTGCGCGCGCATCAAGCCAACGTTCGGTGTCATCAGTTGCAACAAACAATCGCGCATCACGCACAGGAGCGCTCCGTACATCCGGCGCCCCAAGCCGCTGCGGCGCGCGTGTCCACCACGAACACAATCGACTAAATGCCGTTCCGTGCACGTCAACCACTCGGTCGTAACTTGGACGCCGCAGCGCACTGTTCATCCAACGAAACTCCACGGCCAACTGCGAAGGATTCCAAACCGACCGCGCCACGCGTGCCGGACAAGGAATCGCTGCATCAAGCATGGGATGCGCGCGAACGGCATCCATGAGTGATTCTTGAATAATCCAGTCAATCTGAGCATCCCCACACTCGGCGCGCAGCGAGGTCAACACAGGTACTGCCCGGCAGACATTCTTTAGGGAGTTCGGTCCCACCATGAGGATGCGTCCGGGCGGTGGGTGCATGGGTCGACCCTGCGCGGTGCGCAAGGAAATACAAGTATAGTTCGCACCCCGGCAGGAACCCCACTGCACAGACCGCGAATTGTTTGACGATGTCCGACTCACCACAAAAGCCAACCAGTACGCCGGACTCCGCTGAGCGCGCACGACTCGGCACCACTATGTCTGGTGCCAATGCCAAGCATTCCATAGAGACACTCATCGGCCGCGCTGCTGTAGAGCGCGGATTGGCAACGCGCGACCAAGTACTTGCGGCGTTCGAAGTGCTCAAGCAAATTCCCAAGGAAGAACGCGCGGCACAATTTGTGCGCGTCTTCACTGGTCGCGGCGTACTCACGACCGAGCAGATCGAAACACTCCGCGGCTGGATCGGTGAGGACAGCGACCCATCCTCAAAGTCCGGATCAAGCATGGCTGGACCGCCCGTCACCGCCGCCCTTTCCATTCCTGGCTACGAAGTCATGAAGAAGCTCGGCGCCGGCGCAATGGGCACCGTCGTACTCGCTAAGCAGCTCAGCCTCGACCGATTGGTTGCCATCAAACTATTGCCCAAGAAGTTCGCCTCTGATGCGCAGTACATCGACCGCTTCTATAAAGAAGGCAAGGCTGCTGCCAAACTGAACGATCCAAACATCGTGGCGGCATACGACGTCGGTCGCGCCCCGGGCGGCGAGTACTTCTTTGTGATGGAGTACATCGACGGAGACACCGTGTTCGACCGCATCCAAGTGAAGCGGCGCATTCCAGAGGTGGAAGCAATTCATATCGCTCGGCAGGCCGCCAGTGCGCTCAAGCATGCGCATGAAAAGGGATTCATTCACCGCGACGTGAAGCCGAAGAATCTCATGATCAATAAGGCCGGCGTTGTGAAGTTGGCTGACCTCGGCTTGGCACGCGCAGGCGATGACTCCGCCGCTATTACTGAGGAAAAAGGCAAAATCTTCGGTACCCCGTACTACATCTCGCCGGAACAAATCCGCGCGCGCGATGTGACGCCAGCCACCGATATCTATGGTCTCGGTGCCACGCTCTACCACATGGTGACGGGGCGCGTTCCTTTCGATGGCACTGCCCCGAAAGATGTGATGCAGAAGCATCTGCGCGAGCAACTCGTTCCCCCCGATCAGATTGCTACCAATCTCTCCGGCGGGCTCTCCATGATCATTGAGATGATGATGGCAAAGGATCAGCGCGAGCGATACCACTCCGCTGGAGACCTGATTGAAGATCTCGATCTTGTGGCTGCCGGTGATGCTCCAGTGCACGCGCGCCCGAAGCTCGATAGCCCCATTTCCGGAATGGATTCGCTGGGTACCACAGGAGACGAAGTGGCAATCGCCTCCATGCCACGAGCACCGAGCCCATGGTCAACACCAGTGGGAATCATTGTCCTCGCTCTGCTCGCAGTCAGCGTGATCGGCAACCTGCTACTTCTCGCGCTCAACATGCGCGGCGGGAAGTAAGCGGGCTAGGCTTGGGCTAGGGCGAGGCCCGGGCCTGAGCCACGGCGTTTCATTTCAGCCGCAGACTGAGCGTTAGCGCACCTCAACAAGCAATTCGATCTCCACGCTCGCGCCCAATGGGAGCGCGTTCGTGCCGACCGCTGCGCGCGCATGTCGGCCAGCCTCGCCAAAGAGTTGCTGCAGTAGTTCGCTGCCGCCGTTGGCAACCTTCGGCTGATCCGTCCAACCATTGTCTGATTGCACGAATACGCCAACGCGCACAATCCGGACGACGCGCGAAAAGTCGCCGCCGATCTGGTCGCCAATCACTGCAAGTCCGTTCAGCACGCACTGTCGCGCGGCTGCCTGCGCAGCCTCGAACGAACAAACCGAAGGCACTGGTCCCGTTGCCATGAGCTGACCATCCTTCATGGGAAGTTGCCCGGACACGTAGATCAGATTCCCAGTGCGAACCGCCGGGATGTAGGCGGCAACGGGCTTGGGGGCGGCAGGCAGGGTCAATCCAAGAGTGGCGAGTTGCTGTTCGAATGTCATGTGGGCATCCTAATGAGGGACACGGATGGCGGGGCGAGGTACTTATTGGAACCAGCTATTGGAAAATTCTCGCAATTCAGATCGAGGACTTGCCAACACTTGGGGGCAGACCGCCGTATCTTTCTCCTGGACAGACGGAGCGATTGCCTCGCCTGCTCGACATCCCGACGCGCCTGGAGCACAAAGCGCTTACCTCTCGACTGCGGCATCCCCCGCGTTCTGCCTCGCAGAACGGTCCCTCACAATGTGTGACGGACTTTACGGAACATGAACTGATGCCATACCTGCGCCGCATGAGAGGTGCCCCGCACCGCCGGACCTGAGTGTCCCGACGGCATCCCCAGACGCCTGAGCCACCCCGCCCAACGATCGCGTTGCGATCGCGTTTCGGATCGCATATCGCGATTCGGACTCTCGGCGGTCATAGCACAGGCGCCAGCCCCAACGCGCATTCTGAAGTTGCTTTGTAGATGCCTTGTTGGCATCAGAACTCGCTCGTGCGAGCGGTTGGTTATTCAAGTGGTTGCTCTCTCCGAATCGTCTCATTTAGGAGTCACTGAACATGAAGAAGCGCGCATTCACGCTCGTTGAGTTGCTGGTGGTCGTGGCCATCATCGCCCTGCTGGTTGGTCTCCTGCTCCCGGCCCTGGCCAAGGCGCAGCAGACCGCTAAGACCGTCAAGGACTCAAACCAGATCAAGCAGATCCACACCGCGATGATTGGTCGAGCCAACGAGACCAGGGGTGGCAGGATGCCCACGCCTGGCCTCATCAATCGCCTGGCCTACGGCGGTGCGCAGATCCCCGGCGAAGGCGACGAGGACTTCGCTCAGAACAAGACGCAGAACTTGTATTCCGCGTGCGTTGCCCAGCAACTCTTCAATACAGACATCCTGTTCGGCGCCACCGAATGCAACCCAATCGTCAAGGCGTACACCAACTACAACTACGCTGCCTACCGCCCCGCAACAGACAGTTATTGGGATCCCAATCTGCAGGCGAAGATCGATGGCACAGTCGGCACCAACGAGTGCAACGTGTCATTCACAACACTGATCCTCTGCGGTCTGCGCAAGCAGCAGCATTGGCGTAACAACTTGGACTCCGGCAAGCCGCACATGTCGACCCGTGGCTGCAAGAACGGCGTAGTCACTGGTGACGAATACGAGCAGAGTCCAACCCTGCGCCTACACGGACCCCAGAAGAGTTGGGAAGGCAATATTTGCTTCGGCGACACGCACATGGAGTTTGTGGAAACCTTCCGCCCAGACGGCGTCTTCTACGAGTGCGGCACCTACAACGGCGGAAACCTAACAAAGGACAATCTCTTCGCTTGCGGCGGCACCGTGCCGGCTGAATTCACAGGCAACGGCTGCCTCGATGTCAACACTAGTAATGCACCACAGCCATGGGCCGGTGGCGACACGATGCTTGGAATCTGCCCGAACGGGGTAACAAAATGGATAGCCATCCCGTCATATGACAAGCTTGACAATCAGTGATTCAACTCCACCCGTATTTTCAATTACCAACACCCTGACATGAGAAATACTTACATGAAGAACCGCAACCACAACAAGGGCTTCACCCTCGTCGAACTGCTCGTCGTGATGGCGATCATCGCACTGCTTCTGGGCCTCCTGCTCCCGGCACTTGCCAAGGCTCGCGCTACGGCTCGCCAGGTCAAGGATGCAACCCAAGTCAAGCAGATTCACCAAGGCTGGCTCACTGCAGCCAATGACTCGCAGGGCATATTGCCGCTGCCTGGCGAAATCAACCGCTCCGGGGGAGTGCCCGGTCGCGGCGATATTGACGAGATTCAGAATAATCACGCCAACTTGCACGGCGCCATGATTGGTCGTGGATACGTCAATGCGCAGATCTTGGTGTCACCCGCCGAGGTCAGCGCTAAGGTTGTTCCGTGCTCTACATACAACATGAACCAGATTAAGCCAGCGAACGATGTTTACTGGGATCCGGGAGCGGGAACGGGCTTCAAGGCCGACCTGCTAGTGCAGAGCAATACGTCTTATGCATCCATGCCGATTGACCCCGCGGCGCGCCGCAAGACGGAGTGGAAGAATTCCGGCAACTCGCGCTTCGCCATTCTCGGAAACCGTGGCCCCAAGTCCGGCGCCGTGACTGGCGACGACTACACCAACTCCAAGACGCTGCTGATTCACGGCGGTACCAAGGAGTGGGACGGCAACCTCTGTTACAACGACAACCACGTTGACTACGGTCGTACCTCGTACCCAGAAAATGTCAAGCCACTCAACCAGGCCGCCTGCAGCGGTGGACCGGCAGACTTGGTGATCAGCACCCTCTCGCAGGACAACATCTTCAAGAACGACACTGGCTGCCAGACCGGCGGCAAGAAGAATGTTGACAGCGTCCTATGGATTCAGAAGACGTCGGCAAACACCACTGCAACCGGTACAACGACGCTCGACATCTACAGCGGCTCAGATTTCGTTACCTGGGACTGATGGCTGCATCGAATTTGACCTTTCCCGCGGCCGGCAATCAACGCCGGCCGCGGTGCTTTTTGGGCGGGATATCCTGTACAAATCTCATGCAGCACTCAGGGGAAGCAATTCACCGACGGTTGATCGCAACGACGATCCTGGTACTCGTGGCTCTCCTTGCCCCGGCAGTGCGCGCGCAGGCACCTGCAGATGCGGTTGCGGTCCCTGCATGGCGCCAGGCAACGCGACTCGCGGTGATAACTGTGCATGGCGAAATTGATGCCATCACGCGAAGCAGCGTCGAGCGGCGGATCAACGAAGCCGCCGCGAGTGGATTCAACGCTGCCGTCCTTGAGATCGACACACCTGGCGGCGACATGTATGCCACTCTTGAACTGTGCCTCTTCCTGAAGGATCGCGCACCGCTGCCGGTGTGGGCGTGGGTACATACCAAGGCGTACAGCGCGGGTGCAATCATCGCGCTTGCCTGCCGCGGGATCATCGTTTCTCCTGGCGCTGCGTTTGGTGATGCTGCACCGATTGCCGTCCTTCCCGGCATGGGATTGCAGCCGCTACCAACCGCCGAGCGCGCCAAGATGGAAGCTCCGGTACTCGCCGAGGTGGTCGATAGCGCCCGGCGGCGCGGCTACGACGAAAATCTTGTTCGCGCATTCGTCAGCGCGCCTGACGAAGTATGGCTTCTCGAGCGAGTCACTCCGGAAGCAACTGGGGGCGCGCGAATTTTTGTCGGCAGGCCAGAGTATCGCGAAGCCTTCGGAACCGATCCGCCCACCATGCGGTCAGCAGGCACACAACGGACCACGATTGCTGATGGAGCGCCTGCCATTCCATTTGTTGACCTTTCGCTGCGACGGCGCCCCGACGATGGTCCAAGCAACGCGGCCGAGCGCGATGTCATGGTTGAAGATCAACAGACCCGCCCGCCGGTTCGCGAGCGTCTAACCGCCGTAACGGCGAAGGAGTGGCGTGTCGTTGCACAAGTGGATGGCGCAGAAGAGCTACTCGTTACCTACGCTCCAGAAGCGATCGCTTTCGGACTTGCTGATCGTGAAGTCGGCACCGACCGGGAACTGGCTTCGTATTTCGGCGCAACATCGCAGCAGCGGCTTGATGAGAATGCTGGCGACGCGCTCGTGCGATTCTTGACGAGTTGGCCCGTGCGCCTCATCTTGGTTGTGGTACTTCTTGGCGGATTCCTCATCGAAATTGCCGCGCCCGGAATCGGATGGTTCGGAGCCGCAGCCGGCTTGGCACTCGCGCTGCTCGTTGGAGCCCCTGCCTTTGCAGGGGTCACTACTTGGTGGCCGTTGTTAGTGGTTCTCTTGGGCGCCGCGCTTGTGCTCGTTGAGATATTCCTAATTCCTGGCGTTGGCGTAGTGGGCTTCCTCGGCGGCGCATGCATATTGGTTGGGCTCGTCGCCGGGTTCCTCGATGAGCCACTTTCGTCGCCAGAAGGTCGTGATGATCTCACTACCGCTATTGGCGTGGTCGCTGGTGGAGGCATTCTGGCGATCGGCGCTGCGTGGGCGCTACTGCGCGTTGTGCCGCAATCACGACTGCTGCACGGCGCGATCTTGGGCGCTACCACAGGCGGCGTGGGCCCATCGATACTTGCGCTTTCATCCGGTGCGGTTCCGGTGGGTACGCGCGGAATAGCCGTTTCGCCACTCCGTCCGGTCGGCAAAGCGGAATTTCAGGGCGTTCTCATGGATGTGCAAGCGATTGGACCAATCATCGCTTCCGGCGCGCAGATCGTGGTGGTGCGCTCCACCCCGTACGCTCTTGAGGTGGAAGAAGTCAACGAATGAACTACTGCGCGGCCATCACTTTGCTTGCTGACATAACTACAAGTGGCGATTCCTCCATTTGGATTGCTGCCGGATTCGTACTTCTTGCAGTAGCCGTGGTGCTCGGAGTGCTCGAACTCTTTGTGCCAACGGGTGGCGTGCTTGCAGTAGCAACTGCGAGTTGCCTCGTTGCATCGATCATCGCATTCTTCATGCACGGAATGCTCTGGGGCTTTGCTGCACTCCTTGCCTATTCCGCAGGCGCGCCTTTCGCGGTCGTATTTGGATTCAAGTTGTGGACGCGAACGCCCATTGCGCGCCGGATGGTTCTTGGAAACTCAGAGAGCGACGCAGATGGCCAGGTCCCTAGCACCCCGGCAATTGCCCCGGTCGCCATCGGCACCGAGGGAGTGGCGCTCACCCCGCTACGCCCCATCGGGTTCGTTCGATTTGGGGAATTGCGAATCGAAGCCGCTGCTGAAATGGGGATGATCGATATCGGCGCCCCAGTGACGGTTGTGGAGTCCAGCGGCGACCGAGTGGTGGTTCGAGTGCGCGGCTAACATCCGCGCATGACTACAGAACACGCTGCTCGCCACGGATTTGCCCTACTTGCGCAATCGGCGCCGGTTCCAGCACTCAGCGGCAACTTCAACATCATCTTCTGGGTTGTGCTCGCCATCGTTGGTCTCATCGGCTTCGTGATGCTGATTGTGATCAGCCAGTACATCCAGTTAGCAGTGCAGGCGTGGCTCTCGGGCGCGCCGGTCAGCCTTCTGAAACTGGTGATGATGCGCCTGCGCAAAGTCTCCCCGACGGAGATCGTATTCAACAGAATTTCCGCGAAGAAGGCAGGGCTTGAGATCGATTCCGATCAACTTGAAAGCCACTTCCTTGCCGGTGGAAACATTGAGCGCGTGGTGCGCGCGATGATCGCAGCAGACAAAGCCAAGATCGACTTGCCCTGGGATCGCGCCACCGCGATCGATCTCGCCGGGCGTGACATCCTTGACGCCGTCAAGACCAGCGTTGACCCGAAGGTGATTGATTGCCCAAGCGTGCAGTCCGGTCGACAGACCATCGACGCGGTGGCGAAGGACGGTATCCAGTTGAAGGCGCGCGCCCGCGTCACCGTGCGAACCAACATCGCGCGGCTCGTCGGCGGTGCCACGGAAGAGACCATCATCGCGCGCGTCGGCGAAGGCATTATTTCCACCATCGGCAGCGCTGAGGATCACAAGAGCGTTCTTGAGAACCCCGACAAGATTTCCAAGACCGTGCTCGCCAAGGGTCTTGACTCGGGAACCGCATTCGAAATTCTGTCCATTGATATTGCAGATATCGATGTCGGCGAGAACATCGGTGCCAACCTGCAGACCGCGCAGGCCGAGGCTGATACGAAGCGATTCCAAGCACAAGCCGAGCAACGCCGAGCGCTGGCTGTTGCCCTTGAAGCTGAACACCAAGCCGAGGCAGAAAAGAACCGCGCGCTCGTGGTACTTGCCGAAGCAGAGATCCCCAAGGCGATCAGCGAAGCGCTGCGCAGCGGCAATCTGGGCCTGATGGACTACTACAAGATGCAGAACATCATGGCCGATACAAGCATGCGCTCCTCGCTCGGTAAGCCTGAGCAGCAATCCTGACATCGAGCGCCGGACTGTCACACGTATGCCAATTCTCCATGTGGTGATGCCAGTCTTCAATGAGGGACCAACCCTCGCGGAGATCGTTCGCCGCGTACTCGAAGCACCAATGCCCGCCGGGTGGACCGTTCAGCTGATCATGATTGATGACGGCAGTCGACCGGATGCAGCGCAAGCGACGGCGAAGTGTGCATCAAGGAGCGGCAGCGCAGCGCAACTCATCATTCATCCGCACAACCGAGGCAAAGGTGCCGCTCTGATGACCGGCTTCGGCGCAGTACTCGCCCGGGCTAACAGTGCCGATGCCATGCTTGTCCAAGATGCAGATCTTGAATATGACCCTGCCGACTTTCGTGCGCTCGTTGATGCGCTCGCCAACCCATCCATCGGTGCCGTATTTGGAAACCGCTGGGGCGGAAACAGAGAACGCACTGGCTACCGACGCCTGCACGCCTTTGCGAACCGCACACTCACGTGGGTAAGCAACCGAGCCACTGGGCTTGGCGTCCACGACATGGAATGCTGCTACAAGTTGCTGCGAATTCCGGTACTTCGCACCGTGCAGCCTTGGCTTTCTGAAGAACGCTTCGGAATTGAGCCGCAGATTGCTGCCGCACTGGCGCGTGCACATATCCGCGTAGCTGAGGTGCCCGTAAAGTATTCGCCGCGTACCTTCGCTGAAGGCAAAAAGATCCGCTGGACTGATGGCGTGCGCGCCCTATGGGTCATCGTGCGGGAACGCCTGCGACGCAACCCGCCCCACGCAACAAGCAGTACCCACTCATGAACGAACAGCCCATCGAACTCACTGGCTTCCGTTCCATGATGAAGCGGTTCCTTGCGCCAAAGCGCGCCATCATGCAGGCCATTGGATTCCTTGTCGGGCTCGCCCTTGTGGCGTGGGTGGTGAAAGGGGCCATTGACGTCGCCTCCGATCCAACCCGCGCAGGAATCCTCGAGAGCGTCCGTGCGGCCTGGAACGAACGCCCATGGCTCGTGCTCGGAATCGCACTCACAACAACGGTGAGTTTGATCATCGATGGCGCACTCTTCTGGATGGTGTTAGTTCCAGTCCGACGCCTTGGTTTCATGGAAATCCAGTGGCTGACATTCGTGACCGCCACCAGCAACTTCTTCCCCGTACGCCTGGGAATTCCGGTGCGTTACGCCTACGCGCTGCTAGCCAATCGACTGACATTCATGCAGGCAACTGCGTGGTTTATTGCGGTAACGCTCGTGGTGTTGGTTTCACTCGGCGCGGTCATCGCCGCCACGGCGCTGATACCCATACCCGGCCTGGGTTGGGCGGGACTCGTTCTTGTTGCGCTCGCGATCGGCGGATTCCTGCTGCAGCGCGTCGCTCATCTGCCGATTGCCGCGCGTCGCTTTGGCGAATGGACGCGCATGCTCACCACGCCCAGCACCTACTGGGCCGGCACGGTGCTACGCGTGATAGAGGTGCTTCTGTGGATTGTGCGCATGTGGTGCGCTGCAGAAATACTCAACCTTGGCCTGTCCTTCGCTACCGTCACTGTGCTCGGCGTCGCTGCCATCGCCGTGATGCTCAATCCGTTTGGACGCATCGGATTCCGCGAAGCAACCACAGTCCTTGTTGCCAACTGGATGGCTGGCGGCGGCATCGATGTATCGCACGCGGATGGCGGATTCAAGCAACTTGCACTGCTCGAAAGTCTGGGTGAAATGTTCACCACCATTCCGCTGGGGCTGATCTCCTTGCCATTCGTAATTTCTTGGTATCGAATGCGGCGCCGCGAACTAGCAGTCAAGCCGAATTGATGAGCGCGCATGTCGCAACGCGGCGCAGACCATCATCCACTCGCAGAAACCCCATGCGCATTGCTTCGGCACGGCTACCAAGCCACGGAGCGCGTCCACAAGAGCGATCCACACGACCGATCGCAGCTCGCAAGTCTTCAAGCGCTGGCTCGGCACGACTGAAGGCTGCCGCATGCGCGCGCGCAAGCCAACATGCGCATGCAACATTCAACGCCAATGCCTGAATTCCAGCAGGAACTGACCACCCGTAGTACCCGCTTCCCCACGCGCGACCGCCCAGGATCGTGGCGCGCATCCACCGCACCAAGAGTTCCTCACATGCTGGCCACTCCTTTGAATCCGTAAGCGAACGCACTCGATCAATTGCCGCGAACTCTGCCGATGGCCAGCGGTCACCCATCGCAGGCATCATTCCAGCACCCTTCGCAAATGCGCGACTGCGCAAGTACTGACCGAAGATCGCGCGCACCCGACCAACCCGGCGAAGTTCGCCGATCTTCGGATCCTCAAGCCGAAAGAACGCGGCCTGGCGAAGCGTCGCCCGTTGCGCGCGCGTCGCTGGCTGCACTGAATGCAGCGGAAGCTCCTTCGGCAATGCATCTACGAGCGTCTCCATCAGCTCCTGAAGCCGCGCTCCACGAACCTTACTAAAGCGTGCCCCGGAGAGTTGCTGACCAAGCCATGCAAGGCCATCGATGCGAACAGAAAGTGGAATGCCGCCATTCGCAATCCATCTATCGAGCGCATCCGCAACATACTGAAGTTCCTCTGGAGTCGCCTCAGTTGCATCATCAAGCATTGTCCGAATCGGCGTCAACTCCGGAACTGCATCTGCCATGCGCCGCACCTCGCGCATATGTGAAGGCAACGCCGCGCCTTGATTTGCTAACACGCTTGCGCACGCAAAGCTGATGCCAACCCGCGCGGTACCCGTGTCGGGAGCAAAGTTAAATGGGAACAACTGACATGCCAAAGGCTTGGCTTCTAAGCCAAATTCAGCATGGATTCTGCACTTTCCATCCTCCAAAAGAAACACGCAGGCGCCGTCCGGTCGCTGTGCAAGAAAGCGCTTCCCGCGAAATTCAACAGTGACTTCGCCAAGCGAACGTTCCCACGCCTGCGCGCGCAATTTTTCTAAATCCGCCTCGCGCAACTGCACTGTGAAATCCCGGCAGCAATTTCCGCACCCGTGACAGCTATAACGCTGTGATGGCAATGGAAGAATCGTCAACGGAATAGTTGCCGCGCGCTTCATATCAGTTACCACGAAATCCGTTTGTGTATCAACAGATAAGCCAAACGTCGAACTGCACGTCCACGATGACTCAAGGCATTCTTTTCATCCGGCGACAATTCTGCGCTGGTCATGCCACGCTGCGGAAGCCAAAGGTGTGGGTCGTATCCAAATCCATGCACACCGCGCGGCTCATCGGCGATTACGCCGTCGAATTCACCGCGCGTTTCGATATGCACCATGCCGTCCGGCGTAGCGATACACATGGTGCACACAAATCGAGCGCCGCGCTGCTCCACTGGTATGCCGCGCATCGATCCCACCAACTTTGCATTGTTGCGCGCGTCGCGATCCGCGCGCGAGCCCTCTGTCCCAGCCCAGTACGCACTATGGACACCGGGCGCACCCTGCAGCGCGTCCACTTCTAGCCCGCTGTCATCTGCCAGCACGGCCTCACCGAGTGCCGCCGCGTAGTAACGAGCCTTGATTCGTGCATTTTCTTCGAATGTTGACCCAGGCTCATCAGGCTCCGCCGGCACCGGTCGCCCAAGTTCCGACAACGACACTACAGCAAATCCCATCGGCGCCAACACTGCACGGATCTCATCCACCTTGTGCGGGTTACCAGTTGCGATCACGATTCGCATGACTCGCTCCTCTTCGTTCCTTAGGTTTGCAGCACGCCAGTGCGAAACGGTGCTTCGACCGGCGCTTGGTACGCAACACGCATCGCGGCCACCAGCTCATCACGGGTGTGCGGCGGATCAATGATTCGGTCGACCCAGCCACGGCTCGCCGCATACTTGATGTCTTGCTGTTCGGAATAACTGCGCGTGATGGCTTCGAGCAACTGCGCGCGCATGCCCTCGTCAATCTTCTCACCTTTGCGTTCGCGCGCCGCAAGATCTATCTGCAGCAGTGTGCTCGCCGCCTGTGCCGCGCCCATCACACTGCACTTGGCATTTGGCCATGCAAGCGTCAGGAGCGGATCGAACGCG
Source organism: Planctomycetaceae bacterium (assembly GCA_947474065.1). Classification (GTDB taxonomy): domain Bacteria; phylum Planctomycetota; class Phycisphaerae; order Phycisphaerales; family SM1A02; genus UBA966. The sequence goes on from CANJHD010000017.1 coordinate 40,040, forward strand.
CGACCACACATGGCGTAGTTGCCAGCCCCATAACTTCCGCCAACAATCAAGACGAGTTTGGGAACGACGCAATTCGCCATCGCGTTCACCATCTTGGCGCCGGAGCGAATGATGCCGCCCTGTTCACTATCGCGACCAACCATGAATCCGTTGGTGTCGTGCACAAAGAGGATGGGAATCTTGCGCTGGTTGCAATCCATGATGAAGCGCGCAGCCTTATCAGCGCTGTCGTCATAAATGACCGCGGGCATGTTGGTGGCAACCGAAGGCCCAGCCTTGCCGCCGGCCATCTTCTTCTGCGTCAATTTCTTCTGGTTCGCAACAATTCCCAGCGCGAACCCACCTATGCGCGCGTAACCGCAGACGAGCGACTGACCATACTCAGCGCGATACTCATCCATGCTGTTTGCATCGACAAGGCACCCGAGCAACTCCATCATGTCGTATTGCTGCCCGGGCTCAACGCGAATCACGGAAGTCACTTCAGCAGGTGCGCGCGAGGGCTGCACAGACGCAACCGCCGGTGTCGGAGTCGGCAACGCAGCGCGGCTCGCCTGCAGCAAACTGCGCAATCGCGTGATGCATGCCGGATCGTCCTTCTCGCGGAAATCAATCGTGCCAGAGATCTGCGCATGCATGGCCGCGCCGCCCAAATCTTCGCTGGAAACCTCTTGTCCAATCGCAGCCTTGACGAGCGCTGGACCAGCCAGATACAGACCGCTTCCCTCGGTCATCAACAGTGTGTCGCAGAGCACCGGCAAGTATCCGCCGCCCGCCACGCAATTGCCCATGATGGCGGCGTACTGCGGAATGCCCATGGCACTAAACACGGCGTTGTTGCGGAAAATTCGCCCGAAATCATCCGTGTCAGGGAACACGTCTTCTTGCAACGGCAAGAACACACCAGCACTGTCAACTAAATACAAGAGTGGCAAACGAGCCCGCTCGGCAATCACCTGCGCGCGAATGATCTTCTTGCAGGTCATCGGAAAGAACGCCCCAGCTTTCACCGTGGCGTCATTGGCAATGATCATCACCAGCCGTCCCTGCACCGTGCCGATGCCAGTGATCACGCCTGCTGCAGGTGCGCCGCCGTATTCGCGGTACATGTTCCACGCCGCAAACAATCCCAGTTCCGTAAACGCAGTCCCAGGGTCCACAAGCAACGCGATCCGCTCTCGTGCCGTCAATCGACCATGACGATGCTGCCGTTCGATCCCCGACGGACCTCCGCCTTGCTCGATCTTGGCGCTTTCAGCGATGAATTGGGCGATCGCCCCTGGAAGTCCTGCGGGAGCGGCGGAAGGGGCGTCAGCCATGATGAGGCGAAGGATACGGCGGTTTCGTCCGTCCCGATAACGCTCATCGCTCCCCCGGCTTGAGTTAAGCGGGATATTCACTACACTACGCGGCTCAATTCAAGCAAGGAAAGCCAGAAGCAATGTCGATCTCCGCAACGAAAAAAGCCGCTGTCATCAGCGTCAACCGCACCCACGCTACTGACACCGGATCTCCGGAAGTCCAAGTGGCCATCCTCAGCGAGCGCATCACCACGCTGCAGGACCACTTCAAGGCAAACCCCAAGGATCACCACGGCCGCCGCGGCCTGTTGTTCATGGTTGGTCGCCGTAACCGTCTGCTCACCTACCTCGCGCGCACTGACCGCGATCGGTACCAGACCCTCATCAAGCGTCTCGGTCTTCGCAAGTAAGGCTCGCAGCCGCA
>CANJHD010000018.1 GCA_947474065.1 Planctomycetaceae bacterium
AAGCGGCTTACCAGGGAAGATGTCGATCATCTCGCGATCGCCGCGACCGTCCACCATCAGTTCGTCAGTACCAGTGACTTCGCGCGTGAACCGCACGCAGCGCGTGCACATGATGCAACGATCACTGTAGAGAAGAATGTTCGGTCCGATGTCCTTCTTCGGATTCTTGACCTTCTCTTCAAGGAAGCGGCTCTGCCCGCGGCCGTACTCGTGGGAGTAGTCCTGCAGGTAGCACTCGCCGGCCTTGTCGCAGACCGGGCAGTCCACCGGATGGTTGATGAGGAGGAACTCCATCACCGACTTCTGGTTTGCCATCGAACGCGGGCTATCGGTGGTGACCACCATGCCGTCCGAACAATCGGTCTGGCACGTGGGCTTCAGTTGCCCCATGGTCTCAAGCTTGCCGGACTTCGGATTCGGCATCGCCACTTCTGCAAGGCAGATGCGGCAACTCGCCGGGATCGACATCGACGGGTGGTAGCAGTAGTGCGGGATCTCTACGTCGTGGCGGAGCGCCACCTGCAGGATCTTCTCGCCCTTTGTGAAGTCATACGACGTGCCGTTGATGGTGATCTGCGCCATGGGAGGGCAAAGTGTAGTGCGCTGCCACCCCGCAGGGACGCTGAAGGAAGCGGCAAATCGCTCACTTGCGCGGCAGCGTCTCGAAATCGAGGATTGCCTCGCCGTCGGTGAATTCCACGTCGGTCACCTTCACGAAGCGACCGTCCCCAAGTTTGGCCTTGAGGGGGAGCGCTCGGCCAAGCTCCGGCACGAACCATGCGCCAACGCCGGCAGCGAACGGAATTGGCAGGTTGCCGATGCTGGTGCCGGCAGCGCGGAGCGTGGCGGGCGCGCCGTCCTTGCCTTCCGCGCCTGGCTCGATCGCCCAGCGCGTGATCATCACGAAGCCGTTCCAGTCGGCTGCCAACGCAAATCCGCCGGCATCGATCTTCGCCTGCACGCCCTTGACGCCTTCTGGCCACGGCAAACTTTGGTCATACTCAAGCCACTGCGGAAGCCGCGCACCGAGCCACGCGTTCACGTCGGCTGCGCGCACGCGCACGCTCCATGGCTGCACGCCTTCGCCACGGACTTTGGTGGTCTCGCTTGCGATCCCCTGCTCAAGCGCACGCGCCGTGTCGAGCGCGCCCGCCGCGTCGCGCGCCGTTGGGCTCCACCAAGCGGGAGTCATGCGCGCGAGGGCCACGGCGCCTGCAGCCGCTGCAACGAGTACGAGAAGTATGACGAAGAGAGTGCGCGCGCGGGATCGTTTCATAGGAGTGTCCTGCCGCAGTCAGTCAGCGCACAAAGCGGCGCACGACCAATGAATCGTTCTGTCCGCCGAAGCCAAAGTTGTTAGAGACGCAGACGTCAACCGAAACACGGCGCGCCGCGTTGGGCACATAGTCAAGATCGAGTTCTGGATCCGGCGTAGTGAGGTTGCGCGTCGGCGGCACGATGCCGTCGCGAATAGCAAGTACGCACGTAATGAACTCCACACTGCCAGCAGCGGCGATCAAGTGACCCATCATGCTCTTGATAGAGCTCATGGGGATTTCCTTGGCGATATCACCAAACACGCGCTTTACCGCGCGGGTTTCGATGGAATCGTTCTCTTTCGTGCCGGTTCCGTGCGCGCTGATGTACTGAATTGGCGGCCGCCCCTGCGCGTCGTGCGCCTTCGGGTCAATGCCCGCCTGCAGCAGCGCGGCGTCCATCGCCACTGCGGCACCACGGCCGTCGGGCTGAATGTCGGTGATGCGGTACGCGTCGCAACTTGAACCGTAGCCAGTGATTTCGGCGAGCGGCGTTGCGCCGCGTGCATCGGCGTGCTCAAGTGTTTCCAGAATGATCATGCCACTGCCTTCGCCCATCACGAAGCCACCACGATCAAGACTGAACGGACGGCTTGCCTCCGCGGGATCGTCCTTGCGTTCACTCAGCGCAGTCAAGCGATTGAAGCCCGTCACGCCAAAGAGGTGAATCATGGTGTGCGTGCCGCCAGCCATCATGACGTCGGCATCGCCGCGGCGCAGAATGCTGAAGGCCTCACCGATCGCTTGCGTGCTTGCGGCGCACGCGGTCAAGCAGTTGTACGCCGGACCACGCAGATTGAACTCGCGCGCCAAGTGCGCAAGCGGCATGTTTGGTTCCTGCTCAATTTCACGCGCAGGGGTCATGCGTCCGAGCGCTGCCTTCGCCCACTTCACGCCGTCAACGGCGTTCGCAGCGGGGTCCCATGCATCAATGTTCGAGCCAACATAATTTTCCACATCAAGAACGCCCTCGCCTGCTCCGAGGTAGAGACCCACACGGCGCGGATTGCGCGGCGGAACGACATCGAAACCAGCCTGTTTCCAAGCTTGGCTCGCGGATCCAAGCGCGAATTGACTATTGAGGCCGGCCGTGGCGTGCACCTTTACATCCTTCACGAAGCCCGCGACGTCATAATCCGTGACCTCGGCCGCGAACGTGGTTGGAAACGTGCGAGCGTCAAAGCGAGTGATCGGCGCCATGCCGCTCTCGGCATTCAAGAGACGCTTCCATACGCCTTCGATGTCATGACCGAGTGGCGTCACCCAGCCAGTGCCGGTGACAACAATGCGAGGGAGTTCCGTGTTTCGGGGCGCGCTCATGCGATGCTCCGGATGATGGCCGCGGCGTTTTGACCGCCGAGGCTGGGTGTGAAGACAAGAATCGCGTTCAGTTTCGCGGCGCGCGCGGCGCATGCGTTCGCGTCAAGACCAACGGCACCAGCGGTATTGATGCGGGCTGGCAATCGTTGCTCGGTCAGGCAGCGCACGGCAACCGCTGCTGCAATGGCACCGTTGCCCGCGCCGCAGTTACCGATCGCGGGCGTCAGCGTGATGATTGGAATCTGCGCAGCGCGCGCGCCAAACACCGTGTGGATCGCGGCTCGTTCGGCGGCGTCCACCAGCGTGACACCCATGCCGAACGGAATGATGGCATCGATGGCATCGGGCGACATGCCCGCATCGGCGAGTGCGGCCTCAATGGCGTCGACGATTCCCTGGCCGTCTGCCTCCGGATCAACGCCGAGGGTGTCCGGGCAGAAGCTCTGACTTGCGCCAAATCCTGCTAATTCAGCAAGCGGCATGGCACCGCGCGCTGCCGCTGCGTCCATGGCTTCAAGCACCAAGAGACCACCACCCTCGCCCGGCACGCAACCCTTGGCGTCCGGCGCATATGGCCGCACAACGCGCGTCGGATCTTCGCCGGGCTCAGTTGCAGCGAGACGCTTGGCGTAATGCTGACGCATCATGCCCATCAGATTGGTCTTACTTTCGGCGCCACCAGAGATACATGCATCCGCATCGCCGCGACCGATCACACGCATCGACTCGCCGATCGAAAGCAGACTGCTCGCTTCAGCGCAGGTGATGGTGTTGGATGGACCCTGACAATCATGAATGATGGTCACGTGGCACGCCAGCATGTTGGGCAGATACTTGAGCATCCACAGCGGCGTCAGGTTCTTGATGCCCTCGCTGCCCCAGCGACTGATGTCAAACTTTCCATCAGCGCCGCGCGCGGAGGCCAGTGCGCCGGTGAGTTCGTTCTCTTCAGCGGCAATGAGTCCAGCGCCGATATGGCAACCGAAGCGTCCGGGCGGAATCGTGACCGACTCCTGCTCGTGTGACTTGGTGATGATCTTTGCGTGGTTGATCGCCTCAGTGGCCGCGCCCACCGCGAGTTCAATATCGCGTGACATGACCTTGGTGGCCTTGCGATGCGATTTCGGCACCACTGCCTTCACGTCAAACAGCTCGTCGGCAATCTGCGCAACGAACGGCGTGGGGAAGCCACTGAAATCGAAGGTGCGACATGGGCCGATGCTGCTCTTGCCCTCGCAGAGCGCGCTCCAAAGCGCACTGATGCCGAGGCCAAAGGGCGTAACGGTTCCAGTACCGGTGATAACAACTCTGCGAGTCTGCCGTGCCATGGACGGATCAGTCTACGGAGACAGCCGTCTTGCTGTGCGAACTGCGCTTCAGCGGCGGCGGCGACCGGTGCCGATCATGGAGGCTGCGCCGAGCAAAGCCATGGCTCCTGGCGCCGGAACAACGGTGATGAAGAGCGACTGCCCGCCAAGCAGACCGCCGGACTCGACGGTTGTGGACCATGATTGGCCTGCGGTCAACGTCGGCAAGGTCAGGTGAAGACCGAGGGTGCCGGACCAAGTGATCGTCCCGGAGGTGGAAGCGAGTTCAAAGCGGTTGCCGACGGAGGGCACAAAGGTTGAGCCGAGGGACACAGCAAAGAGTCCGTTCAGGGTCAGGTTGCCGTACACCAAGACGGTGTCGTAATCGACGCGACCAGAGGTCAAGGCTCGCGAATTGTCGGTACCGGTCAACTCAAAGACCATGCGCGAGTTGGCGCCGACCTTCAAATTGCCATCAACCTCAATGACTCCCGGCGAATTGCCCCAGATGAGATCCAGACCGTCGACACCAGATCCCAGGTCGAATGCGTCGTATCGGAAGTTGCTTCCGTAGACCGAACGCGCGGCAGCGTGGATGGTGTCGCCTGAAGAAGCGGCGGCGATCGCATCGGAAATCTGACCGTATTGGTAGCCGTTGGCAGTGCCACCTGGTCCAACGGTGAGAACGTCACACAAGGCAGGCTAAGCCATGAGCAGGGTGGCAGAGACCGACAATGTGGCTGTGATGTTCTTCATAGTGTGAGACCTTGACCGGAGTGAGTTCACCCGCACGAAATCAACCTGAGACCGCCCGCCACGATGGATGCGCGCTCCCGCCCGATTTCGAGGGGCTACCTCTAAGAACGCAAAACAGGACGGCGAACCATCACTCAGGGAACCATTATTTGTATGAATTTCGCGCGGAGACTCAATAAACCGCTCTCACAGACCGGATTGGCCACAGTAATCGGCAAGTCTTTCGGCGGTTACTTACGCATCCGCCGCGCAATCAGCATCGCCAACTCCAACGCCTGCTCATAGTTGAGGCGCGGGTCGACCGCCGAGTGATATGCCTGCGCCAGCATCTCGTCGGACAGCCCGCGCGCGCCGCCAGTGCATTCGGTGACATTTTCCCCGGTCAGTTCCACATGAATCCCGCCCAGCCACGTGCCCGCGGCGCGGTGAATCTCGAACGCCTGATCCACTTCCGCCAAAATATGACCGAACTTGCGCGTCTTGACCGGAACGCCCTTGCCGAGGCCCGATTGCGGGACCACGGTCTCCGTATTGCCGTGCATGGGATCACAGATCCACACCACAGGGCGACCGCTCGCCTTGACGGCATCCACAAGTTTCGGCAAGTGCGCGGCAATCGCATGCGCGCCGAAGCGCGTGATCAGCACAACGCGACCAGGAGTCTGATACGGATCGAGACGCGCGATAGTGCGCAACAACGCGTCGGCGTCCGTACTTGGACCAACCTTCACGCCGACCGGATTTTCAATGCCGCGGAAGAATTCCACATGACCGCCTTCGGGGTCGGCAGTCCGCACGCCGATCCACGGGAAGTGCGTGCTTAAATCCCACCAGCCAGCGCGATGCGGTACTTGCCGCGTTTGTGCTTCCTCGTAATCAAGCACAAGACCTTCATGACTCGTGAAGAAATCAACGCGATGCACTTGCGCAACATTGACGCCAACGAGCGTCTCCATGAAACGTAGGCCGTCGCCGATCTGATCCACCATCGCTTGGTATTCCGCTGCAAGCGGCGAATGCTTGACGAAATCAAGATCCCAGTATTCCGGGTGATGAAGGTCTGCAAATCCGCCGTCGACAAGTGAGCGAATGAAGTTCAGCGTGAGCGCGGCGCGCTCGTGACCACGCACGAGACGACGCGGATCAGACGCACGCTCAGCTGCAGTAAATGCTGGGCCATTCACAAGATCGCCGCGGTACGCGGGCAGTGTCACGCCGTCGCGCGTCTCCACATCGCTCGAACGCGGCTTTGCGTATTGACCAGCAAACCGACCAATGCGAGTCACGCGGCGACGCCCGCCCTGCACGAGCACCAAACTCATCTGCAAGAGAATCTTGAGTCGCGCGGCGATCGAGCCGGGCTCGCATCCATCGAATGTCTCAGCGCAATCGCCGCCCTGAAGGATGAAGCGTTGACCGGCAGCGGCTTCGGCGAGTTGCGCACGTAGCGCTTCAATCTCAAAGCTCGTTACCAAGGGCGGCAAACGCGCCAATCCCGCGCATGAGGAGCGCAACTCTTCTCGGTCCGGCCATTCCGGCTGCTGTAGGGTGGATCGCAAACGCCACGACGAAGGCGACCAACCGTCAATGGCGAATGTGCGGCGAGTAGCGGGTGCGCTCATGAGGGGTGATTCGTCCGTCAAGTGAGATATCAATGCGGGCGACAGGAATTGAACCTGCACGGGTTGCCCCACTGGAACCTAAATCCAGCGCGTCTGCCAATTCCGCCACGCCCGCAGCGTGAATCGGAAGTGTAGAGGTTCGCAAGAATCGCGACAATCGAAGCGCCCGGTCGATCGGGGACCAATCCTCAAAGCCCGCCCGCCCCTAGACTCCGCCCCATGAGCCCGAGCCAGTTCGCCGCCACGAACATCCTTCCGCTTTTGGCGCGCATCGTCCTGTGCCTGGCATTCCTGCCGCAAGGCTGGAACAATTTGATGCGCGACGTGGAATACACCGCCCACGACGCGCAACGGCTGCGCGAACTCGGCGTCCGCGGCATCACTGACCCCGATCCAAAGAAGTCTGATGTTGCGCTCGGCGCCATCCGTGGGTTCGAAGCCTTTGAATCGGCCGAGTGGCAGACCGCCCCCACCCTGCCGCCACCGCGACCGGGTGCCAATGGCATGGCCGACTCGGCCAGCACCGCAACACCGCTCCCGGGAACGAAACCTGCAACAGTCACTCCGCCAGCCGGCACAACGGCACAGTCGGCGCCGATTGTGCCCACGTCGACGCCCGCAACCGTTCCAGCAGTGACCGAACGCCCAAGCCCACTCGCAAGCCCACTCGCGCCACTCACTCAGCGCGGGCTCTACACACTCTCGTTGCTTGTCGACCGCGCGCGCATTCCGTTTCCCATCGAAATCGCATGGGCGGTCGCTGGCATCCAACTTGTCGGCGGCGCGTGCGTGCTGTTGGGATTGTTCAGCCGAGTCTGGGGACTACTGATGTCACTGATACTTGCAGCACTCTTTGTGATGACGAGCCTGCCGATCATCAAATCGCAGGGCGCGTTCACTCTTGGTGCCGAACAACAGAACTTGATCCTCGCGCAACTCGGACTCTTTGTGCTTGCACTTGGCGCATTCCTTGTAGGTCCCGGTGCCATGAGTCTTGACCGAGCGATCTTCCGTCGCTCCAAGCGCGGCAGCCCGAAGCGCAAGTCATCATCGGCATGAGTGGTGACGCGGAGAAGTTCGATAGCGCTGTCGATAGCGCCGACGCCGATCATGGACTCGGACGCACCCTTGAAAGTAGCCTTGAAAGCCCGGTTGAAAGTGGCGTTACACCCCGTAGCCCATTCGTCGCGATTACTGCTTCCACCATCGTTCACGCACTGATTGCACTTGGTCTTGTCGCCATGGGCATTACCGCCGCTCGTGCGATGCGTCGCGAAGCGCCGCCGATCTTGGTTGCCGAGTGGACTCCCCCGCCGCCCGCTGGCATTGCACCCGCGCCGCCTGAATTACCGATCCCCGGAGGCGCACTCGTCTACCAAGGACCAGCTGCGCGCGGCGTACACGACGCAGGCTCAGGCGCACGCGCTGCCGCCGATCGATTAGAGCGACTGGCACCTCCAATACCAGTGACCGCCACTGCTGCCGGACGTTTCGACGGACCGCTCGGCTTCGGCGGCGCACTGCCAGAACGATTTCGCGCGGCGAGCTTTGCAATGGACAAACAGCGCGTCGCATTTCTTATAGATGGCGGCGGACGATTGCTCTCCGCACTGCCGGCTGCGCGGCCCGTGCTGGCGCAACGGCTGGCAGCACTCACGCCCAATCAACAGTTCACGGTGGCTATCGCGCGCGGTAGCGGCGTGGAACTTGCGCCGGGCACGCCCGCTTCAGCCACGCGCGCCAACACCGCAGCCGCGCTGCGGTGGTTCACCGAGCGCAGCGAACCCGGCGGCACGCCCGATCTTGGCGCCGCGCTCGACCGCGTCTGGCGCACTTTGGAACCGGACGCCGTTTGCGTCATCGCGCGCGGAACGCCCACGCCGCTACGCACTGCAGCACGCAGCGCAAACGCCACGCTTCTCTCAACCGCCGATCGACTGAACCCAAAGAACGCCGACGGCAGTCGCATTGCCACATTTCTCTGTGTCGAACTCGTGGAAACATCCGCCGACGGCGCACTGCGCGCACTCGGCGAGCGCCACGGCGGCAGCACCGGATACCTTCTTCTTGACCGCGCGACGCTCGGACTTGCACCGATGCGCTCACGCAACCAGCCTGCAGGAACCATCAGCAAATGACAAGTACATCATTCCGTAGCGCCTCCGCAATTGCAGCCGGCTGTATCGCTGCGCCCGCATCTGCCGGACCGTCGTTCGCCACCGCCTTCTTCATCTCGCTTGATCAGCTGCCAGACGGCGGCGTGCGGGTCGACTGGATCGGCAGCTCCATGATCTGGGTGCTGATTGCGATGAGTATCGCCAGCGTGGCGCTCATTTGGATTGCCTTCACCGCCAACCGCGTTGCTGACATGCTGCCGCCATCAGCCGTGGAAATGATGCGCAAAATGGTGAGTTCAGGCCAGTTCGCCGAGTCGCTTGAGTGGTCGCGAACCAAGGGTGGCGACTTCGGGCGTGTGATCCATGCCGCGCTGTTGGCTGCACCGGCCGGCCATGATGCCATGATGCAGGCTGCGGAATCAATGACTGACGAACTGGTGGTGCGACGCCTGCGCAAGATCGAAGTACTCAACGTTTTTGGTCAAGTTGCGCCAATGATCGGACTATTTGGAACGGTCTACGGAATGATCGTTGCGTTCTTCACCATCGCGCAGATGGGCGGCACTGCAGATCCTGTGGCATTGGCTGGCGGTATCGGCACGGCGTTGGTGACCACATTCTGGGGACTACTCATTGCGATTCCTGCACTGAGTACGTTCGCAGTGGTTCGCAATCGAATTGATGCTGCTGGTTCAGAGGGCGCGCGTGAGGTAGAGCAGATTCTCATGCGCTTCCGTCCGGGCGGCTCTGGCTCGCCGGTTGCCGCAATGCAGGCAGGCAACAAAGGCGCCGAGGCCTAATGCGCGCAAGCCGCATCCATCGCAGAGGACCGGGATCGTTTGAGGCGAACATGACGCCGCTCATCGATATGGCGTTTCTACTCATCGTGTTCTTTGTGCTCGTCAGCCAAGTGACGAGCGCGGAAATGGTTGACCTCTCACTACCGCGACCAACATCCGGGACCGCAAAGCAGCCCGACGGATCCGAGCGCATTGTGGTGAACGTCATTCCAGCAACCGATGGCGGCGCTGCCGGATACCGCTTAGGAAAGCGCGATTTCACGGCAGATACTGCCGGACTGCAACAATTGGTTGCCGCCATCGCACAGGCAATGAAGGGCCGACCAAGCGTTGAAGTGAACATTCGCGCTGACCGTGCTACTGCGTACTCGTGGGTGCGACCAGCAATGACCGCGGTTGCCGACGCGCTGACTGAAAGTGGTATCGACCGCACGCGCGCCCGCGTGCGACTGGTGGTCCTTGGCGGAGGCGGCAATGGCTGAGACGGCCAACGAGCTCCAGTCCGCGCACGCGGCTCGCACTGCACTCGATGCGCTCAACGCATTGGCGGCTGCACTTCCGGATGCTCGCGTCGGCCATCGACCACGCCGTGGATGGCGCGCGCCGCGCCGCCTGCGCGGACGATCGCTCGGTGCCGCTATCAGCACCAACATGACGCCGATGATTGATGTTGTCTTTCAACTCCTGGTGTTCTTCATTGCCACCACGCGTTATGCATCCGATGAGCGCGTGATTGCCATGGATCTTTCGCGCCGCGTTGCAGTGACTACAAAGGATGCCGCGCATTCGGAAGTTGTCGCGCCCACGCCTCCAAGCATTCCGCTCGACCCCTTTGCGATGCGGGACGAAGCACTGCGCCTTGAAGTGCGCGTTGATGGAACAATCGTCGCCGGCGCGCCCTTGCGACGCACCTTCACGCCGAGTGAATTGCGCACCGCGATGGCGAATGAATTGCGCGGCAGCGCGCATCCAAACGGCATGTTTGAGCCTGCATTCCCCGTGGTGATTGCACCCGCCGACAATGCCCCGTGGGAAATTGCGGTAGAGGTGCTTGACGCCGCTGTTGCCGCGGGATTCCGAAATGTTGGGTTCGAACAACGCACCACCGGAACCGAGGCTGGTCAGTGATTGCCACCGCGATAGCAGTAGCGGTGTGGGTTGCGCAAGTACCAGTGCCGGGCGGTATCGATTCCGTCGCAGCGGCAACGGACGCAGCGCGTATTGATGCGCGTCGCACGTTCGCTACTTCGGCCGCAGCAACCGCGGCGTGGACGCGACTTGAGCGCGTGCGTGCGCCGCTTCTTGAATCAGATGATCCACGTTGTGCGGCGTGGCTCGCCGACGCTGCCGAGGATGCCATCACGCTTGGTCTGAGTGTTGATGCGTGCGGCGTGACAACCATCGTTGGTATTCCAACCGCAGCGCAACGCGAGCGCAGCACCGCACTCTTGCGCGACGCCCTGACTTGGACGCGCGCAGCCGAGCGATCCGCGCGCGCCGCAATGAGCGCGGGAACTGCCACTCCCGAACTCACCGCGCGACTTGACTCCGTGGAACTTGCCCAGCGCATTCCGCTCATCCGCGCCTGCGCCGCTGTACTTGCAGGCTGGTGCGGAGCGCTTCCAGAAGCTGACGCGCCTGCCATCATTGAAAGCGCCGCCCTGCGCCTTTCCGCTATGCGTGGCGGACTTTCTGGCAACGCGCGCACCTTGGCTGATGCGTGTTGCGGGCTTGGACTCACGCGTATTGGTCGCCACGCCGAGGCGGATGCGGTGCTTGGGCCACTCGCTGCTAACCCCGCCGCGGAGCCCGCGCTCCGACTTCTTGCGATCGCAGCACTGAGTGAGAACGCAGCACCGAACGCGAGCAGCCGACGCCGCGCGCTCGACAGTCTCCGCGCCCGATACGGCGCATCACTTGACGATGATTCGCGTCTCTTACTCGGCGACCTTGACTTTCGACTCGCACGCAGCGCGGCAGCCGACGCAACGAGCACCGTCACTCCCGGCACTTCTGGTCCGGCGCCGGCATGGCGCGGATGGCTTGATGCTGTTGCAGCAACTCCGCCCACGCGTCGGGCCGCTGTTCGCGCCGCGGCACTCGCGCGGATCGCGCAACATGCAGGCAGCATGGATGATCCCGTGGTGCGGGTGGCACGCGCGTTGGCTGCGAGCGGCAGCAGCGAAGGACGCTCGGCTGGCACGGCGCTCCTGCGGGGCGCGCTTGCTGATCCCGCCCTTGAAGCGGGTGTCCGAACACTTGCCATGCTCGAACTTGGTCGCGCGGAACTGCTGCTTGGTCATCCGGCCGAGGGCGCCGCGGCGCTTCTTGAATTTGCGCAGGCGTATCCATCGGAACCGGTTTCGCGCCACGCGATTGATGCAGCTGTTGCCGCAGCACGCGGAACTGGCGATTCCGTGCTGTTTGCGCGCGTTCTTGCAACGGCCGTTGCGCGGTTTCCAGATCATCCAGACCATGCAGCGTGGCGAGTGGAACAGTCCGCGCTCGTCCTATCAAGCGACACCGCGGTGGAAACGCGTGAGTCACCAGCGCGACGCGCGGCAATTGCACTTGACGGACTTGATCGCGCTGATCGTTCCGGGGTGACTGACATAGCGTTGCGTGCTGACTTAGCAATTGCGGCCGCTGACGCCCTCAATGATGAAGTGCGCGCCGATGCCGCGCTCGAAGCACTCGACCGCGCGCGCCCGCTACCTGGCACTGCGCTCCCTGAGGCCGTTCGACAGCGCATGCTTGAAGAACGCATTCGCGCTTTGGTGCTCGCAACACGCTCCATTGAAATGGACCGCACGGTGGCCGATGCCGCAGCAGTAGATGCCAACAGCACCGCCGATGCCGCCGCGCGCGTCTTACGAAGAATGTCTGCTGCTGACTTAGGAAGTGTCGCCGCCGCAGCCGTCGACGAACAACAAATCGCGCGCATTGCACGGCTTGCCGACGCCACCATGCACATTGCTCCTCCGACACCGGAACGCGATGAAATCTTGGCGCGCGCATTTGTGGTCGCACGCATGCACGACTCCGCACAAGCTGCCGCGCGACGCGCCATTGCCGCGCGCGGCGAACGCGCTGATCTGACCTTGGCCCTCGCAGAATCGCTGTGGGGAATCGGCGGCGATGCAGCACTTACTGAAGCATTTGTGCTCTACGAACGAGTTGCACGCACTGTGCGCGAAGAGTCCCCCGCGTGGTGGTTATGCCAAGCGCGCCGCCTACAGATTCTTGACAGAGTGAACCGTTCAACCGAAGCGATCGCTCCGAAAGTTGCACGACTCAAGGCGATGGATCCTGCGCTCGGCGGTCCAGCGTTCGCAGCGAGCATGCTTGAAGTGGCTGCGCGACATGAGTGACTTTCACTGCGCGTAACTTCAACGCGTTGCGATCAAGCCTGTTGCCATCATCAATATTCAAGCGCCCGTAGCTCATCGCGCAAGATGGCCGCAAGTTCAAAGTTCTCTGCGTCCACTGCGCGGCGCAGTCGCTCTTCTAATTCTGAACGCTGACTTGTTGGCAACCGTGGCACCAACGCATCGCGCATCCCGCGCAGCAGCGTGACTTCACTCGATTGATCGAATCCTCCCATCGGACCGTGATCATCAAAGTGCGAACGCAATTCTGCAAGCGCACGCTCCACGGCCAACAGTGCCCGTCGGGCATCGCCGCCCGCGAGCCCAATGGCTGCCTCTGCGCGCGCACGCATCATCACCACGAACGGTCGGAACTGTTCCAACACCGTGCGGTCGCCCTGACTTGCTCCGAAGTCGCGGCACAAATCAAACATCCGGAGATTTCGACCAGTGTCGCGAACCACGGCTTCGTACTCCTCAAGCGCAAAGAGCGCCACGTATCGGTGATAGACCTGCACGCCCTCGTCACGCAGCGAAGCACACTCTTTGGACGTGATTTGAATGCCATCTTCGCCGCCCGTACGTAGGCGGTGCGCCTCGATCCGCCCAAGATGCCAGTCCAAGAGCGAGTCCGCGCCGTGTGGCCGGCGACCGTCGGGACGCCCCGTCAGCGCAAATTGCAGGAGGCCCAATTCCAGCCGAACCTGAATTGCACGCTCCCCGGTGGCCGTTCTGATCATTCTGACGGTGGGTCGGTTGCCGCCCACCGGCCACCCACCCAATATCCCGGCGAGGTCCACCTCGGGACCCGCAGCCGTGTCCTCATGCGGGCTCGAACGAACAGAACCATCGTTTGCAGAATCTGGATGCGGTGATTTCTGGTCACTTTTGTGATCCGGCCTTCCGCCCTGGGGCTGCTCGGGCGCCCCTCCGTCAGTGTTTTTCTGCTCGGGTTCTGACAATTTCGAGTCCTCCAAAAAGAGTTTGTGATTCATATTGACTTGTGCCAAACACGACCCTTGCGATTGTCGATGGGGTGCGTACGATGCAACCCCCCGGCATGAGCGTGTGGCTCGTGACCTGGTCTGCTGATCGCGAGGGTGTATGGCGCGAACCAGTGTCCAAAACGAACTTCAGCTCTACCTCCGCGAAATCAAGGAGGAGCGACTCCTTACTCCCGACGAGGAAAAGGTGTTGGGCTGGCGCATCATCAATGATGAGTGCCTGAGCTCCAAGGATCGGATGATCAAGGCGAACCTTCGCCTCGTGATCTCCATCTCAAAGAACTACGCCCACCGCGGGCTGCCGCTCTCCGATCTGATCGAAGAGGGCAACATCGGCCTCATCAAGGCCGTTGAGGGATTTGACCCAGCGCAAGGCGCACGATTCAGCACCTACGCAAGTTGGTGGATCAAGCAGGCCATCAAGCGCACCCTGATCAATGCAGTGCAGCCGATCCATATTCCCGCCTACATGGTGGAATTGATTGCGCGCTGGAAGCACACCAACCGAAAGCTCGAAGAGAGCCTCGGGCGCCAGCCAACGCTGCAAGAGCTGGCCACGGCGATGGGTCTGCCCGTCAAGAAACTCCTGATTGTCCGCCGCGCCGTCAAGGCGTACCACGCTCCGAGTCAGTCACCGACTGGCGAGGACGGCGAGGGAGCCGATCTCGGCGACATCTTCGAAGACACGCGCAACCGTGCTCCGGAGCATGATGTTGAGCGCAAGGAAGACTTCTCAACCATCCTCAAGCTCCTTGATTCCATCGACGAACGAGATGCACGCGTGTTACGCCTGCGTTTCGGCCTTGAAGGCAAGGAACCACTGACCCTCAAGCAGATCGGTGTGGAAGTCGGTCTCACCCGCGAGCGCGTTCGACAGATCGAAGTGGAAGCGCTCAAGAAGTTGCAGATGCAACTCACCGACCCCAAGCCCAGCCGGTTCTTCCGCGAGAACATGCCAACTGAAAGCACTGAGAAGCCTCGCCCGGGTCGTAAGCGTAAGCAAGCACCAGGCGCTTGAAACTTTCAACCTGACGTCTGACCTGCGCAGAGGGGTAACTCAGCTGGTCTTGGTTCGAACCGGGTTGTAGAACGGCATCTTGACGATCTTTGCAGCGGTCTTCATCTTGCCAAGATCAAGTTCAAATTCAGTACCAACCGCACTCATCGCTGCGGGCACATAGCCCATGGCGATGACCTTATCGAGCGTCGGACTCAGGCAGCCGCTGGTGACGTGACCAACATGCTTGCCGCCGTGATACAGCAGCATGCCCTGACGAGCGGAGCGGCGACCCTCAACTTCGAATCCAACGAGGCTGTTCTGCACGCCGTCGGCCTTGATCTTCAACAACGCCTCTTGGCCAATGAATCGGCCTTCGCGCGTGTCCACGTCACCCTTGTCGAGTTTGACCGCAAACCCGAGACCAGCGCTCAGTGGGTCAATCTCTTCGCTGATTTCATGCCCGTAGAGTGGCATCGATGCCTCCGTGCGCAGGGAATCCCGCGCGCCGAGACCGGCAGGACGCACCAGTGCCGCAACGCCGGCTTTCTCACGCAACAGCATCGGCAGCACGAACTTTGCGACCGTGGAACCCATGACAAGTTCCACGCCATCCTCGCCCGTATAGCCGGTGCGGCTCACGGTAAGTTTGGCAATCATCAGGCTCTTTTCGGCGAAACGGTAGCGCTTCAGCGTAGGAATCTCCCGGCTGAAACTTCCCACGATCTCAATCACCTTGGGACCCTGAATGGCAGCCATCGCGGTGTCCGCGGTGATGTCTTCCATCTGAAATGTCATGTTCTCGCGCGCCTTGATGGACCCGAACCAATCGAGGATCTTGATGCGGTTTGAGGCATTGACAACCATCATGTAATCGTCTTCCTCGTAGCAATAGACCAAGACATCGTCGCGCACCCCGCCCCGCTCGTTGCACACCAGCGAATAGCGCACGGTGCCGCGTTCCATGCCCATGATCTGCCGCGTGCAGACCCGATCAAGGAACTTGCGCGCATGGCGACCAGTGATCCGCAGTCGACCCATATGACTGACGTCAAAGAACGCCGCACTCGTCCGGCAAGCGTGGTGCTCGTCGATGATCGAGCCGTAGGACATCGGCATCTCCCAGCCGGTGAAATCCACAAAGCGAGCCCCGCGTTCGGCGCTCCAGTGATGGAAGGGTGTACGGGCAAGGTTGGCGGTAGTCA
Organism: Planctomycetaceae bacterium; assembly: GCA_947474065.1. Classification (GTDB taxonomy): domain Bacteria; phylum Planctomycetota; class Phycisphaerae; order Phycisphaerales; family SM1A02; genus UBA966. The sequence continues at coordinate 15,813 of CANJHD010000018.1, forward strand.
TGATCGGGGGAAGGGTAGCCGAAGACATTGCGTCGCGACTATCCTCGCAGTTCGCGCATGGATCGCCTTGGCACACGAACTTCCCGCCGGACCTCCCGTCCCGGGCACTTCGGCGACGTGATGCGCAGCACCCTGCTGCTGGCCTTGATCGCCTGCATTGCACTCGTTGGCAGTGCGCGCGCGTGGGCTCTTGATCTTGAAGACGAAACGCTCGCTGACCGACCAGTGTCATCCATCAAGGTAGTGATCCGCGGCAAGAAGCTTGCCACCGAGCAGGAGATTCGCAACAACCTACGAATTGCCACCGGTCAGCCGTTCGATTCGAAGGTGGTAAAGAACGACGTCTCCACTCTATACCGCCTGGGACGGTTCGGGCAGGTGTCCGCCGATGCCACCATCCTTCCAGACGGCAGCGTTGAGGTGTCCTACACCGTCGAAGAGCAACAGATCGTCAACAGCATCGACTTCGCCGGTAACTATGTGATCACGGATCAAGAGTTGCGCAAGGCCGTGCCGTTGACCACCGGTGCGCCACGCGACGACTTCTTGCTTGAGCAGTCCGTGTTCCGCATCAAGGAGTTGTACAAGGGTCGCGGCAACTACCTCGTTGATGTCAAAGTGGATGAGAGCAAACTTGATCAGGGACTTCTTCTCTTTCAAATCATCGAAGGACCGCGCGTGCGTATCCGCGAGATTGAGTTCGTTGGCAACCAAGCGTTCGCTTCGGAACAACTTGAAGCGCAGATCAAGACTAAGCCGTGGGTATTTCTGTTTCGCAAGGGCGAACTTGAAGAGGACCTGTTGGTGGAGGATGTTGCCACCATTGACCGTTACTACAAGGACCGCGGACATGTAGACGTTCGCGTTGACAAACGCATCGAACTGAGCTCCGATCAGCGCGAAGCGAAGATCGTCTTTGTGGTGTCAGAAGGACGCCAATACCGGCTACGAAACATCGTCATTAAGGGCGAAGGTGGCAACCCACCCAGCGTCATGACTCGAGAACAGGTTGGAAACCTTGCAGTCATCCAGCGCGGCGATCCATTTCAACGCAATCTGATCGACAAGACCAAAGCGGCCATCGAGCAGGCGTACCAAGTCATGGGTTACATCGATGCCCGCGTTGGTGATAGCTGGGTGCGCGTCGGTGAGGACCCAGAGGTTGACCTCCTGCTCAATATCCGCGAGGGCGGCTCTTACTCAACCGGATTGGTAGAGGTGCAAGGCAATTATGTAACGCGCGACAAAGTAGTTCGGCGCCTCGTCCGCTTCCAACCCGGTCGACCAATGGACGGACGCGAAATCAAGAACACCGAGAAGCGCCTCGACCGCTCCGGACTCTTTCGTGAGCCGCGCGTGACGCCGCAGGCACCTGATGCCGAAGATAAAGGCACGCGCGATGTCTTAGTGGATATCAAAGAGAAGCAGACTGGCTCCGTGAACTTTGGGGTTGGCGCAGGCACCGACTCCGGGCTGTTCGGCGAGATCTCGCTCAAGCAACAGAACTTTGACTTGGCGGACACGCCGAACACCTTTGATGAATTTACCGGTGGTCGCTCGTTCCGCGGCGCCGGGCAGACATTCAACTTGGCGATTTCGCCCGGTATTGATGTCAGCAACTACAACGTATCAATCGGCGATCCGCACCTCTTCGACACCGATTGGGGCGGCAACACCGCGCTGAATTATCGCACTCGCTTCTACGACTCATACCAAGAAGAGCGAGCAAGTTTGCTCTTCGGAATCAGTACACGCATTGGCGATTTTTGGTCGTTCTCAGTGAATCCCCGCGTGGAAGATGTCACGCTGACGGACTTTGATTCTGATACCCCTGTTGAAGTCTGGCAGCAGCGTGGACCGAGTTACAACAGCGCAATACTTGCGGAACTCACCCGGACCGAAGTGGACAACCCAAGTCGCCCAGGACGTGGTTCGCAAGTGGAATTGCAGACGGGCTACCACGGCGTGTTCGGGGGCGATTACACCTATCCACAAGTCGGTATCAACATCACTCAGTTCTTCACGACCTACGAAGACTTTCTGGGACGCAAGCAAGTACTGCGTCTGCGAACACAGGCCTCGTACATCTTCTCGACCGACGCGCCCGTGTATGAGCGCTGGTATCTCGGAGGTCGCACCCTGCGCGGCTTTGCTTTCCGCACCGTCAGTCCAAAATCAAACCGGATCATTGGCGACAATCCGCCCGCCACATTCACTACCCAAGACACGAATGTTCCAATCGGTGGCAACTTCCTATTCTTCGCTGGCGCCCAATACGAAATCCCAGTCATGGGCGAGTTCCTATCGGTTGTTACCTTCGTTGATAGCGGAACAGTGAACAATGATGCATGGCTCGCGGAGTACCGCGTGGGTGTTGGAGCCGGCCTGCGCATCTTCATTCCGCAGTTCGGGCAGGCGCCCATCGCCCTCGACTTTGCATACCCCCTCATGAAGCAGCGAAACGACGAAGAACAGGTGTTTAGCTTTACCATCGATCTGCCCTTCTGACATGCGCCATCGGTGGCGGCGGCTGCGTACACTGCCGGGATGAGCACCCAAAGGACCTTTGCAGGCATCTTCGTCGCGGCAATTGCCGGGGCAATGGTGACTGCCGCCTCGTACAACGCCGGCGCCTCTGCACGCATGGCCCCCGCACCCACCCGCGTCGCCACCGTTGACTTGGTCAAGGTGATCGAACGCCTCAATGAGCGCAGCGACTGGGAAGTGCAGATCACTGCCCTTGGTAAGAAAATTCAGGACGAATTCACCGCCAAGCGCAAGGGGGTTGAAGAAATGGCTCGCTCCATGGAGGGTGCCGCCAACGACCAAGAGCGGATGGCCATCCGCGACAAGTTGGCTTTCGAGCAACTGCAAACAGAGCAGTGGGAAAAGATCAAGAAGATCGAAGTCGACCGCGAGCGCGCCCTGATGTGGCAGAGCATGTACCGCAATGTCCGCGCGGAGAGTCAGAAGCTCGCGGATGCTGATGGTTGGGATGTCATCATGGTCAATGACGGCGTCACTGACATTCAATTGCAGCGCGATTCGAAGACGCCGCTCGAGGCGCAAGCCCAAGAGCAGATCGTCCGCCGTCGCGTCCTCTTTGCAGCGAAGTCCACCGATGTCACCGACCAACTGGTGGTGCGCATGAACAATGCGCGCGGTACCGCTAACAAGCCCACCACCAGCGATGCCACTGCGCCCGTGCCTGCTCCGGCTGCACCTGCCGCCAAGCCTGCAGCGAAGTGAATTCCCCCGCACATGAACCTCACGACAGTTTCCGTTTCATGACAAATACCATGAGAAATACCACGATCGCCCTTGGCATTGCCGTTGCAGTGCTGGCCGCCGCTTCCGCATTCCCCGACCGCCCTTCTCGCGTTGCTAGCGTCGATGTGGAGCGGATCTTCACTGCGCTTGATGAACAAAAGTCCATCGAAGCAGCCATCAAATCGCTCGGCGAAAAGATGGTTGGCGAGAAAGATCGCATGAGCCGCGAGTTGCAAGACCTGAATGCCGAGCTCGAGAGTTACAAGCCTGGCACACCGCCCTACAACGACACACTCAAGAAGGTGGAAGGCGCCATCGGCACAATGAGTGCGCAGGACCAGTTCGGCCAATTGAAGGTGGAAGCCGAGCGTGCGAGTGGCATGCGATCGCTGTACATCAAGGTGCGCGAAGCGGCTGCGGCGGTCGCTAAGGAAGGCAAGATTGACTACGTGATCATCAACGATTCGATCCCGCCGATCGAACCTGCGGGATTTACCGCTACTCGGCAGCAACTTGCTATGCGCCGCATTCTGTTTGCAGATAATGAGCTTGACATCACCGACGCCGTAATCGCTCGCGCCAACGCCGAGTTCAAGACCCGCGGTGGCGCTGCGCCTGCTGCGATTGCTGCACCTCACGCTGCCCCCAAACCATGACGAGCGCCCAGCACACTTCGGGATCGATTGCCGAATTGGTGCGCGGCACGCTTCTTGGACCGGCAGACCGCCCGGTGCGCGGGCTTGCAACCGTGGCGGACGCAGAGACCGATCAACTCACCTTCATCGGTGACTTGATCAATGCAAACCGCTGGGCGGATTCAAGCGCAGGCACAGCGATTGTCACCCGCGGTATTGAAGTGCGCGGGCATGACCCAGCGCGCCGCAGCCTCATTGAAGTCGACAACGCCGATCTAGCCATGATCCCGGTGTTGGAACTGTTCTTCCCCGGCGAGTCGCTGCCGGCGCTCGGCATCTCTCCGGGTGCACGGGTCGACCCAACTGCAATCATCGGCATCGGTGCTCGCATCGGAGCCGGCGTGGTGATCGGCGCACGTTGCGTGATCGGTACTGATGTTTCGATCCATGCCAACTCCGTCATCTACCCAGACGCTCATATTGGAAGCGGCACGCTCATCCACGCCAACGCGGTGATCCGTGAGCGCTGCACTCTTGGCGCCCGCTGCGTGATTGGTGCCAGTTCAGTCATCGGCGGCGATGGATTCGGCTACCGACCAAGCGCCGATGGCCAAACCGTGTTGCGCATTCCGCACCTTGGTACGGTTGTCCTTGAGGACGACGTGGAAATCGGCTCCGGTTCCATGATCGACCGCGGCAAATTTGCTGCAACACGGATCGGCGCCGGCACCAAAATTGACAATCTCTGCCAGGTCGGCCACAACGTGCAAATGGGCCGCCTGTGTATGGTCAGCGGTCACAGTGGTATCGCTGGAAGCTGCCAGATCGGCGACCGAGTGCATATGGGCGGCGGCTGCGGGATCGGACCCCACCTGACCATTGGAAACGACGTTCGCATTGCGGCCCGCTCTGCACTCATGAGCAATATCCCAGCGGGCGAGACATGGGGCGGCTATCCAGCGCAGGAAATTCGCTCCGCGTTGCGAGAGCAAGCCGCGATCCGTAAACTCACGCAACTCTCCAAGCCGCTTCTGAAGCTCCTCAAAGACCAGTAGCGTCGAGTATCGCCCGCAGTGACCGCTTCCACCATGACCACGACCCGCAACGCAGCACGCGGTGTCCCCGCAGGCGCACCCCGCCAACGGACAGTCGCCGCACCGGCAGTGGTTACTGGCAAAGGGCTCATGCTTGGGCGTGAGGCCACGCTCACCATATTGCCCGCGCCGCCCGACCACGGCATCGTGTTCGAACGCACTGACCTTGAGCGACCAGTGGTCATTCCCGCGCTCGTCTCAAGTGTGATTCCAAACGCGCGGCGCACCACGCTCAAGGCCGGAGACGTGACGATCGAAACCGTCGAACACTGCATGTCCGCATTACGCGGGCTCGGCATCGACAATGTGCTGCTGAAGTTGCACGGTCCAGAACTTCCCTGCGGCGACGGCAGCGCGCTTCCATTTGTGGATGCCATCCGCGCCGCCGGCATCGCTGAACAAGACGCCCCGCGCCGGATGTTTAAGTTGATGGAAACGGTATCGGTAGAGGAAGGTGACGCTTCAATCGCCGCCATCCCCGCCGACAGCCCCGGCGGTATGCGGCTGATGTACGACCTCGACTACGGTGCAAATTCCACGCGCATTCCGCATCAAGCATGGAGCTTTGATCCAGGGCGTGATGACTACGTTGCTGAAGTCGCTCCCGCACGCACCTTCTCCTTGAAGGAGGAGGCCGAAGCCCTCTGGCAAGCAGGTCTGTGTCGCCACCTCACGCCGCGTGATGTCTTGGTGATCGGCGACGAAGGTCCGATCCAAAACGAATATCGCTTCCCCGATGAACCAGTGCGTCACAAGATGCTCGACGCTATCGGCGACCTTGCGCTCGTAGGAACCATTGTGGAATGCCAAGTGGTTGCCAATCGCTCCGGGCACGGTCTGAATCGCCAGTTAGGCATGAAGCTTCTACGCATCGTGCAACGCGAGCGGCAGTCCCGCAAATTGATCGAAGGCCGCGCCATGGACGCCCGTGCCATCGGTCGCCTGATGCCGCACCGATTCCCGATGCTCTTGGTCGACCGAGTGCTGGAACTTGAACCAGGTCGTCGCGCCATCGGCGTCAAGAATGTCACCATCAACGAGCCATTCTTCCAAGGCCATTACCCCGGCACTCCAATCATGCCCGGCGTGCTGATCGTGGAGGCGCTCGCGCAGATGGGCGGCCTACTCCTGAGCCAGACCCTTGAACACACCGGAAAAGTCGCGGTACTTCTCTCACTTGATAAGGTGAAACTGCGCAAGGCCGTCACTCCAGGCGACCAACTGGTGCTTGAAGTGGAAACAATGCGCGCAACGAGCCGCAGTGCGGCCGTGAAGGCGCGCGCCCTCGTTGGCGAGAAGGTGGCCGCTGAGGCAGAAATTCGCTTCATGATGGTTGACCAGGATTTCCAGTAAACCATCGCCACCACACTCACATGCCGATCCATAGCACCTCCATCATCGACCCCAGCGCCCGCATCGCGCCCACCGCCGAAATCGGGCCATGGTGCATCGTTGGGCCAGAGGTTTCCATCGGCGATGGCACTGTTCTCATGAACAATGTGGTGGTCGAATCGCACACCCGAATCGGTCGACAGAACACCATCTTTCCGTTTGCCTACATCGGTGGCACGCCGCAAGACAAGAAGTTCACAGGCGAAAAGAGTTGGTGCGAGATTGGCGATCGCAACCAGCTTCGCGAGCACGTCACCATCCACCGCGGCACTGAGAATGGCGGCGGCTGGACGCGTGTCGGAAGCGACAATCTCATCATGGGCACGGTGCACATCGCACACGATTGCATCGTGGGAACCAATTGCATCCTTGCAAACAATGTCATGCTTGCCGGCCACTCCGTTGTGCAAGACAACGCCAATGTCGGCGGCGGCGCGGGCATCCATCACTTTGTGGTGATTGGCACCTGCGCGTTCGTTGGGGCTATGGCGCGCGTCAGTATGGATGTGCCGCCCTTCATGATCGTGGAGGGAAACCCTGCCGAAGTGCGCGGGCATAACCATATTGCCATGGCGCGCCGCGGATTTACAGAGACTGACATCGAGGCCATGAAGGAGGCGTACAAGCGCCTCTTCCGCGATCGGGGCGGCAGCCATGCCGAGAAGGTCAGCGGTCTCGTGGCCAAGTACCCAGGGGTGCGATCTGTGGAGATCTTGGTGAATGCCGTGAATGCGCAAGCGCGCGGCGTACACGGTCGATCCCTTGAAACCCAGCGTCTTGACGACCGCCGCAGCCGACGGGACTGACCATCACGCCCAACGGCGTGCCCGCGTGCCCCAGTGTGCCCGAGTGTGTCGGCGTTCCGCCAGCGGCCCGCCCGCGGCTATGCTTCCCTGAATGAACGCCTCTCCGCGACACGAAATGGTTGACGAAATCATGGAGCGCGCAGAGACGGCGCTGCGCAGGTCGCAGTGGTTCGAGGCCGAACGCCTCGCGCACAGAGCGATGGAGATTTCCCGCAGCAAGGAAGACTTTGGCTTGCTCGCCCGCGTGATCCTTCCGCTGCAAGAGGCGCGCCGCCAACGAATTCAAGAAGCACTGAGCAACAAGAAACTCACCATCCTGCAGGCTGACATCACCGAGGACATGCCGCTCACTCCGGGGTGCTACTTGGTGCAACCACCGACCGTCGGCGCTGATGCGCGACGACTCCGCCTCGGTGCGCTCCGGCGCGAGATTCCCGTTGCTGTCATGTGTCGCGAACCACTTTCACAACTGCGCCTCTGCCCGGTTGTGGCCATCGGACAGATGACCATTCGCGCTCGCATTGACCCGCCAAAGAACTGGGACAAGCCAGATCACAAGTGGTTCGTCGGTGCCATGGAACAACTTGGCGATGCCGCCATTGAGATGCTCGACACTGGTCTTGAACTTGATCGACAGATTGATTTCCTGATGGCCGCGCTCGACTCCGTTCCAGACCACGAGAAGTTGCACCAGGCACTCGAGGCGCTCTGCAAGCAAGCCTCAAAGGGTTTCGTGCGCAGCAATCGCCCGCGCATGGATGAACTCGATGCTGATGTTGAGGCTGCCGGACCGGAACTCGAAGCCGAACTCGGGCTCACGCGGAAGAAGCCACAAGCGTCCGATGACGACTGAGGTCGCACGCCGGACCCCCAATTAACGCCACGAAAGCCCCTCAAACAGTGAATTGAGGTTGGTGGCGCCGTCTTCACCAACAATGACCATGTCTTCAATGCGCACCCCACCGTGCGCGCGTCCGTACAGCCCTGGCTCCACAGTGAGAGCATCGCCAGTCACCAGTTCGGGGCCCTTGAAATCAAGAAGCGGCGGCTCGTGGACATCAAGCCCAATGCCGTGACCAGTGCCGTGCGTCATGCCACACCACGTGTCGGGCGCATCCGCTGGCGGCATCCCACTGGCAAATCCGTGGGCATGAATCACGCCGAGCGTCGCGCGGTGCACGTCCTCACCGGTGACGCCCGTGCGCACCGCAGCAATCGCCGCGCACTTCGCCTCCAGAACAGCGCTGTGCATGCGCGTCACTTCCGGATGAACATCTCCATGCACCACCGTGCGTGTGCAGTCGCCGTTGTAGAAAGTCTTCTGACAGCGCGGGAAGATATCCACGATCACCGGCTGCCCGGTGCGCAGATCGCCGTGGCCGTGCTCGTGACAGTCCGCGCCTTGCGGACCGCACGCAACGATGGCCGGCTGATTGCTGAATCCAAGCTTCAGAAGATGCACATCAATCATGAATCGCAGGTGTTCTGCAGAGAGGCGCTCGCCTTGGTGGTGCAAGACGCCGTTCGCATTGGGTGTCGCACGCGCTACGGTCTCGCATGCCATACGCATGGCGTCTTCCGTGGCTCGCTGCGCGCTCTGCAGCCATTCCACTTCCTGCGCGTCCTTGGCGCGGCGCGAAAGCACTCCCATACCGGCGTCGTATTCGAGGGCCATTCCAGCTTGACGCAAGTGATCGGCAAAGATGAGCGGCAGCGTGCGGTCTGAAACTACCAGCGTGATCTGCTGACGGCGCAGGCATTCCGCCACGGCTTGCGCGGTGGCAGTTTCGCGGTCGCCAGACAACCCACCTGCTGGCTCAAAGTCGCGCGGACATGACACCGCGTCTGCCCGAGCATGCTCGCGCGCACGGCCCATCTCAATATCCCGCACGATGAACACACGGTGCGAAGGCTGTCCGTCCTTTAGAAAGTCGATGCACGCCGCTGGATCACCCACGGCAAAGCGCACTGCGTGAAACAGGCTCTTATTGACAGCAGGAATGCCGGCGATGAGTCGAGCGGTAGGCATAGCGAAATTTAGCGTGACAAGGCTCGGTACTGCAGTCTGCGCGGCGGAGCATCGTCAGCGAGCCCCATGCGTCGATGCCGATCCGCTTCGTACGCGGAGTAATTACCGTTATAGAAGAAGACCTTACTGTCGCCTTCAAAGGCCAGAATGTGCGTCGCCACGCGGTCAAGGAACCAGCGATCATGGCTGATCACCACCACGCAGCCAACGAAACTTTCCATGCCGTCTTCAAGTGCACGCATGGTGTTGACGTCGATGTCATTGGTCGGCTCATCGAGCAGGATGACATTGGCGCCCTCCTTCAGCATGCGCGCAAGATGCACGCGATTGCGCTCTCCGCCCGACAGGCTTCCAACAATCTTTGATTGATCGGTACCGGTGAAACCAAAGCGCGCTACATACGCGCGGCTATTGGTCTCAACTCCGCCAAGCATCATCTTCTCTTCGCCACCAGAGATCGCCTCCCAGAGATTCTTGTCGTTGGGGAGCGTCTCGCGGCTCTGCTCAACGTAGGCAAGCTTGACACTTTCGCCAACGCGCATCTCGCCGGAATCCGGTTGCTCAGTGCCGATGATCATTCGGAACAGCGTGGTCTTTCCTGCTCCGTTTGGCCCAATGATGCCCACGATCGCGCCAGCAGGAATGGTGAAGTTGACATCATCCAAGAGCACCTTCTCGCCGTATGCCTTGCAGAGACCCTTGGCCTCCACAACCAGCGTGCCCAATCGCGGACCGGCCGGAATGAAGATCTCCACCTCCGCAGCGCGCTCCTTCTGGTTCTGACCAGCAAGTTGCTCGTAGCGCTCAACACGCGCCTTGTTCTTTGCCATGCGCCCCTGAGGATTGCGACCGATCCACTCCAACTCGCGCGCCAACGCCTTCTGCCGAGTAGATGCGTGCTTCTCTTCAACTTCCAAGCGCTTCTTCTTCTGCTCAAGCCAGCCGGTGTAGTTGCCCTTGTAGGCAATGCACTGACCGCGATCGAGTTCAAGGATCCAACCAGCAACGTTGTCGAGGAAGTACCGATCATGCGTCACTGCAATGATGGTTCCCTCAAAGCGCTGCAGGTGTTGCTCAAGCCAAGTGACGCTTTCCGCATCCAAATGGTTGGTCGGTTCGTCAAGCAACAGAATGTCGGGCTTGGTGAGAAGCAGCGTGCACAGCGCAACGCGGCGGCGCTCACCACCAGAGAGCGTGTTGCAGGCCTGATCTGCTGGCGGGCATCGCAGTGCTTCCATAGCCATTTCCAACTGGCTGTCGATGGTCCATGCCTCGCGGCGGTCCAACTCTTCTTGCACAGTCGCCTGCTTCGCCATCAACTTGTCCATCTGCTCAGGCGTCATGTCCTCGCCAAACTTGGCGTTGATCTCGTCGTATTGCCGCAGCAAGTCAAAGGTCACCTTGGCACCATCGCGCACCACTTCCATCACTGTGCGCGTGTCGTCAATCAGCGGTTCCTGTTCGAGGTAGCCGATCGTGTAGCCATTGGCTGCCATGATCTTTCCCTCATAATTCTTATCGAGCCCCGCCAAGATCTTTAGGAGCGTGCTCTTGCCGCTGCCGTTGAGACCCAAGACACCGATCTTCGCTCCGTAGTAGTACGAAATCGAAACATCGGTCAGGATCTTCTTGCGATCAATCTCCTTCGATACATTCAGCATCGAGTAGATGATTTGCGTTTCGTTCTTCGGACCTGATTTCTGTGGTGCTGCCATGGGTTACTCCGCTCAATGGGGGAACGGGGCATTGTACGCAGCCCGTGCAAGTACCCTGCCGACATGGCAACCCTCGTGGAGTGGCTACGCGCAAACACAAGCGGTCGGCTCCGGCGCATCCTGATCGGCGGCGTCGGTGGCAGCATGACGCTTGCGGGGATCGCGCTTCTGGTACTCCCTGGCCCGGGGATCCCGCTCGTCCTTGCCGGTCTTGGCGTCCTGAGTTTGGAGTTCGCCATCGCCCGAACCTGGATCGATGCACTCAAGCGACACGCCGAAGGCGTGGGCGTTCCGAAACAGGCGCTTTGGATACTGCCGATCGCAGGAATCGTGATTTCGATTGCATTCACTTTCACCCCGGCCTTCGTCGCAGTGGTGCACGGCAATAACACATGGACCGTGGTGCGCAAGCCCGCCTTCAGTTGGGCACATTCGTATTCATCGATCGATGAACTGCGCAACGCAGCAGCGGACGACCACGCGGCTGCGGAGATCTTGGCGCGTTCGGGTCTTGACGTATCGAAGCCGTAAGCAAGTGCAGAATCACTTCTGCGCTGTGTCGCTCTGCAGATATCGCTGAAAGAATCCCAGTCGCTTTGCTGACCCATAGGGCGTCTCTGCCGAGCCATGCCCTGCACCTGGGACAACAACCAATTCATGATCCTTCCCTGCTCGCACGAGCGCAGCTGATACTTGCAGCGTGCTTGATGGGTCGACATTCTCATCAAGTTCCCCTACCAACAGCATGAGTTTGCCATGCAACTTCGCTGCATCAACCACATTGGAACTACGCGCGTAGCTTTCGTCCACCGGCCAACCCATCCACAATTCGTTCCACCAAATCTTGTCCATCCGATTGTCGTGGCAACCGCAATCGGCAACCGCCACTGAATAAACATCTGGATATTCAATCAGCGCGCGCATTGCACTCTGCCCGCCAGCGCTGCCGCCATAAATTCCGACCCGCGAAAGATCCATCCACGGCCGCGTGCCCGCCGCCGCATGAAGCCACGCCACATGATCCGGCAAACCCGCGTCTTTCAGGTTCTTCCAGCAGACATCATGAAATACTTTGCCGCGCCAGTTGGTTCCCATGCCATCCACCTGAACAACCACAAATCCAGCCTTGGTGAGATTGCGCTCGCCGTTCCAGATGCCAAACGCCTTTGGAACAAAGAAATCCTGCGGTCCGGCGTAAATCTGTTCCAGTACTGCGCGCGGCGTCGGGTCGGTCGCGCTCCCGCACGGGCGCCAAATCACGCCGAACACACGTGTCGCGCCGTCGCGGCCGACAGACGCGAAACGTTCCGGCCATGTCCACCCCGCCGCAACCAATGCCGAAGCATCCGCTCGACCAAGTTCCGCAACCAAACTTCCATCGGCGCCGCGACGCAATTCATGAACCGGCGGCAAATCAACGCGCGACCACGTATCTACATAGCACGCGCGGTCCGGGCTCCACTCCAACGCGTGCGTTCCATCACCCTCGGTGAGCCGCACCGGATCGCCACCATCCATTGAAACACGAACGAAGTGTTCGTAGTACGGGTCCTGCGCAGGATCAATGCCCATGACCCGCAACACGAGCGTGCGCGCTGCGTCATCAACTGATTCAACTGCACGCACCATCCATGCCCCACGCGTCAATTGCCGCTTCACGGTTCCGTGCGCTACATCAATCGCATAGATGTGGTTGAAGCCATCACGCTCACTCATCCACAACAATTCGTTTGCGCCGATCCAGTGCATCCATGTCTTGTTTGGATAATCAATGAATGTCGGCGAAGTTTCTTCCACCACCGTGCGAACTGCGCCAGTGGCGGCGTCAATCGCAAGCAAGCGGAACACCTGGTGTCCTCGCTGGTTGTACGTGAAGAAAAACGTGGCGCCGTCGGCGGACCATCGGCACTCGTCGATTGACCATGGGTTCGCAAACAACTCACGCTGCACCGGCACCTCGTGACCGTCACGCGTAAAGAGCCGCGGCCAACGCTGTTCAATCTGGTCGCCCGGCTTGAGATACTGAAGCGTGCGCATGCGTGGTTCCACCTGATTGGACGGGGAACTCTCAATGAGATGCACCGGGTGTTTCTGCGCGGCAACACTCTCAAACACCACCACATGACCGAAGCCTGGCGCCCAAAACTTCGGACCAGAACATGCTGCCGCTTGTGCAGGAAGTGCTGGTTCCGGCGGCGGCAATTCCTCCGTTCCTGGGTGCGCGTTTGGCTCAACGGATGTCGGCGCTGGCGCGCTTACCGGGGCTGGCGCTGCCCCAATGTGAACCACAATCGGCAGAACTTCGCCACGCACGTATCCGAGCGTTCCACCGGAAGCGGCATGCACTTCCCAGGCATGACCCTCGAACGTGTGTTGCTCACGAACCTCCGCAGCGCCCAACTTGCCATAAGGGCGACGAACGCCGCCAGTGTCCACCCAAATTAGTTCCACGGCTCCGCCGCTCTCATTGCTAAACCGAATGCGCGATGGTCGCACCCCGCGCACCGAACGCAACTCTTCGTTCACTAACGGCCGCTCCGCCAGTCCAACGGTGGCAGGCCCGCGCTCCACGCGCGCTCCGGTACGCGGATCCACTTCAACCACCGTTCCGTCGGCACCACGCGGCACGAGCCACAGCGTGCCGTCAGCGTTCCAACGGACATCAGCCGCCGGATCGCGCAACAGCGATTCCCAGTCGGGCTGAGGCCGCTCCCGTCCACAGACGGCGGCGACAACGATCAGCAATTCAGCAGCAATCCACAGCATCACCCCACGATACGCCCATTCTCGCGATACCCTCTCGTAGTGACCTCATATCGCATGACCGCCATTCTTTCCGCCGTAACGGTTTGTACGGTTTCCGCCTGTAACACGCAGCCCAACGCCGCAGACGCGCGTGCGGATTTACGGAGCCGCGTACAACTTTCCGACCGCCTCCTTGAGATCGCTGACGATGCATCGAGCGTCACCGCAGATGCCGTGACTCGCGCGATACTGAGCCACGATTCCCCCGCTCACATAGCAGCCCTTGAACGAACTCGCAGCGGGGTGCTCGCAACCGTGCGATCAATGGCGCTCACGCCGAATCCAGAAACTGGCATCGTGCGGCTGTATGTCTGGAGTCGCTTGGCGAAATGGACGTGCCAAAATCGCGTCGCCGCCGCGCCGGACATGGTGGTGGACATCTGTGACGAGGTGTTCGGAACGCTGGCGATCCGCATTGACGCAGTGGCCGTCACTGTGCTCGATGCGAAGACCCGAGCACATCTTGATGCTGTTGCAGATCACTACAAATTGGAGCACCCTAATCTTCTCACTGTTGACCTGATGCGCATCGATGATGTCAAGAGCCCATCCGACACGGCCGTCCTACAGGCATCTGAGCCGACCATGATGAGTCCGGTCACGGACGCCGCGCGCCAGCTTGAGCACACGCGACTCCTCGGAAACCAGTTGGTTTGGCTCATTTCGCGTATGCCAAGCGCACTGAGTGAACAGACCGAGGGAACTGCCCGCGTTCTGCTTGAAAGCGACCGCGTGCAACAGGCACTTACTCATCTCGAAGCACTTGCGAGTCATACCAGCGCAACTGCGCATGGTCTGGAATCCGTTGCACATGCGCAGACGCTCCTTGCCGCGCACATCGAAGCGCTCGATGAATCCACCAAACATACGGCGTCCGTTACCGAGAGCATCATTCGCAATGCGCTCATCGGAATTGCAGCCATCGCCATTGGCACAGTGCTTGCTTCCGTTGCCGGCGCCATGTTTGTCATTCGTCGCGTGCAACGAACTCCACGAGAAGGCACCCCATGAGACAATTCACTGCGTCAGCCGTCATCACCGTCCTTGCGCTATCGGCGTGTTTGCTCGGCACGTCGTCTATGCCAGGCTGCTCCAGCCCGAGTCAGCGCCAGTTAGAAATTGATCGCGAGCACACAGAGCAGACCCGATTTCGAGTGCAGCTCACTTCGGAAATGCTTGATATTGCTGACACCGCAGCATCTCTGTTTCAGGCAGAAGTGATCCGCGCTCGGCTCAATGGGCGCCCGGACCGCGAAATTGCCTATCTTGAACTCACTCGCAACAACGCGGCAGCCAACTACCGCTCGTTGGCTCTTGGTCAAGATGCTTGGGGGGCACTCGTTGATCTGTATGTGTTCTCCGAACTCAGCAACGCTGCATGCGAGCATCGCGCCGGCGCCCGCCCCGACCTCGCCACGATCGATTGCGATGCCACCTACGGCGAAATTCACCGCCGCATTCTGGAGATTGCATCAAAGCCAGACCACATCACCCCTGAAAATCGCGCAATTCTTGACGCAGCCGTTGAGGCATACAAGACGAAGCACCCAGATCTCATCAGCGCCGGAATGATGCGCCTTGAAGACCTTGCGGAGTACTCCGGAACCGCTTCCGCAGTCTTTGATGCTGCCGAGCCCGGGATGATGAGCTCGATCACCAATGCAGCCACTGAGCTTGAGCAGACCAGACTTCTTGGGGCACACGTGATATGGCTTGCCAGCAGATTGCCCACCGCCGCGGGATGGGAGGCGCAGGCCACCATCGACATGGCCATTTCCGATCCAACCGTACAAAGCGGGCTCGAGCGCGCAACGTTGCTCAGCAAGCAGCTCGATGCAACAAGTACCACGGTGGCGACGCTGAGCGCAAATGCATCCGGTCTTGCAACCGATGTTCGAAGTCTGTCCGCGAGCGTCGGCGAGTTGCGTCACGAGCTCGGCAATCTCGATGACGATCGAGCCCTGCTGCGCGAGGTGATAGTCGCGATGGCCGTGATTGCAGCACTCTTCCTACTTGTACTGGCCGGCGGATTCTTTGCAATCACACGCGCAGTGCGCGCGCGTCAAGCGACCGATCACGCCCCCGGCGAGCGCGAAAGCGCGTAACGAATCATCACCGTCGACGGCATCGGTGGATAGGGCACTCCAGCACGGAAACCGGAAAAGTCTCGGCGATTCCAGCCGGTGCGAGCAAACACTGCATCAACCAAATTCTGCTGTTCGGGCAACATGTCCGTGGCGAATGAATCGCGCGCAGGATCAATACGAACAATTGGTTCATCGATCGGCAACCGATAGTTCTCACGCGTCGCTGGTTCAAGCGCCGCGCCGCCGAACGGGCGACCGTACACCACCAATTCCGGGACGAAACTGTCGAGCAGGTCGCGATGAATCAGGATGTCGATATGCACAAACTCGGTTGGCATGGTGACCAACGCGCCCATTTCACCGTACTCGGCACCCTGACGTGATGCACTGCTGTAGCGAGGTACTGCCGAACGCTCCAACCCGCCAAACACAAATGTCACGGAGCCGCGCGCACCAACAGGTCCATCCATCAATTCGTGCGAAACATCCTTCTCGGTCTTAATGCTTCGTACCTCAGCGCCTGCCGGGGCGCAGAACGAGCGCATCACCAAGTGCGGTTCTCCGCTGTTTGCTGGCAATTCGAGTGCCTGAAGATTTCCTCCGCCCGGAAGTTCAGTGCCAACAGTGTCGTAAGTAGAAAATCGAAACAGCGGCCAACCCTGCACCGGACGAAGTCGGCGAATGTCGTGCAGGCCACCCACGATCGCCATGTCAAGCATTTCCGGATGGTCTGGGTTGGGCGCAAGGAACTGCGTCAGGGACCGAACGCGAGCCTGCACTCCCCATATTCCAGAATTGCCACGGAATGCCAGCTTGCGAGAAACTTCAAGCGCCCTGCCACCGCGCGACATTCCATCCATCAGAAGTTCAAGCGTTGGTCGATCGCCAACATGAACGCGCACCATGTCTTCAAATGCTGCGAGCGTTGAACGCACGACGCCCACCGACGCTGCATGCGGACCGGACGCCTCCATTGCCGAGAGCAAGATTTCCATACCTTCGCTGCCCGGAATCAATGGCACGGCTTCAATCGGATCCGCCGATTGCATGACCTTGGCAACCTTCCAAGTCAGGTTCTTATTCAGCTTGAATTTGCGAGATACTTCCTGCGGCCGCGCCGGATCTGCACCCACTGCGGTGTAAAGCGCGCGCAGTGCATTCTGAAGGTTCAAGGCACAACTGCGGCACTGGAGATCAAAATCTTCTGCGATGGGACTCACGGGACATGGAGAGTAGGTTGTTGGGACCAAAGGGGACATAGCAAGGGGGAAAGAATATTCCCTGCGTAATTCCCTAAGGAAAGATGGCGCAAAATCTATTCCTTAGGATTACGGAAATGCACATGCCCATCCCATTCCTGCAATCACGACTAGCAGTCTTGATTGTCGGAGTCTTAGCGGGCGGGGCGCTCGCCGGACCCGACACTCCGCCATCCGCGGCCACCACGGACCCGGCGGTTCTTGCAACGCCTGCGCCGCCAGTCCCCCCAACACTGACCACGAATGCGTCGGTCGACGCCCCTGGTCTCCTGAATGTTGTGGCATACGGACCTGAGTTCTGGTCCGGAAGCGCGCCGATCGGCGACGCGGGATTCGCAACACTTCAATCGTGGGGCGTGAAGACCGTGCTCTCCGTCGATGGCGCCGCACCAGATACGGAACGCGCAAACACATTCGGTATGCGCTACGTTCATCTTCCAATTGGCTACGACGGATTTGACGACACGCGCAAGTTGCAACTCGTGCGCGCAGTGCGCGATCTTCCGAGGCCGATCTACATCCACTGCCATCACGGAAAACATCGAAGCGCCGGCGCAGCTGCAACCATCGCCGCGTCGCTCGGGTGGCTCACTCCGGATGCCGCGCTGGCGCGCATGAAAATTTCCGGAACAGCGCCCAATTACACAGGCCTGTACGCATGCGCTGCTTCTGCATCAATACTCTCTGCAGCAACCATTGATCAGGCGTCGACGGAATTTCCTTCCGTCACGCGCCCCAACGGAATTGTGGAAGCAATGTTGGCGATCGATGAATCGAACGACCGACTTGCGGCGATCGAACGCGCGGGATGGAAGACGCCAGCCGATCACGCGGACTTGGTTCCGGTTGCTGAAGCTGCCACGCTCGCGGATCACTTGCGGATCTTGGCAGAGGCTCCGCAGACCGCGGCTCGCCCGCAATCGTTCCGCGACCTCCTCGCAAAGAGTCACGCGATTGCACAACGAATAGAAGACGCGCTCGACACCGTCCCGATCGCGGACCGTGCGCGACTCTCGACAGACCTGCAGGCGCTCCAGTCCACATGCAAGGACTGCCATGCGCGCGAACGCAACGAGCGGCGGTCGACACGCCCCGCCGACCCCTCCCAAAGCGCGGTACAACAGACGCACGACGCTCCATAAGTCCCATAACTGACTTCGCATGCGTACCAATGTGGTGTTGATTTCAGAATTGTGATCGCTCCGGCTGCGAACGGGGCTATGTTCAGATGAGTGTCCCGCATGGAGGGGCGCGCTTGTCCATTCACTAACTTTGAGATCCACACTTGAATATCAACCCCCGAACCGTCGGATTCGTTGTTGTCGCCAGTCTCACCGCGTGCGTCTTCGCTGACGTGGACACTGGCCCGAGCGGCCACGGTCCACTGCCCGCACCCGCCGTGCAGAAGCCAGCACCAGCCACACTCTCCGAACGATTCGGAACATGGTTCGTGCCGGTGCCAATGATCACCCTCGATGCGATGGACCAAGGCGCACTGCTGGCTGAGGATCAAGCCACCGTACAGCCCGCACCGTTCCGCTTCGGCGTTGAGCGCGGCGTGAAGCTCTCATTGAATGATGGACAATGGATGGATGTTGCAGGTGGTCGCTTGTGGCGCATCGGTATCGATGCCGTCGGCGCACTCAACTCACGCATTCATCTCAGTGGACTCGACTTGCGAGTTGGTCAAGAACTCGCCATCACCTGCCCCGACCTAGAGCAGAAGATGACTGGCATTCTTGAACGCACCGGCGACTTTGGCACAGGCGAGGCCTATGGCCCCTTCTCACCGACCTCGCGCGGTCAGATCGAGTGGTTCGTACCGACCGGTCAATCAGCAAAGGAACTTCCCTTTGACGCAGTTGGCTACTCCTACGGATACGTCCCGGTATTTAGCGACATCTCATACGGTGGTACATGCTCGCTCAATCCGGCCTGCTACGCGGCATGGCTCAATGAATCAAACGCGGCCGCGAAACTGACTTTCACCGCGACCGGCGGCAGCTACCTCTGCTCTGGTCAGTTGATGGCCACCACCGCGGCTGACGAGACGCCTTACATGTCCACAGCCAATCACTGCATCAGCACCACGGCATCTGCAAACAGCTGCCAAATGATCTTCTTCTATCGCTCCCCGTGCACGGGCTCAAACGCCGCAGGAACCACGGTCGCTGGCGCCGACCTTGCCTCAACCTACTTTGCAAGTGACTGCACGCTCCTTTTGCTGAAGGGTGCCCTTCCTGCTGGTTGCTACTGGGATGGCTGGTCGACCACCAACCCAGCTATTAATGCTGCCGTCACCGGAATTCACCATCCAAGCGGAACTCCACAGGCGATTTCCTTTGGCGTGAAGAACGCTTCGGGGTTTAACTGCGGAACCCCAACAAGCAACTGGAACTCTGTGTCCTGGAACAACGGCATCACCGAAGGCGGCTCGTCCGGCTCGGCGATCATGACTGACACCGACCACAAACTCTTTGGTGTGCTGACTTGCGGCGGTAGCGGATGCACCAACACCGCGGCTGACGACGGCTACGGCCGTTGGGATCTTGCGGTGGCCGCGACGAGCAGCAACTTTGCCACCCTGCTCGCAGCAGGATCCGATGACACGCTCGAGCCCAACAACAGTTGTGCCACTGCCAAAGCTGTTACCCCCGGCACTTACAACACCCTAGTAGTCAAGCGACTCAACGAAGACTGGTACGCGCTTCCAGTAACTCCCGGTGCAACGCTGACGATGAGCCTGACCTTTACACATTCCAACGGTGATGTCGATGTTCAGTTGTTCACCGAGTGCGGCGGGGTTATTGCGCTTGACCGCAACGCCAATACCAACAACGAGTCATTCACTTATGTGAACCCAAGTGCATCAAGCACGGTGTACATGCGCGTCTATCTCTCCACAGATACCCGCAACGAGTATTCGTTCACGTTTAGCACGTCGAACCAGGCGCCATCGAATGACGCTTGCGCCGCTGCAACCGCGGTCGGCGTAGGAGCGTTTGCGTTTAACAACACATGGGCAACCGATACCACCCTAGCGCTCCCTGCCTCGTGCGATGAGGGCTCGGGTGTCACCATCACCAAGGATGTGTGGTACCGATTCACCGCACCAATCAGTGGTCGCATGACCGCGAGCACTTGCAATGCGGCGGCATTCGATACGCGCATCGCGGTTTACTCCGGCG
Source organism: Planctomycetaceae bacterium (assembly GCA_947474065.1). Taxonomy (GTDB): domain Bacteria; phylum Planctomycetota; class Phycisphaerae; order Phycisphaerales; family SM1A02; genus UBA966. Next base: position 36,093 of record CANJHD010000018.1, read on the forward strand.
CAGCCTGCCCCACCGCGACAACCGCCGTTGCGGCCTGCAGCGACAACTCTGCAACATGCTCGAGCGGAACAAGCAAGGCCGAATGGAGCGCTGGTGCTTCGACCTCGTGGTACATCCGAGTGGGTAGCGGAGCGGGCGGAACGGGTGGCAATGCAACACTCACCCTCTCTGCTGCTGTGAACTGCCCGTCTGACCTCAACGGCAATGGCTCCGTCGGCGGCGAGGATCTCGCAATCGTCCTGGGTGGCTGGGGCGGAGCGGTCACCAGCGATCTGAACGGCGATGGCAACACTGATGGCGCTGATCTGGCAATCCTTCTTGGCGCCTGGGGTCCATGCCCGTAACCGTTGGACTTTGCTACTAACTTCACGAACCCTATGCCGCCCCAACGGGCTCAACCGTTGGGGCGGCTTTGCGTTGCGCCCGCGGCTACTCTGCGTGCTACATGAACCTTTCTAGTGCACTCGTGCCGATGTCGCTCACCATGGCCGAAGAAGGCACGTCGATGAGCCTGTTTGAATATGTGCGTGCCGGCGGCGTCCTTGGGTACGTACTCATTGGATTGTCCGTGCTTGCGCTCGCGCTCATCGTGCGCAACCTGCTGTCGCTTCGACGCGGACAACTAGCGCCCGAGGGTGTGGTGACTGCCATTTCAACAGCGTTACGCGCTGGCGATGTGGCAGGCGCAACGCGCGCGTGCACAGACGACGCGTCGCATTCGTTCGTTTCAATCGTGATGGCCAGCGCCATTCGCCGCTGCACGGGCAATCCGATGGGCGCATTCGAAGCCCGCTCCGCCATCGAAGAGGCCGGGCAAGTGGCGACCGCGCAACTGCATCGCTTGAACAACGGGCTTGGCGTACTTGCTGCGGTCGGACCAATGCTTGGGCTACTTGGAACAGTGATCGGAATGATCGGCGCCTTCAACGCGATTGGATCGCTGCAAGGCGCGGCACGCTCCACTGAGTTAGCAAAGTTCATGTCCTTGGCGCTTGTGAATACCGCGCAGGGATTGGTGGTGGCCGTACCGTGCACCGTCGCGTTCGCACTTTTTCGCCAGCGCATTGACCGACTCGTCACCGATGTCGCCGCCGATGATTTAGAGCCAATGGCTGAGGAACTAGCAGCAGCGCTCTCTGCAGCGCGCACGCAAGCACCACGACCAGCGGTGCCGAGTTCAGGCGCGGCGCCCGTCACACAAGCGCCGCGCAACACACCAGCACAGGGAAACTAATGGCTGGCGGCGCAGACGGATCCGATGCATCGTTTGATCTCACACCGATGATCGATGTGATCCTGCTGCTCATCATCTTCTTCATGCTGTCGTCGCAGTTTGCAACCAGCGAACTGCGCCCCGTGGATTTGCCGCACCAAGAAGGAGCGGCGGCGGCGAGTGAGTCCGCCACTGCCAAACTGGTCATTGATGTTGATCGCGCGGGCAACTATTCGATACTCGGCGAAGAGATCTCACTCGATGCGCTTGCAACCAGAATCGCCGCCGCTCAAGGCAGCACCGGAACGCGCCACAGCGGAATAGTTGTGCGTGCCGACCGCGCGGCGGGTGCTGCCTCACTCAACCGCCTTGCAGAGCGACTAGCGAAAGCGAAGATCGCAAACTGGTCACTCGCTGTTGCGCCGGAGGGCTCGTAATGCGAATGACCTCACGCCGCCGCACTGGACTGTTGGAACTTTCAGAGATGCGACTTCCACTGATCGCACTGATTGATGTGATCCTCTTTCTTCTCATGTACTTCCTGCTCGCAGGAAGCATGGAGGCTGAAGAGCGCGAACTTGCCGCGACGCTTGGCAGCGGGCGCGCGACTGCTGGAGACACTGGCGGTTTCACGCCGCAAGTCATCGATGCAGTCATGCAAGGCAGCAGCGTGATTTACCGACTCGGAACCCGCACCGCTGCAAGCCGCGCTGCGCTCACCGATCTGATTCGATCGCTTCCAAGAGAGCCGGGAATTGTGGTTCGCGTGGCGGACGATGTGAGCGTTGAAGCCGCAGCTGCAGCCTTACAGGCCTGCCGCGACGCTGGTTTCACAAAGATTGCCTATCAGCCCGGACGCGGCTCGAGCGACGCAGCCCCGCGCTGAGTGACCGACATTGCACTCACTCAAATCGCAAGTGCTTCACGCTCTCGCCCTTGTCGCGCAGGTCTCGTAGCGCGTCGAGACCAATGTCAAGGTGCAACTGCACGAAGCTGTCGGTGACATGTCGATCGCTCTCGCCGGTCTTCACGCCCTCGGGAGTCATTGGATTGTCAGACACAAGGAGCAGCGCACCCTTCGGAATTCCGTTAGCAAACCCCACCAAGAAGATGGTGGCCGTTTCCATGTCGATGCCCTCCGCCTTCATCAAGAGGAGCTTCTCGCGGAAGCGCATGTCATGCTCCCAGACGCGGCGATTGGTGGTGTAGACGGTGCCGGTGAAGTAATCGCGGTTGTGCTTGATGATCGAAGCACTCACCGCGCGCTGCAGTCGAAAACTTGGCAATGCGGGCACTTCGGGCGGCATGTATTCATCGCTCGTGCCTTCGCCGCGAATGGCTGCAATCGGCAGAACGAAATCACCAACCTTGGTCTTCTTCAAGCCGCCGCACTTGCCGAGGAACAGGACGGCCTTGGGCGAGACTGCCGAGAGCAGATCCATAGTGGTAGCAGCCATGGCTGAACCCATGCCGAAACTGAGGATGGTGATGTTCTCTGCGGTTGCCGACAACATGGGGCGATCGCGCCCGAACACTTCCACCCCGAATCGCTCGGCAAACAATTCCACATAGTTGGCGAAGTTGACGAGCAGCACGTACTGGCCGAAGTCCTCAAGTTTGCGACCGGTGTAACGCGGCAGCCAGTCCCTGACGATGTCGGCCTTGTCCTTCATGACGGCAGAGACTACTTATTCTCGCCGTTATGAAGTAGACCCATCTGCGCCCGGTAGGGACGAATATGCGGGTCGTCGCTGGAGACGAACTCGTCGAATGTTCCATCAAAGGAAACCTTGCCACCAAACAGCATCACAATGCGCGGCCGAAGCCGGCGTAGAAGCTCGGTGTCGTGCGTCACCACAATGCTGGTTCGCTTGATCCCGGCGCGCGTCGCCGCAAAGGATGGCTGCGCGCGGTGAGTTTCGCCGATGAGGCCGTCAATCTGCGCAGACATCTCCGGGTCGAGCCCGGCGGTCGGTTCGTCGTACATGACGATGACTGGGTCCATGACGATCGCACGAGCAACGGCAACGCGCTTGGCCATTCCGCCCGAAAGGTCTTCGCGGTCGCGATGCATGACAAGCGCTGGATCGAGCCCAACATCAACAAGCGCCTTCTCCGCAAGGGGCAAGATTTCTTGGTTCGTCATGCCCTTTACTTCACGAGGCAGCACTGCCAGATTCTGGAACACATCGCCGGTGACCAGCGCATTGCGTTGGAAGACGATCGCCCAATGGATGCGGACGCGGTCGAGCTGCGCTTCGTCCAAGGTGGCCATATCTCGCATCGGCGCAATGCCTGATGCGTCCGGATCGGATTGGTGGTCCGCCACCAAGACTCGACCGACATCCGGGGGATAGTGAGCCATGATCAACTTGAGCAGGACGGTCTTGCCGCAGCCAGAGCCCCCCACGATGGCCACCATCTCGCCGCTGCGAATGGTCAAGTTCACGCCGGTCAGTACTGCCTTTCCGCCAAAGGACTTGGAGATGTTCTCGAGGACGACTTCTGGGGGCTCGGAAGGCAACATTGAGAGCGAGGGTACCCGGGGGATCCACGGAATTGGTGGCGGGAAGGTCCCGATTTGTGGCGGTAGAAATCCCCCAAACGGCTCGCCAATGCGGTTTTTCTAGCCCTTGGAAAATACTTTGACGAAATATCACTGAACTGTGATGCTTAGCACCCGTAGATTCCGTTTACATAAGTGACGGGAACAGTTCTGACAGCCGACGGGAAACCGGCCGCCAGAACAAACCGCTTGATGGTCGACGGGAAACCGACCAGCAAGCAGACAATGCGGGCGCCTTTGAACGGGAAATTCAAAGATGCCCAAATCCGCCTGAGGCGGGCTCGACGGGAAACCGAGCTCACCAACACAGGCACCTGGAGTGTGGCCTCGAGGAATCGAGGCCTACTCCGTTTTTAGGGACTATTGAATTGCTCCCCGCTCCAACGA
>CANJHD010000019.1 GCA_947474065.1 Planctomycetaceae bacterium
CACGCTCGGAGCGATTGCGGCCCATCTACCCCGCGAGCGAAGAGATCGGCAGCGCACAGATTGAGCGCGCCATGGTTCCTGCATTGGCGGGGCTCCTGTCACAGGTAGAGGATCCCCTGCCTGCTGAGTACCGCGCCTCTCGAGCGCTGCCGCCGCTTTCGGAGTGCTACCGGCGCATGCACGCCCCCGTTGATATGGATGAGCAGCGGGAAGCGCGCCGCCGGTTGGCGTTCGAGGAACTGCTGCTGCTGCAATTGGGCGTCATGATGAAGAAGCGGCAAATGCGCGAGGGTGCCAAGGCGCCGTCCGTGCCGGTCACCGCGGCGGTGGACGCACGGATCCGGTCTCGATTCCCATTTGTATTTACTTCCGAGCAGGATCGTGCGTGCGCGGAAATTGCTGGAGACATTGCCGGCGTGATTCCTATGAATCGATTGCTGCAAGGTGATGTTGGTAGCGGCAAGACAGCGGTTGCACTCTATGGAATGCTGGCAGCAGTCGCTGCGGGCGGACAGGCGGCGATCGTGGCTCCAACAGAATTGCTTGCCGAACAGCATGGCGCATCGATCAGCAGATTTCTTGCCGGTAGTGACGTGCGCGTGGAATTGCTGACGGGAAGTTTGGGCGCGGCGGCGCGGCGCGCGGCACTGGAGCGGATCGCGTCTGGTGAGAGTCAGATTGCGGTCGGAACGCACGCGTTGCTCTTGGAAGGCGCGGTGTTTCGGAATCTGTCACTCGCGGTCATTGATGAGCAACACCGATTTGGCGTTGAACAACGCGCTGCCATGCGCGCCAAGGTTGCGCGCGCCACGGGCGAGGTGCCACACATCTTGGTGATGACTGCTACACCCATTCCGCGCACACTTTCGCTCACGGTCTTTGGCGACCTCGATGTTTCGGTGATCCGAACTCGTCCCGCCGGTCGGCAGCCAGTGACCACCCGGGTCGTTGGCCGCGACAAGGAAACTGAGGTGTACGCGTATCTGCGAACACGCATTGATGGCGGCGAACAGTGCTACGTGGTGGTTCCTGCAGTGGAGGAAAGCGCTACTGGGCTGAAAGATGCGGACGGCACCGCGCGCGCACTTTCGGCGGGGGTATTCGCAGGCCTGCGCATTGGAGTGGTGCATGGCCAACTCGCGCGCGATGATCGCGAAGCAACTATGGACGCGTTCCGCCGCGGCGAAATCGATGTGCTTGTTGCGACGGTTGTGATTGAAGTTGGCGTTGATGTCGCGAATGCGTCGCTGATGGTGATCGAACATGCCGATCGATTTGGCCTTGCGCAGTTGCATCAGTTGCGTGGGCGTGTTGGCCGCGGCGAGCGCAAGAGTCTGTGTGTATTCATTGGCGAACCGATCACCGACGATGCTCGCAAGCGTCTTGACGCCATTAGCGGCACGGACGATGGATTTGAAATTGCCGAACTTGATTTAGCAATTCGCGGTCCCGGCGAACTCTTTGGTAGCCGACAGAGTGGACTCCCGCCGTTCAAGGTGGCGGACCTCATGCATGACATGGAGTTGCTGCGGCTTGCGCGCCGCGATGCCAAGGACTGGATCGAACGCGATGGCGACCTGAGCGCGCCCGAACATCGCTTGTTGCGTCGCAAACTCATGCATTCCTACGGCGGAGCGCTGGGTCTAGCTGATGTGGCGTGATGGGCGAATTTGCTGAATGAAACGCGTCGGGCGGCTCCGTCGCGAGCGGTATCGGGCGTAGACTTCGCACCTCAATGACAGCGTCCGCACCTGCACTCGCCATTCGCGACCTCCGATTCTCGTATCCAGCAGCCTCATGGGCGCTTTCGGTGCCGCACTTTGAAATGGCGGCTGGTGAACACGTGCTGCTCGTCGGCGGTTCGGGGCGCGGCAAGAGCACCCTGCTGCAAGTTGTTGCCGGCTTGCGGGATCTCGGTTCAGGGTCTGTAGAAGTGGCAGGAACTCGCATGGACGCGCTGCGCGGCGCTGCTCGAGACGAGGCGCGCGGACGCAGCATTGGAATGATCTTTCAAACGTTCAATCTGCTGCATGGATTTTCTGCGCTGGAGAATGTATTGGCTGCGTTGATGTTTAGTTCTATGCCCGCAGCGGGTCACGAGCAGCGCGCGCGCACCCTGCTATCGACGCTCGGAATCGCTGCTGCAGATGCCGATGTTGACCGGTTGTCCGTTGGGCAACAACAGCGCGTTGCCGTGGCGCGCGCACTCGCTGCACGCCCTGCGCTTGTGCTTGCTGATGAGCCAACTGCGAGCCTCGACCCGGAGAACACAGAGACTGCTATGGATCTCATTCAGTCGGCATGTCGCGCTGAAGGCGCTGCACTTCTTTGCACGAGCCACGACCCAGCAATGCGCGCACGCTTTGCGCGCGTGGAATCCATCGACGAAATGATTCACGGAGGCGCACGATGAGTGCACGAACGCTCACTGACGGCCAGATCGTCATGCGCAGCCTGCGCGCGCGCCCACTCTCTACGTGGATCACGATCAGCATGGTGGCCACAAGCGTGGCGCTCCTGCTTGTATTGCTCGGCATGCGTACTGCCGCGCGCGGTGCATTCGACCGTGGCTCTGGCAATATTCATTTGCTCGTGAGCGCGGACCCGAGCCCGTTGGTCGCGGTTCTCAATGGCATCTTCTATGCGAACTCGCCGTCCAAGCCGATCAGCTGGGCGAAGTACCAATCGATTCGCAGTGCTTTCCCGTATCAGTGGGCGATTCCAACACAGCAAGGTGACAGCTACCGTGGATTTCCAACCATGGCGACGTCCGCTGATTTCTTTGGCAAATTTGAGCCGGTGGCGGGCGAGCCGTGGAAGCTTGCAAGTGGGCGATTCTTTGAGCGACCATTTGAGATCGTGCTCGGCGCCGCGGCAGCGAAAGGTTCTGGCCTGAAGCTCGGTCAACAGGTATTTCTTACGCATGGCTCCGGCGCAAGCCGCGAGGGCGGAGAGCCCGAAGAACACGCCGGACATGAGCACGGTGAGTATCCATTCAAGGTGGTTGGCATACTGGAACCGACTGGCAGTGCTCATGACCGAGCGCTCTTTGTTGATCTTGAATCAAGTTGGATTCTGCACGCCCACGACCGCCGCGAGCGGGCAGGCATTGAAGGCGTGACCACCAGTGCCGATCTTGAAGATGACGATCGCAAAGTGACCGGAATCTTGCTTCGACTACCAACCCGCGCCGGGAGCGATGCAAGCGCCGCCATGCAGCAGCAGTTTGACACGCTGCGACGAGATACCGCGATCGTGGTTGCTCAGCCTGCGCAGCAAATCCAGAAGCTCTTTGAGATTGTTTCGAATGTCGATGGCATCTTCATTGCGATGGCCGTGGTGGTATTGATTTCAAGCGCACTCAGCACGATGCTTGCCCTGTACAACTCGATGGCAGCGCGCACTCGTCAGATTGCAGTGTTGCGCGTGTTGGGTGCAAGCCAAGGGCGCGTATTCGGCCTGGTTCTTACGGAAAGCCTGGTGATTACCATGTCCGGTGCGCTCGCCGGAATCGCCCTCGCACTGCTTGGTGGCATCGCCGCAAGCGCGTGGCTGAAGGCCTCAATTGGATTGGTGATCGATCCCTCGCTCGACCCGCGCAGCACTGTGATTGTGCTCGGCGGCACCGTGGCGCTTGGTGGGCTTGCTGGCCTCTTGCCGGCGTGGCGTGCGTATCAAGTGCCGGTAGCCGACAATCTTCGACCAGCAGCATGAGGAACACGCAATGAACGGAATTCGAATTGTCTGGATCGCCGGTGCGGCACTGGCCGCGTTCGCAGTGGTCTTGGTGCTGACTGGCAAGGACACGAAACCGGTGCAGCCGGCAACTACCGATTCGCGAAGTACGCCGCCAAGCCCGGCGACCGCTACGCCAAAGCCGGGTACGAATGCCTCCACTGCGGCAGCGCCCGTCGCGCCAGCAGGAACAGCCACCTCCGCTGCCGAGGCTCCTACTCCGAAGGCTCCCATTGTTCGCGCAGCAGACGCTGTTGATTTGGGTCTTGATCAGAAGATCCATGATGCCACCGTCATCCCCGGAAACATCGTCCGGAAGAAGGACTCAACTACCGGCGAGATGTTGTTGTACGCCGACAACAAGTATGAGATCCGAGGCCTTGGCACACCCGAGTCACCGTACCGCGTGAGCTGGGAGTGCCTAGCGAGCGCGTCAGAAAGTTACATGCCGCGCCTCAATGAACATGACATCCCGCAGCGCATCGCGCTACTCAATGGCAAGGTTCTTGAAATTGAGGGCTATCAAGCATTTCCACTGATGGTCAGCGAGACGAAGGAATTGATCGTCATGCTCAATCAATGGGATGGATGCTGCATCGGCGTTCCGCCAACCCCATATGACGCGATTGAAATCAAGTTGCTGGAGCCTGCCAAGCGCGGCGGTCGACACGCTGCGTTCAACTTTGGCGCCGTGCGCGGCACATTCCATGTCGACCCGTATCTTGTTGAGAAATGGCTTGTTGGCCTGTATGTCATGGACGGCGCACGGATGATTGAAGGCGCTAAACCGGAAATGTAAACCAGCGAAACGCATGCGCCATGACTTTCGGCGCCATGCATCATGTAAATAGACGAATTGCCTGCTTGCACCCTGCTGACGGATACCACGATGATCAACGCACTTCTTAGCCTCACACTTGCGATTGCGCAGACCCAAACGCCTGCACCAGCAACCCCGGTAACGCCCGCCGCAGTTGCACCAGTCGGCAACGCCGTAACGGCAACGGAGCGCCGCGACACCGCCTCGCTCACTGCAGCCATAGAAGCACTGCATGCGCGCTATCCCACGATGATTGATGTGAGCAGCATCGGCACGAGCGCAGGCCGGCGAGTCATTCCGCTCATTACGCTTTCCGCGAATCTGGCGACCGCGAAGGAGAAGCCCGCGATCCTCATGCTCGCTGGCATGGACGGGCCGCGTTGGTCCGGCACCGAGGCTGCGCTGATCGCCGCTGAATCAATCGTGCGTAGTCATGCTGACATGTTGCGGACTGTCACCGTGTATGTGATCCCGCGCGGGAATCCAGATGCCGCGGATGCCTTTGCTGGCGCAGTACGGCGCGACTATTCCGGCGACGGGATCGTGCATGACAATGACCGCGATGGCAAACGAGAAGAAGACCAACCGCGCGATCTGAACGGTGATGGCATGATCACGCAGATACGCGCGTGCGCTAATGCTGCGCCGTGGTCGGCACCGACACTCATTGCAGATCCTGCGGAACTTCGACTCTTGCGCGCTCCAGACGCAAAGTTGGGCGAAGTGCCCGTCTACGCCGTTTGGACCGAAGGCATCGATACCGACGGGGACGGTCGCATCGCTGAAGACTGGCTCGGCGGCATCGACCCGGAGCGGAACTTCCCGCACCGCTGGCCGGAGTTTGAAGACGAAGCGGGTGCGTACCCATTGATTGCACCAGAAAGTAAGGCTGTTGCAGATTTCGTCATGGCCCACTCGTCGATCTTTGCTGCGTTTGTGTTGGGGCGTCATGACACTGTGATCAATGTGCCGGACGGCAAGGCGCGCACCTCAGGCGGCATGCCAGTGATGCTCGACGAGGCGGATGTTGCCACTTATGGCGAACTTGCAAAGTCATGGCGCGATATCAGTGGTCAGAAGCGCGCGGATGCACGCGACAGCGCAGGCAGTTTCGTTGCGTGGATGAACGCCCAGCGCGGCGTTCCAACATTCGCTTCCACACTGTGGGGTCGACCCGATGTTCCGGCGGCGGCTGAGCCGGCCGCTGGAGCGGCGGAAGCGAAGCCGGACGCGAAAGTAGAAAATGCGAAGGACTCGAAAGAGCCAAAGAAGTCGGCAAAGAAGGACGCTCCGAAGCCAGCGGATGCAGAATCCGCAGCGTGGCTTGAATACAGCGACCGCGTGCGCGGAGGTACAGGCTTCGTTCCGTGGACACGCATTGATCATCCACAACTTCGCAATGTCGAAGTCGGCGGATGGGTGCCCGGCTTCCGCGAGAATCCACCGATTGCTGAGATCCCTGCGCTTGGCGATGCCTGTGCAGCATTCATCGAAAGCATTGCCGAATATCGACCCAATATCGCTATTTCCGAGCCAGTCGTACTAGCGATCGCGCCGTCGCTGTGGCGAATTGAAACGCGCCTGACTAATACTGGACGACTGCCGTCAGTGATGCACGGCGGGCGCGCGGAAGCTGTGACTGCCGCGCATGTCATTCGAATTTCCACACCGATGGACCGGATTCAGGCGGGCAATCGCAACGCGGTGATTCGCGGCATTGATGCGGGCGAAGCACGGGTGTACTCGTGGATTGTCAATGCGCCGCCAGGTGAAATCGTGGCAGTGGAACTCCTCTACGGCGGGAAACTTGCGCAACGCTGGGCGTTCCGTGACGGAGAGAAGATGGAATCGGAGGCAGTAAAGTGAATCGCCCAATTCTTGCATCCTTTATGGCATCTGTCATGAGCTTGGGGATTTGTCTCGGCGCACATGCGCAGCAGCAGATCACCTCAAAGGTTGAGATTCCGTTCAACCGCTTCAATGATGTAGAGACGTTGCAGTCATACATGTTCAAGTTGGCTGAGGCGTATCCATCACTCTGCCGCGTCGAGCGCATTGGCACCACTGCCCTTGGCCGACCGTACCTTGCGATGGTCATCAACAATCGCCAGACTGGTGACGAAGGAACGAAGCCAGCCATGTACATCGATGGCGCTATCCACGCCAATGAGATCCAGGCCGGCGAAACCGTCCTGTACACGGCGTGGTATCTGCTTTCGGGCTACGGCGCGATCCCGAAGATCACTGAGCTCGTTGATCGAAGCACTTTTTACCTTGTTCCACTGGTAAACCCCGATGGACGTGCCGAGTGGTTCAAGAACGCAAACAACCCGCATTCGGCGCGCACTGGACAGAAGCCCGTCGACAATGACGGCGATGGCGTTGCCGACGAAGACGGATCGGACGACATGGATGGCGATGGTCAGATCACCATGATGTGGAGGCCGGATCCATTTGGCACGCATCGCCGAGATCCGCGTGATCCGAATCGGATGATCCCTGTGTCACGCGAGCCAAAGGCCGATGGAACGCGCGAGTACGGCGACTGGACCATGGCTGGACAAGAAGGCTTTGATAACGACGGCGATGGTCGCGTCAACGAAGACGGCCCGGGCGGTTACGACATGAATCGGAACTTCCCATCCGGATGGGAGCCAGAGAACATTCAAAGTGGCGCCGGACCGTATCCACTGTACTGGCCGGAGACAAAGGCTCTTGCTGACTGGGTACTGTCCAAGCCGCAGATTGCGGCTGCACAGGCCTATCACAACGCTGGGGGCATGATCCTTCGTGGCCCAGGCGCAGGCGCACGCGAGGGCGATTACCCAGCATCTGACGCAAACGTATACGCACGCATTCAGGCTGTTGGCGCTGAAATGCTGCCCTTCTACCGACCCATGGTGATCTACAAGGATCTCTACACGGTTCACGGTGGCGCGGTGAATTGGTTTGCGGAGGGGCTTGGCATTGTCTCCCTCACCAATGAACTCTGGACCGAGAAGCGGATCATGCAGAACGGCAAGGATCCAAGCGATGAAGAAGATCGCAAATGGAACGAGCGAATGTTGTTCGGACAAACCAATGTTCCGTTGCATGAAGTGAAGCATCCGGACTACGGAATGGTTCTAGTAGGCGGAGGAACCAAGTTTTCCTCCCGCATTCCGCCCCCGTTCATGATGGAGGAGGAGTTGCATCGCAACTTTGCGTTCACCATGTTCCATGCCGATCAGATGCCATTGCTTCGCTTCGAAAGCGTCGAGACGAAGGAAATTTCATCGGAACTTTGGCAGGTCACCGTGACGGTGGCGAACGATCGCCTGATTCCAACGCGCACCGCACGCGCCGCTGAGAAAGGCATTGGTCTTGCTGACACACTCACGCTGACCGGCGCCGATGTGGTGGCAGCTGGAACGCTCGATCGCCGTACTGACCGCACCATTGATCCGCAGGGATTCGTGCCAGCAACGCTTCAGTTTGAACATGGTGTTCCTGGTCAAGCAAGCGTGGCTGCGCGGTTCTTAGTGAAAGGAATCGCCGCCACGCCGATCACGCTCGCATGGAATGCCGAGAAGGCCAAGCGCATCGAGACCACGATCAAGCTTGGTGAATCAACGATTCCGCAGGCGGGTGCAGCGAAGTGAGCGAGTCGGGCTCGGATCCGAGCCACTGCGACGTGGCCATTGTGGGCGCAGGCGCAGCTGGGCTGTTTGCGGCCATCTGGGCCGGACGCGCTGCGCAAGAAGCGGGCACGCCGCTTCGGATTGTTGCGTTCGACGGTGCGCGGCGTTTAGGAGCGAAGATTCTGGTTGCAGGTGGCGGTCGCTGCAATGTCACACACTGGCGCGTTGATGATTCCGATTACGCGGGCAGCACGCCGCCCGCAATCCGCAATGTGCTGCGTCGATTCGGCGTGGAACCGACGATCCAGTTCTTCTCCGAACTTGGCGTTGAATTAAAGCGCGAAGACACTGGGAAATTATTCCCGGTGTCTGATGATGCACACAGCGTGCTCAACGCGTTGCTCGCAGCGGCGCGCGATTCTGGCGTTCGACTTTCGCATCCGAACCGCGTGACTTCCATCACGGCGAGCGCAACTGGATTTCGACTCGCCACCACGGGCGGTACTGGCGATAGCGCTGCGCCCGGAGCGAGCGCGGCCACTGAAATCATTGCCCGCCGACTGATCCTCTGCACTGGAGGCAAGGCGCTGCCGAAGTCTGGATCCGATGGCGCAGGCCTCGACATGGCGCGCTCGCTCGGTCACTCCGTCACGGAACACATCGTTCCTGCCCTTGTGCCGCTCCGACTTCCCGCGGATCACTGGATCACCGAACTCAGCGGGCTGACGGTGCCGGCGGAACTCACGCTGCGCTCCGGCACTGGCAAAAAGCTCGTTTCATTTACAGATAGCACGCTGTGCACACACTTTGGACTGTCGGGACCGAGTGTTCTCAACGTCAGCCGGTACCTCTTGATGGCGCAATTCAATGATCCCGGTGCACGGCTCGAACTCTCTTGGACGCCCGGCACGGATGTGGACGCTATCGATCGCGCACTGATTGATGCCAAGGGTCGTGGTGTCGGAAGCGTTCTTCGCGCACACATTCCTGAGCGCCTGATGCGCGCGGTGTGTGCGGCTGCTGATGTTGACCCCGCTGCCACCGCGCAACAACTTCCGCGCGAACGCCGACGCGCTCTTGCTCAACTGGTTGCTGGCACCCCGCTACCGATTTCCGGTGACCGCGGATTCACATTTGCCGAGGCAACAGCGGGCGGCGTTCCGCTTGCAGAAGTACGACTGCAGACTATGGAAAGCCGCACCGTGCCCGGGCTCTACCTTGCAGGCGAAGTGTGCGATGTGGACGGTCGCATTGGCGGATTCAATTTCCAGTGGGCTTGGGCGAGCGGGTATGTCGCCGGGACGAGCGCTGCACAATCGCTTCTGCCTTCCGCGGCTGAATGAGCCCTGCCAGCGTGCCCGCCGCGCGCAAGACAATCGCTCGAAGTGCTGCAAGGCCGCTCGGCGGCGGAGGCACGCCGCGCACCTTTTTGCGAGTGCGGCGCACCACCGGAATCAATTTCGCGAATGCATCAGGCGCCTGTTGGCGGATGAACTCAATCTCATTCTCAGTTGTCTCAACTTCGCTGAAGGTCCGTCGGAGATGACCACATGTTCCGTGCTGGATGGCGTGCGTCAATTCATGAATCAAGACGGCGATCGCCAATATGCGGGTATCAAGTTCGATTCCGCCCGGCGGAGTTGAGTAGCGAGCGCGAGCGCGACGGTAGGTGTGCCAATGCGCGCTAGCTCCAGGCGCAACGCGAAGCAGAATGTGGGGACGATCGAAGCCGTGCGCCTGACGCTGATAGAAGGCGCTCGCGCCACGACCTCGGCGCCAGCGAATCGGCGTAGCTGCAAGTGTGGCGCGTTGCTCGACGGTGAGTTCGTAGCGTTCGGCAACGAAGTGAACGGCGGATCCGTGGATTTCTGCGCGCAACTTTGCGGTCAGACGCGGGCCGCTCGCGGCGCGCGAAACTGCAGCAGCGCGCACGGCAGCGCTTGAGCGAACAACTGCGCTCGAGCGAACATCTGTGCCTTCAAACAAGGAGTTTCGTTTCTGGGCGGCGACCATGCCAATGGAAGCGTACGAACCCGCGGTCAACCGCGCTCGCCGAGCGGCGACTTCACAAGAATTTCGCGCAGCCGCCCAACAAAGTGCGCCACGGCCACCGGATCTGCCGGCGCATGCTCACCGCGCTCCACCGCTCGGTACCAGTCCGCCACCTGCCAGGCGCGCGTGCCTTCCACCGCGTCAAACCGCGGAATCAAGTGCATATGTAGATGCGGCGCCCCTTGGCCGAAAGCAATGGCATAGACCCGGTCGCAGCCGGTGATCTCGCGGATTGCGCGCGACACCGTGTGGAGTGCACGTCCAAATCCATCAGCCTCGGCGTCAGAGAAGTCCGCTGGACCCTGCACGTGGCGCACGGCGCACAGGAATGTCCAACCCACGAGCGGCGCCGGCAGTGGATGGTGACGGACGAGCCAGTGCTGCCCGCGGTGGCATTCAAGAGCTGCGAAGTCACTGCCCGACTGCGCCGCGACCTCATGAATCCGGCATATGTCACATGCAACCGGAACACCGCCATGACCTACGCTCTGGTCCATGCTCACTTGGTTCCCTCAGGGCCGCCGTCTGCGATGTACTTGGCGTGAATCGCCTGCTCCAAGTCAACACCAGCAATGTTCGCCAACGTGGTCAGCCACGCCAAGACGTCTGCGAACTCCTCTTCAAGGTTTGCTCGGTCCGGTGTTCCCTTCTCCAACTTGGCGAGCGCGTGAGCCAACTCACCCACCTCCTCGGTGAACCACAGGAACGTCTTTGCGGCGCCTCGGGCGCTGTCTGTGGCGTAGTAGCGCTCGTGAATCATCCGCTGAAAGTCGCGAATGGCCATCGGGTTCGTCGGAGCGGATGTGCCCTGGCCGGGATGTGCATTGGTTGCGTCTGGCATGCTGGATTGCGCGCCGCAGCGCTGCAGAAAGGCGTCCTCGGGGGGAGTCGAACCCACAACCTCCGCCTTCGGAGGGCGGCGCTCTATCCAGTTGAGCTACGAGGACGTGATCGGATGAACATTCAGCCGGGCAGGCAGTGTAGAGCGCGATCCTGATGATTCGCAACCACCGCGCCCCGCGGCTGAAATCAGTGAACGATCCAATCAGCAAGCAGCAGTGCGAGGTCTGCGCCATTGGTGGCCCCATCGCCGTTGACATCGGCATCGGGGGTTCCCCAAGACACCAACAGCACTGCCAGATCCATACCCGACACCATGCCATCGCCGTCCAAGTCTGCATCCATGCGCCCCACAACCGTAATGAACGCACCACCGGCCGCCAACTGCGAGAACGTACCGCGCGGCGAAAAAGCCAGCCCGCCGTTCGTCAGTCCCCACGCTACCACTCGTCCATCGGACCGAAGCGCCACGCTGAACTGCTCGCCTGCTGCCACACGCAGATACGGTCCTGCCGGTGCAGAACACTGTCCTTGAAAGTTGCTACCCCAACAGACCACCGCTGCGTTTGACTTCAATCCAACCGTATGTTGCGATCCGGCATCGATCTCTGTGAACGTTGCGCTGGGCGCGGAGCATTGGCCGTACGCATTCCATCCCCAACAAGCGGCAGTGCCATTGGTGCGAGTCGCAACCGTGTGCCAGCCGCCAGCCGTGATCGCAGTGAACGGACCACTCAGCGCATTGCACTGACCGCTTCCGTTACTACCCCAGCACATTGCAGCGCCGTCACTCGCCTTGATCGCGGCACTGTGCATGCCACCAGCAGCAATCGCCACGAATGATCCCCTCGGCACATTGCACTGACCGCTGGCGTTCTTGCCCCAGCCAACCAGGGATCCATCAACACGCAGGGCGATGGTGTGATCGTCGCCAGCAGCCACCGCTGCGAATGATCCTTTGGGAGCGTTGATGTTGCCGAACTCATTGCTTCCCCACACGCGAATCGAGCCGCCGGGCAGGATGACTGCGGTGTGAGACCTACCCCCAGACACTGCAGCGGCTTCAACACCATTGCCGGCCGAGCCGGGCAACTGCCCGGAGGAGTTCAGTCCCCACGATGTAATGACATCTTGTGCGCAGGCTTCCGGAGCGATTTCAAGCGCACATCCAAGTGTCAGCCACCCGAAGATTGGTGCGTACAACAAGCGATTCATGATGCGTTCTGACGATAAGGGGCGTCAAAGCAGCCAAGCGAAGGGGATTTCCTACTTCGCCAACTGTAGGCGGCAATTCCTAATTTGCTAGTCCAATGCTGCCGGCTGATGCAACTTCCCTCCCCTATCCTTCTGATTCGTGCCCGTGCTCCCCGTCAACGCCCCCCGAGAGTCCGCGAACTGTGCCCCCGCACTGGGGTCGTCCGCCGTCATGAACCCCGCCCTCGGCATTGCCCCGACCGCGGCCATCGCCCCGCGCTGGGTGGTGCTGACCGTCACCTGGGCAAATTCCCTCGGCAGTGGATTGCTCTGGGGCGGCGTCCCATTTGTCACGGAACTCCAGTACGGATTTACGAAGGGCGAGAATCTGCTCCTCGCACTCGCGGAGAGCGTTATCTATGTCATAGTCGCGCTCGCATCTGGACCAATACTGCGTCGCTTTGAAGGACGAGGCCTGACACCGCGCATCGTTCTGATGACGATCTTTACAGTGCAGCTCGTAGCGTCCGGTCTAGCACTCACGGGGATGTGGGGCGTGATTGCAGCCGCATGCATCTTCAGCGCAGTCGGCGCCGCGCTGTGGCCGATCATGGAGAGTTACGTTTCATCCGGCCAACACGGCGGCAACATGCGCCGCTCAATCGGCATCTTCAATGTGACGTGGATGTCCGCTACGGGTGCGGCACTTCTACTCATGGCGCCATTGGTTGCATATGGACAGGCGAGCCGAACACTGCTGGTTCTGGCACCGATTTCCTTGCTATCAATCTTCCTGCTGCGCTGGTTCCCAGCGCGACCGGCAGCGCATCCGCCTGAACATGCGCACACGCATATCGCTCCGCAGTACGCGTACTTGCTCCGCGCCACGCGATTTGTGATGCCAACGAGCTACATATTCATTTCTGTCATCGGTCCGGTGCTGCCATTCCTCCTCCGCGACCTCGCGATCGACGATGCAATGAAGACGCCGATTGCATCAGTATGGATGTTCGCGCGCATGTTCACGGTGGTGCTGCTTGCGCAACTCACTTTCTGGCACGGTCGCTGGAGCACGCTTGCCGTGGGCATTTCCTTGCTCGCAGGTGGATTCGCGACCATCGTTCTGGCTACGGACGTTTCCATGCTAATGATTGGTCTCACCCTCTTTGGAGCGGGCCACGGCATCATCTATTACGCAGGTCTGTACTACGCAATGGCTGTCGGCGGCGCGGAGGTCGACGCCGGCGGCCGCTTTGAGGCGCTCATCGGTGTTGGATACGTGATCGGCCCAGTAGCAGGCATGCTGGCTGGCGGAACCCAAGCCCAACTCGTCGGCGCCACTTGGGCGGCAGCGCTCTTAGGGATCGCTCCCGCGATCATGCCATGGCTTGCATGGCAGCGCCGGTTGCACAGCGAACGGAGGGCGCACGCATGATGGTGACTCTGATCATTCTTGGTGCACTGATTGCACTCCATGCCTTCGTGGCTGCGTGCGAGCTTGCGGTCATGACCGCCCGTCCCTCACGATTGCAAGCAATGGCCGACCGTGGCAACACTGGTGCGCGCCGCGCATTGGCATTGTCGCGCGACTCGTCGCGACTGCTTTCGACCGTCCACCTGATCATGACGATGACCGCAATCGTCGAAGGCGCATACGGCGAGCGCGAACTTTCGCATCATATGGAGATCTGGCTCCGCGACTATCCGTCGATCGCTCCGCATGCTGAGGTGATTTCGTTCGTCACGGTGATCACCATTCTTTCGTACCTGCTACTCGTAGTCGGCGAACTTGTTCCAAAGCAGATCGGAATCGCATATCCAGAGCGGATCGCATCGTTCACAGCAACGCCGCTTTGGTTCCTCTCGCGCGTTGCTGGCATTCCAGTGCGCATCCTCACAAGTTCCACGGATGGCCTGACTCGACTTCTTGGTATTCGCAGTCACCGCGAAGAAGTGAGCGAGGAAGATGTGAAGGCAATGGTTGCGCAAGCCGCAAGCACTGGCGTGTTTGACCCAATGGAGCACCGCATCTTTGAACGCGCGCTCCGCGTCGGCGACATGACCACCAAGAGCCTGATGGTTCCGCGCGGTCAGATCACTTGGATCGACGCCGCCATGCCCGCCGATGACTTGCAAGTACTGATCGGCACCGCGCCCTTCAGTCACTTTCCTGTCTGCGAAGGATCAATCGATCGCCTGCTCGGCGTAGTGCACGTGAAAGATCTGATTTCCTACGGCTTGCTTGCAGGTGCCGGGTTCAAGGTGTCCGCTGTGATGCAGGCGCCGCTTTATGTTCCTGACTCAATGCCCGCACTCAAACTGCTGGCGCTCTTTCAATCGAGCCGCACGCGCGTTGCCTTTGTGGTTGACGAGCACGGCGGGCTCGAAGGGCTCGTCACCGCAAATGACGTGGTGCAAGCACTGCTTGGTGATATGAGCCGCGGCAGCGAGGGCGAACAGGCTTCTGCCGTACGTCGCGAGGATGGCTCGTGGCTCATGGATGGAATGCTGCCGCTCCCCGATGTCCTTGCAACACTTGGCCTTGAAAACGACGCCGCTGACGAACTGCCGGAAGTTGCAACTGCCGCTGGACTAGTGACGGCGCTCTTGGGCGACCTTCCGACCACTGGTGACAAAGTTCGATGGAGTGGCTGGCAGTTCGAAGTGATCGACCTTGATGGTCGCCGCCTTGACAAGCTGCTCGTTACACGACATCCGGCAACAGGCCGGGCTTCGCATTAACTGCCGACAGTGCCCGCAGCGCGGCGGCGCGCGCCTTCACGTGGTCGACAATCGGATGCGGATAGTTCTCACCAAGCGTCACTCCGGACATGGAAAGTGCAAGCGGCGGCGCTTCCCACGGCGCATGGATGTATTCGGCCGGAACCTCGGCAAGCTCCGGAACCCAGCGCCGAACATACGCGCCCTCCGGATCAAACTTCTTGCCCTGCGTCATCGGATTGAAGATGCGAAAGTACGGCGCGGCATCAGCGCCGCAACCGCCCGCCCATTGCCAGCCGAGCGTATTGCTCGCCAGATCGGCGTCAACCAACGTATCCCAGAACCATCGGGCGCCGTGCATCCAGTCGATGCGCAGGTGCTTCACTAAGAAACTTGCAACCACCATGCGAACGCGGTTGTGCATCCATCCGGTGTGCCAGAGTTGGCGCATACCAGCATCAACAATTGGGTAGCCAGTCTGTCCACGCTGCCAGGCGCGCAACTGCGCCGCATCAGAGTTCCACGGGAACTTCCTGAACTCGATCCGCAGCGGATCTTCGGCCGTGCGCGGGAAGTTCGCTAGAACGTGCGCCGCAAACTCGCGCCAACCGAGCTCGGCGCGGAATTTCTCAGCGTTGGCAACGAAGTCACTGCTTCGATTCCGCAGCGCCTTCGCAACGGTATGCCATGCTTCGCGCGGACCAACTTCGCCGAAGTGAAGATGTGCAGCGAGCATGGACGTGCCATGCGTTCCAGGAATGTCGCGCTGCGTGGAGTAGTCGCCGATCGGCCCGGCAACGAACGCCTGCAGACGCGCGCGACCACCGGCCTCGCCCGGAGTCCATGTCTCACCGAAGCCTGCATCCCATGGAATCGTGGGCTTGAGTTGCAGCGCGTCGACAGTGATGCCCGCCGGCCAACGCGTTGGTGCCGGGATTTTTGCTGGCGCTGGGCGCGGAGCGTCGGGCGTGGGACGCGCAAGGCATGATCGCCAGAACGGCGTGAATACTTTGTACGCCGTACCGGTCTGCGTGCGAATCTCGAACGGATCAAAGAGCAGATTGGAACCGATCCGGCAGAACTCGATGCCGGACTGTTCGAGCGCGTCCGCCATGCGCTCCTCGTCAGCCATCGCTGCTGGCTCGTAGCGACGCGAACATGTCACGCGCTTAGAACCACACGCGCGCGCAACGTCCGCAAGTTCCACGGCCGGGTCGCCGGAACGGATGACGAGCCGCGAGCCGCGCGATTCCAAGTCGTCCGCAAGCCGCCGCAGCGAGCGATCGAGCCACCAGCGCTGCGCGCCGCCTATTGGCCATTGCCCCTCGGTCTTCGGATGCCACACAAATACTGGAACGACCGCGCCGCGCGCACACGCATCGAGCAGCGAGTCGTGATCTGAAGTGCGGAGGTCTTGACGGAACCAAACCACTGTCGTCATTGGAATCGCCCAAGCTCAAATCGGAAGGCATCGGCAAGCTCCGGAAGCGTCCATCGGAATCCAAGTGCCTGCAACCGGGCAGGTGCAACAAACGCACCTTCAAGGAGGAGCCTTTCGCCCATCTCCCCAAACATCAACTTGACCGCGGTCGATGGAAGCGGCGCGATCGATGGTCGCCCAAGAACGGAACCGAGCGTGCGCCCGAAGTCCTTGTTGGAACACGGTTGCGGCACAACCGCGTTCACTGGTCCGCTCACATCGGCGCTCATCACAAAGCGCAGGACGCCGAGCAGGTCATCAAGGTCGATCCAGCTCATACCCTGTGCGCCGTTGCCGACCGAACCACCGAGCCCCATCTTGAAAGGCGGCAGCAGCTTTGCGAGCGCTCCGCCACGGGCACTGATCACCACGCCGATACGCACATTGACCACGCGGATGCCAGCATCGCGCGCGGCATCGGTGGCGCGCTCCCATTCCTCGCAGATCTCCGGCAGGTATCCATCGCCACGCGGGCTTGATTCGTCTACGTGCGCAGGACCGGGGCGATTGCCGTACCAGCCGACCGCGCTTGCGCAAACCAAGACGCGCGGCTTGCGATCAAGACCGGCGAGCGTGCGTGCAAGTTGCGCGGTCGGATTGACGCGACTGTCGCGGATTTCTTTCTTGCGCGCGGCGGACCAGCGCTCATCAGCGATGCCCGCACCCGCCAGATGCACCACCGCATCAAGCCCTTCAAGTTTGGACGCGTCGAATGTTCCTGCACGCTGGTTCCATGCCACATCGCCACGAGCATGATCGGCCACGCCGCGCACAATGCGACGAACATCATGTCCGCCCGTTGTGAGGAATGGCACGAGCGAACCGCCAACCATTCCGTTGGTTCCACTCACGGCAACGCGTAGGTGCTCGCCCGGGAATGCGGCATGGTGTTGCAGGTCATGGCGGGTTCGGGCGTGTCGCCAGGTGAACATTCGCTCCAGATCGCTCGCAACGGTCCCACCGCCGACTGTGCGGCCGATGAGTCCGCCCGGTAGTTCGTACTGAACGCGGTCTTCCAGCATGCTTGACGATTCGTCCTGCGGAAGGAACGAATGCCGATGATGCCATGAACTGAACGGCCCAGAGTCCTGCGTGTCGCAGAAGGAAACGCCCGGCTGCACATCGTGATGACGGGCGATCCATTCGATCGGCACGCCGAACTTGCGCATGCGAAAGCGTGCCAGTGCGCCGTCCACCATTGCCACCGGGCGCTCCAAGATATCCACGTCCTCCCACGGCGGAATCAGGCGATCGATCGCTCCGGAGCGAAAGTGCCAAGCCGCTAATTCAGCGGCCGATGCGGGCATGAAGCTTGAACGAACGAAGACTGCCATAGGAGTGGTCTACCTTGCGTGGGGCGGGCGCGCTTGAGGAACGCCCCGCATTTAGTGCCGCAATTGCGCACTTTCGCTCCTGCATTCGCACACTTTCGTCCCCGGATTCGCGCGCGGCATTCTGCCTTCGCGGCACGCTAACCCCAACCTTCGCGGCACGCTAACCCCAATGCATTGACTACGATAAAGCCAACTATGAATGACTCCACACGCGTAAAGCCTTCCGGAAACATACTTGGAACGATCTTGGTCCGACTCGCGGTACCGCTCTGGATCCTCCTCGGCGCGTCATTCAAACTCTGGGAACGCAACCCGCAACTGCTCCCGAAGCCGGTTACAACGGTCACCGACTTTATCTTCGTCCGCGGTCTTGGAATCAGCCCCGAAAGCTACCTCGACCCGGTCATGCGCTTGATGATCGCCTTCGAGATCACAGCCGCCCTCCTGATGATTGTCGGTCCGGTACAGGCGGCGCGCAGCCTCGGTATTTCATTGCTCTCGCTCTTCTGCGTGATCCTGGGCGTGTTGATCGCATCCGGCGCCGCCAGTTGCGGCTGTTTCGGCGCAAGCGGTCCGTCGCCCACGTGGATGCTCGCGATCGACCTCACCCTGCTCGTCGGTCTGTGCACGCTGTCGCCACGCGGCCGCCGCTTGCCACCTGCCGAACTCGGTCGCAAAGTCGGAGCCGTGATGTTCGTCCCGCTCGTTCTCGGTTTGGGCATCGCCTACGGCGTTCCGAAGCGCGCTGATGTCGCGATGGTCGATGCGAATGATGGCAGTTCCGCGATTGCACCGCAGCCGACGCAGCCAACCATTCCATCCACGACGCCAAGCGCTGCGGCCGCGTGGCCCCCCATGCCAGCAACGGCCAAGCCGTGGTACGCGCCGGAGTTTGAATCATGGAAGGGTCAACGTCTTGACGCGCAAGAACTCATGCTCTTGGTGCAACGGCCGCTTCCTGCAAATCTCAACGTTGGGCGTCATCACATCGTCTTCATGCGCGAAGACTGCGATCACTGCCATGAACTGCTGAACAGTTACTTCAGTGGACCGCTGACCACCCCAACCATCACCATCGCCATCCCGGATGCCACCGGCGAACTCTTAGAAAACCCGTGCACGGAGTGCGGAAAGACAACGTTGCCCAAGGGTATTACCTATGTTCTCAGCACTCCCGTTCTCCTGACCGTCGAAGACGGCGTGGTGATTGGAGTCTGCACCAATAGTGATGATGCGAACCTTGTGCGCGCCGCACTCAATGCAAAGGGCAAGACCGCGCCATGAACGGACTGCTTCGACGAATTGCCATCCCCATCGTGCTCCTCACTTGCGTTGGCATTAAGTGGTCGGGCGGAGGCGATGCGCTTCCCAGCTGGCTCGCTAACTTGTCCGTCAAGACTGGCTACGGATCAGACAAGACCCTGCGCCTCTTGATTGCTGTTGAATTATGCGGCGCGCTCTTCGCATTTCTTTCATCCGGTATGTCACGCCGCGTTGCGTGGCTCACAGGCGCAGGCTTTGCCTTTAGTGGTCTTGCAGAACTGTCTGCGATTGTCAATGCGCCCGGCGACACAGCGGTGCCTGCAAGCATGTGGATCGCACCGCTCGTGGGATTGGCCATCGGCACGGGAACGCTCGCCATCATGGCGCGCCCGACCACGGTGCCTGTACCGCGCAGCCGTATTTCAGCGTTGAAAGTGATCGGAGCGGTGGTGATCGGAATGATTGCCTTCGGAATTTCCGGTCGCCTTGAACTCAGCCCCCGCACAAATTCCCGCTTTGGCAGTAATGGCGCGGAGACAGTGGTACTGAACCCGGATGAATGGGTTGGCATGACCATGGCAGAGGCGGGAATCGCTCGGCACGTTCCACAATTGACGCCACTGACTATGGAAGGCACCAAGTGGGTCGTCTTCTATTCCCCCACGTGCGGTCGGTGTCATGAAGTCTTTCGAACATACTTTTCAGGACCCCAGGCGGGCAGCGTCATCGCTGTCATGATCCCGCATGGCCCGGGCGTGAAGGTGCTACCAAGTGACCAGCCCGCCGACGTGGAGTGCCAAGGTTGCGAACGCCTATCGCTTCCTGAGACAAAGCAGTGGATCATTACACCGCCCACCATTGTCAAAGTGGAGAACGGCAAGGTGACCTGCGTCACAAGTACTGATTACGATCGCTGCCGAACTCCGGCTGATGTCAAACCGTAACCGCACGGACGCGAACAGTGTGAGCATCCACCGACAGTTCGCTGCCGCCAGTCATCGGAAATCGACGCGGTTCAGTTGAACTGTCAACGATTGCCTCGGCAGCAGACCATCGCGTGGAATCGTCCATCCGTTCATCAGCGAGCATCCATACAGCGGTCGCTGCAAGGGCCTCCGGAGCATCTCGCAATGCACTGCGCGCAATCGAGCCATCCGGCCCGCGCATCGCAGACACGTGTGACTCAAGCAATACATTTCCAAGTCGCGCAAGTTCTCCGGTGCGCGCAGCACGTCGCGTAGCGCCAGAAGCAACGGATTCCAAGGCAGGAATCACAATATGACGAACGATTCCGCGCGGCGTGTCGCGTCGTTCGTTCGTTGGATCTTCGCGCCATTGAACGCCAATGTCCACGCACGCGGCTCGCAACGATTCGCGTGAAAGCCGAAGGCATGGGCGGACAAGCAGTAGTTCATGCGATGCAGGCGTATCGCACGGAATCAGTCGACGCGAAGGCATGCCACCGATGCCGCCAAGACCAGCACCGCGCGCGAGTGCGATCAGCATGGTTTCCAATTGATCATCCGCGTGATGTGCTGCAAGAATGCTGGTGGCGCCGCACTCTCTTGCCATGGATGCCAGCGCCTCATAGCGCGCCGTCCGCGCACGGTCAGCAAGTGCTGTTCCAAGTGCAAGCTCAAGGCGACGAGCGAGTACAGGCACGCCGAGGCGCACCCCGAGCGCAATAACGCACGCGCAATCAAGCGGAGATTCGCTGCGAATTCCATGATCAACCGTGCCCGCCGCAAGTTCAATGCGCCCATGCGCGGCAAGCCCCGCGCAGAGCGCCATGAGAGCTGTCGAATCCGCCCCGCCACTTGCTGCAACCATGACACGTGCGCCGTCTGGAACGCCAGCGCGCGTCAGCCCACGCGCCACATCGGCCGCGAGTGGATGACGACGACACGCCAGAATGAGACGCTCGTCAAGTGCGGCAGTCATGGTGCTGGCGCTGGTGATGGCGACGGTGCGGGCGCGGGTGAAGGTGCTGACGAAGGTGCCGGTGCGGGCACTAGTGCGGGCACTGGCGCGGGCACTGGCGCCTTCGGCAGCTCAACTACGAATTCGCTTTCAATCACTCCCTCCATAGGGGAACGCGCTCGCCAACGAACACGCGGCGCCACAGAGACAATGTCTGCGGCGAGCGAGACGCCCTGCACAAATGGTTCTGGCGTCTCCGGCACAAAGAACGCGGGCTCCGTGGTCCACGAACGCAGATGCGTTGCCAATGCACGCCCGGAAATGATGCCGAGTTCATGAGCGTCATCCGGATCAGCCATGCGCTCCGCCGTAGTAATCGCTGTACCAATCTTGGCAAGAAGCGCTGGGTCCGTCGCAACCACTTGCCACGAACCATTCGCGCCACTCTGTGTGATCCATCCGAGCCGAATCGGTCGTGCAAATGGGTGATCCGCAAAGATCGACCGCACCGCCGGTCCAATGTCTACCGATCGCGCCGCGCCTGGCTCAGCTGGCGCAAGCTCCGGGGGTTCCAGGCCCGCGCGCCGCGCGACGCTCTCTGCAAAGCGCTGCCCCCAACCATCCCACTGCTTCTCAGCAAGCACCGGATCACGGACTTCAAATGCGATGCCCAGGGTGGGCACATGAACGCGCGTTCCATCAAGCACGGTTTCGCCCACCACCAAAACTTGCCGGGCCCCCATGTTCGATCGCATCGCTTCATCAAAGCCGCCCTCCATCAGGAAGGCATCGACGACTTCTTGCTCATCAAGCGCCCCGCGCCAGGGGTTCATCACCAATGCTGCAATGCCGGCACCGTCAAGCGCGCGCAGCAATCCAGCATCAGCGGGCGCGCCCGATGCAACATGGATGGGAGCGCGAATGAATCGGCTGCGGTGACGAATGCGCAACTGTCCATCGGCTGCACGCGCAGTGAATACCGTCATTCCACCGGTTGGAAGATCGTGCCGCCATACCACTTCAACAGGCGCGGCATCCCAAGCAAGCGCCGCTGCAAGGTCAGCTGAGCCGGCGAGTGAACCGTCTGACTTGGACGAATCAATCCGGGCGACAACTTCGTCAAAGAGCGCAGCGCGATCCGATGGTCCAAGCACAAGATTCGGAGGCCGCCACGCCGTCGCAACTTGCTGGGCTGGATAGATTGACCGCCCACCCGCAGCCGTCGCAGGCTTCAACTTTTCAACGAGCAAATTGACGAGCGGCTGTTCGATGCGCGTGACGATTGCCCACTCCACATGTCCGTCCCGCGTGCGTTCGGTGTAGGTGACATCCGTTCCCAACATCATGTCAACCAAACTCGAAGCGTCGACACCAAGATCTGCTGCGAGTCGGTCCCAAGTCTGCACCAAGACGCGCGAGCCTGCAAGCCGCAAGAGCGCGGCCTGGGCGGGCAGCATTGCTGCATCAGCACGCAGTCCCTGAGCGCCGCGCACTCGAACCATGATCGATACATCTGCTGGCACAACTGCAGCGCTTCCAAAGACACCATCACCAGGCGGGACTGCGCATGCAATCGACACTGCGAACGCTGCGAACAACACACCGAGTGTGCGTTGCGCATATTGAATTGTGATTGACGCAGTTCTCATCGAATGGCGCCGGCGGCGCACAGTTAGAAGCTGCGAACGTGTGCCGCGCCGTCCGAAACCTTGAGTGCCGAATCCGGCACGCGCGTTGTTTCTGAGGCTTGCAGCACGCTTGTATTTGGAACGCGGGGCATTCCAAGGAGGATCGAATCAAGACGACCAGCGCCCTGCACTACCGAGCCGCGCAATGCGTCACCGACAGCAGGCTGCGAACGTTCCGCTCGGGTACTTCCCATCCACCACGCGGCGCCGAGCGCACACGCAGCCAAGACCAATGCGCCTTGAGCAATGCCGACAACCACGCGGCTCGTGCGCATCGAGCGCGCTTGCGCGGGATTCGCGGCGTGGTTGTAGCCCAAGCGGTGCATGACCGAATGAGTCACATCAGGCGAACTACTTTCATCGTTGCGACTTTGATCGTTGCGGTCGTTCGGAATCATTCCATGACCTCCTCGGCCTTCCTGGCCAGTTCTTCGTCACTGTTAATCACGGCGTGCATGCGCTTGCGGGCGCGATGCAAATGGCTCTTGATAGTGCCCTCAGGCATTGCAAGGTGGCTGCTGACTGCTTCGATCGACCAATCTTGATGGTGAAAGAGCGTGACGATCTCGCGTTGCAGCGGCGTCAGGCAGGCAACCGCGACATCGAGGATGCGGCGCAAGTGATCTCGCTTCTCGTCGGCCACAACAACGTCGTCCGGACGATCCGAATCGGACGCCCAGAATTCCATCGCCTCACTGTCGCTTGAGGGACGGTGCTTCTGCATGTGGTTGACATACAGACGGCGGGCAATCGTAAAGATCCAGGTGGAGAACCGGAAGCGCGTATCAAAGCGCCCGATGTTCTTGATGACTCGAACGAACGCCTCCTGCACCATGTCCTCCGCCACATCGGGACGTCCCGACAATCGCATCATGAATGCATACAGCGCGCCTTGGTGCTCGCGGATCAGCTCTTCGATGGCCGTACCGTCGCCGCGCTGGGCGCGTCGAATCAGTCGGTTCTCGTGAGCCTTGCTGAGCATGTAAGAAGCCTACCGCTCCCTACCGCCCCGGTTGCCAACAAATGCGCCCCGGATCGCCGAGGAGTAGCAAAAACACCACCGCCCGCCGGACCGTCGTGGCCGGCGGGCGGGTGCTGAAGCCCGAGGGGCGCCCTCCGGGCGCTTTCCTCGCGCGAGGAATCGGGTTACGCGGCCTTTGAGGAACGGCGGCGGGTGGTTGTAGCGGTGGCGGTCGCGGAAGTCCGCCCAGCGACTGCTGCAGTTTCGAGGGACGTGAGGGCTGTCACGAGCGCGGACGGAGTGGTCGCCGAGACGTCGGCGCCGATCTCTTCCGCCAAGCCGAGGGCGCGATTAAAGACGCCGCCGCCGCACACGATCCGTAGGTTTGGATGCCCGCCGATTTCCTTGATTTGGTCGATCAGCGCGCGGATGGCCGGAGCGTCACTCGCTGCCGAGGCCCACAGGACCAAGGTTCCAGCGCGGGTGCTGGCGAGTTCCTCAAGAACCTCGTCGTTGGCCACGCCGGCGCCGGCAAAGAAGACTTCGTATCCGGCTGCATCAAGCAGGTCAACGGCGATCTGTGCGCCCAGTTCTTCGCCCTCAGTTGGGCCGCAGAACATGAGAATTCGCCCAGCAGAGCGCTCAATTCGGGTGTAGGTGGCAGAACCCTGATGCGCGATCTGTCGCAGAGCGCGCGTTGCATAGTTGTAACTGATGCGCGAGAGCTGATCCTTCTTGAAGAGCTTCACAAGCATCTCGTGGATTGGCCAGTAGACGTCGTTGGCCAGGCGCTCGGCGGGAATGTTCTGCGCCGTGAGGGTGGCAACGAATGCATGGGCGCGCCGACGGTCGCCGGAGACGAGGTGCTGGAAGAGCTGTTCGATAGTGGATTCGAGATGCATGGTTCAGTGTTCCTTCGAGTAGTGCGCCGCGTTGGTATCGGCGTGAGAGTGGCATCGGGTGATCCGGTGCCGACCCGCCACGGAGGGGAAATTTCCTTCGTTATGGAGCACTTGCCGCGCGTTATGGATCAATTCAGGGGTATTTCCGCGTCCGAAAAACCGCCTACCATCGCCTGAATGGTCGAAGTCGGACCCATCTGGACCCAAGACGCATTGCGCGACAGCCCGCACGCCGACGCCGAGAAGGCTCGCAAGGTGCAAGGGATGTTCGCAGCCATCGCCCGCAGTTACGACCTCAACAACCGTTTGCACTCATTCTTCCAGGATCAGCGCTGGCGTCGTGCTGCAGTGCGCGCCGCGGGCATCGACGCCACATCGCGAGTTCTTGATGTGGCATGCGGCACCGGCGATCTTGCCGAGGCGTTCGCCGATGCCGGTGCCGCCGCCGTCACTGGCGTTGATTTCACTCCCGAAATGCTCGCGATCGCGCGTGACAAGGGAGCGAAGAACGACAGCGAGCAACGTGGCGCCGCTCTGCACGCAACAAAGCCCAGCTCAAAGCCAGTCCGCACCGCAGTCAGCTATCACCAAGGCGACGCAATGCAATTGGCATTCCCGGATCAGTCCTTTGATGTGGTGTCGATTGCGTTCGGCATCCGCAATGTCGCCGTGCCAACGCGCGCGCTCGCGGAGTTCTTCCGAGTGCTTCGCCCGGGCGGCCGACTGGTGGTCCTGGAGTTCGCCGACCCGACCAATCCCATCATTCGCTGGGGAAGCAACCTCTACACCAAACGGATCATGCCGTGGACCGCATCGTTGGTAGCGCGCGACGCTTCTGGGGCCTATCACTACCTGCCGCGCTCAGTGAGCACATTTCTGCAGCCGCGGGAATTTGCCGAAAAACTCCAAGAAACTGGCTTTGAACAGTGCAGCGCGGTGCAATTGACCATGGGGATATGCGTCCTTCACCGGGCAGTTCGACCGAAATCATCAGTAAAGCCCGCTACACTCTGAGATGCATGTCAAAATCGCGCGCCCACGGATGGGTGCCGCCGCGGCAGGAAGCCGAGAAAGTGAGTCGTTCCAAATGATCGTTGACTGCTCTACACGAGTCTTTAATTCGCCTGAACAGCTTGGCCGCGAAACTGCCGAGGCGCTGCGCCGCTTTACGGCCTTGCGCGGCACCCGCCTTGAATCCACCGCTGCCGCTCTTGAGCGCGCGATCGAACCGGTTGCCGCCGCATTGGTGCACGGGTTTCGCTCCAAACTTCTCGACGCCGGTATCCCCAACGAATTCGTTGCCGAAGTCGTTCGCTCAAATCCAGGTCGACTTGCCGGTGTTGCAGGCATCGACCCGATGGCAAGCGACGCGGCTGCGCAACTTGATCGCGCGGTCGAACTCGGCTTAGTGGGCGTCACGATCTCCCCGAGCGCGCAAGGATTTCATCCAACGCACTCCGATGCCATGCGCCTCTACGGTCGCATCGAGGCGCTCGGCCTGCCGCTCTTCATTGGTCGCCCCGGCCCGCTCGTAGCGAGCGGCTCACTGGAGTTTGACCGACCAGCGGGTTTCGACGAAATAGCGCGTGCACATCCCAAACTTCGGATCGTGATTGGCGAGCTCGGCTGGCCATGGATTGACGAATGCCTTGCCATGCTCATGAAGCATCAGAATGTCTACGCAGAAATCAGTGGTGTTTCGAGTCGCCCGTGGCAACTCTATAACGCGCTCCTCAGCGGACAGAGTTTGGGAGTCTTGGAGAAGCTCTTCTTTGGAAGCGGCTTCCCGTATGACTTGCCTGCGAAGGCGATCGAAAATCTCTACTCCGTGAATGCGTTTGCGCACGGAACACAATTGCCAGCGATTCCCCGCATTGCATTGCGCGCCATTGCTGAGCGTGATCCGTTTGCGATCTTGGGAATTGATTCGCCGGCTGCACGGGCTGTTCATCAGCGCCCGGCGTCTACGGAAGGCGATCTCTCGCGGGATATGCGATGAATCTGGCTGTGGGACGGGCGTTTGCCGCTGCATTTCTCTTCCTCAGCGCGGGGTGTTCAATCACGCCGGGCGGGGTTATTGAAATTGCTGGTTCGGGCGACACCGCGGTCCGACTGACTTCGGAATTCGCCAACGGCACTTACGCGATTGAGCCCGCGCAAACGACGGTGGTCTTCAGCGACATTTCATACGAAGAGTTAGCGACGGGCACCGCGAAGAACGGGCGATTCCTCCATATTGAAGTACTGTGGCGCCCGAAGGCCGGACGCACTCCCGTCGAGCCGAGTTCAACCAACCTATCCATTCGATTCGTCGTGGTATCGAACGGCGAAGTTGGCGTTTACATCGGCGGTGGATTTGCATGGATCAATGGCGGCAAGGAGAAGGATGACGCCATCGGATTGGAAATTACTGGCGCGAGCGTTTCACTGGTCGACAAGACGCCTGGGTTCGTTGATCTACTCAGCCCGGCCACGCTCATTGGTGAACTCGGCGCGCAGAAGAATGCAGAGAACGCGCGCGCTACGCGCCGAGCAGCGAGTCAGTTTGTAACGAACAAACTCGGACATGTTCGCTGGGTGAGTCGCTAAAGCACAACAAACTGTCGCCGCATTTCGAAACAAACGCGCGCTCCGCAATCCGCGTCAGCCCTGCCCGTCCACCGCATGCGCGTTTGCAAGCGCACTGATCAGCGCGGGATCGATGGCCTCGCGGCGCGCATCAACGGGCAACCACGCGCGTTGCATGGAACCATCGATGATTGATGGGAACCAAAGCGAGGCATGATCGAGATACATCTGACCCGGCGCACCGCCGTACTCCTGGTCACCAACAAGTGGAAAGCCCAGTGCGCCAAGCATTGCGCGAATTTGATGAAATCGCCCAGTGACTAACCGAATCACCGCATGCCATTCACCCGGGCAACCCGGAGCTGGCGCAACGGCTTCGATCACGAGCGTTGATGGATCGCCGCCAGACCGCACCACGCGAGCCACTGCGCCGTCGCGACGAAGGTATGCGTTGTGCTGGCCAACGAGCGCGTGAGCCTTTGCCGAGGCTTCGCCCTGCGCAGAAGCGGTCGCACTCTTACTGAATCCCGTGCCCACGGCGGAAATCCGCGCCAAGTAATGTTTGGTCCAACGCCCTGCGCGTATTGCCTCGTTGTGCGCGGCGACTGCAGCACTGTCGCGCGCCACCACCACAAATCCACGCGTGGGGCGATCAATTCGGTGCGGCAACTGCGCTTCTGGCCAGCCCAGAAGTACGCGCGCTTGCACTAGGAGTGTGGCAGGACCCTTTCCAGCTGTTGACGGCGCCTCGCTTGAAAGTCCCGCAGGTTTCAGAAGCACTGCATCGCGCTCGCTGCGCAAGACAACATCCGCCGCCGTTATGCGCGGTCCGATCGGCGGCTCCTCACTCTTTCCGCGGTTACTTCGAGCGTGCACGGCGTTCCGCCTCCACGATTGGCAGCATTTGCACTGCAATTGATGTCAATGGCTGAGGCCACTCGCCCAAATTCACCGCGCGCAACTCCGCACATTCCCATGTCTCAACGGGAACGGCTGGCGGCAGTACGTCGATCACATAGATCACTTCCCAACTACGAGCCACTGGATCGAAGGCGAGCGCGCGCGCTACTGGCGGCGCACTCGCGGTCCAGCCTGTCTCCTCGCGGAGTTCGCGCAGAATCATGTCCGCAGGCGCTACGCCGGGTTCAAGGGTGCCCGCCGGTGCGAATTCCCACATGCCCGGGTAATTGAGCGTTTCTTCCCCGCGGCGCGCCATCAGAATCTGACCGTTCGGCGTGAAGCACAGCGCCTTCACTCCAATCGGGCGAACGCCAGTGTCAATTCCCTCTCGGCCGACTGCATGAAATCGGTAACTGGTCTGAATGCAATGGATTGTTACTCCACCGTGACCATTCCGACTCGTTCCTAAGACATGGAGCATCGGTCCATCGTGAGCCCGAGGAACGCGTACACACAGTGCTTCCCATGCGGCATTCACTGCGTCAAGAGTGGCTCCGGTCATAGCTTCCGGGACAAATCTGCCATCGACCACGGAGAGGAGCGGCGGCCTGCGGAGCGGGATGAGTCGCTTTGGCAATGCAACCGTGTCGCTCGGCATGGCGATTGGGGAGTTGGGCGGCCGGGGCTCCATGGCATCTCAATCTATACACTTCCCCGCTCATGAGCACCGCCCAATATCTCACGGCCCCGGTTCCATCACGCGAACTACCCAAGGGAATCCCCTACATCGTCGGAAACGAGGCCGCGGAACGCTTCTCCTTCTATGGGATGAAGACGATCTTGGTGGTGTTCATGTCGCAGTATTTGATGAGTTCGCAGGCGGCTCCCGCGTACATGACCGAAACCCAGTCGCGCGAGTGGATGCACTGGTTTGTTGCGAGCGCATATTTCACACCGATCTTTGGCGCGATTCTCGCCGACGCAATTCTTGGCAAGTACCGCACCATTCTTCTTCTGTCGATGGTGTACTGCATGGGGCACTTGGCGCTGGCACTGATTGACATGCCGCCCGCTGCGCTGCAGGCAACCTTTGAGCCCCGGACCTGGCTGCTCACTGGATTGTTCTTAGTAGCGGTTGGCTCGGGTGGAATCAAGCCGTGCGTCTCCGCCCACGTCGGCGACCAGTTCAGCGCGAGCAACAAACATTTGCTGACCCGAGTGTTCGGATGGTTTTACTTTGCAATCAACTTTGGATCATTCTTCTCCACCCTGCTCACGCCGTGGCTGCTGCACAAGTACGGACCAGGTTGGGCGTTCGGCGTCCCCGGCGTCCTCATGGGAATCGCCACCATCGTCTTCTGGATGGGTCGAAACAAGTTCGTACACATTCCGGCGCGCGGCTTTGGCTTTGTCACCGAGGCACTCTCTGGCGGCGGACTGAAAGTGATCGCCAAGCTTGCTGCCGTCTATGTGTTTGTTGCGGTGTTCTGGTCGCTCTATGACCAGACCGGCGGCGCGTGGGTGCTGCAGGCATCGCAGATGAACTGCAACTTCTTGGGCATTCGTTGGCTGGAATCACAGGTTCAGGCGATCAATCCACTCCTGATCTTGGTCTTCATTCCGCTGTTCTCGTACTTGGTCTATCCGGCACTTGGACGCGTCGTGACGCTCACTCCAATCCGCAAGATTGGGGCTGGATTCTTCCTCACGATTGCTGCGTTTGCCATCAGCGCCGCTGCACAGGCGAAGATCGACACGGCGGAAGCGGCATTCCGTGCCACAGTCGCTCCGATCGTTTCGAGTAACCGAGTTGATGTGAAGGCAACGGCCGCCGCACTGCGATTTGAAGAACGCAATGCCAGCGCGGTAACCATTGAAGAACTGAATAACGCAGCAGCCCCAAATGACAAGAAGTGGAGCGACTCGATGTCGCAAACACTCGCTGCCGGCGGCATCGTGATTCAAATGGACGGCACGCGTACAGAGGCTGACTGGCCATCCATTGCATGGCAGTTGTTGGCTTATGTAGTGATCACCGCCGCCGAGGTGTTGGTGTCCATCACTTGCCTCGAGTTTAGTTACACGCAAGCCCCGCCTGCCATGAAGAGTTTCGTCATGAGCCTCTACCTCTTGAGTGTCGCGGCAGGTAATGCACTCACTGCATTGGTGAACCGATTCACCATGGATGCCAGTGGCAATTCCACACTTGTGGGTGCGGATTACTACTGGTTCTTTACGAAACTGATGGCTGTTGCGTCAGTGGTGTTCTTGCTCGTTGGCTACCTCTATAAGCCGCGCGACTACATGCAAGAAGAAGCTGGCACGTGGCCATCAACCCCTGGACAAGAACCGTAAGGAACGCCATCAAGTACGCACCACACCTGGTCATTGCCGCCGTTGGAATCACATTACTTGCGGCATTTGCCCCGCTTCCGAATCCGCGTCATGAGGACACTCGGCCGGTTTCAGTGGCATCAGGTGTTCAATACGAATTCGTTGGTCGCTATGACGTTGATCGCCTGAATCAGATTCTGACCAAGGACACGCCGGCATTCACCGGGCTGCCAGTCACGTACACGCCCGCGCGCAACGCGGTGAAGATGTACCGCGTCACGTATCCATCGGTGATTCCAGAGCGCAACAACCGCCCCACCAGTGCATCGGGACTGATTGCTATTCCGGAGACCGCTGAGAAGTCCATGCCGATGGTGTCCTACCAACACGGCACCGTGATGGAGAAACACGCGGTGCCATCGTTCCCGGATGAATCGCCAGAAACTCAATTGATGGTGGCGCAGTTTGCTGGTCAGGGGTATGTAGTCATCGGAGCCGACTATTTCGGCATGGGAACGTCCACTGAGAGGGACGGCTACATGGTGATCGGCAGCCAGCAGCAGGCATGTATGGATATGTATCGATCCTCGCTGGCAGTGCTTGCCAAGGAGGGAATTTCGCCCAAGGAGCTGTTCCTGACTGGCTGGTCGCAAGGGGGCGTGGTGAGTATGTGCTTCCTTGAAGTCCTTGAGAAGAACAACGTGGCAGTTGCGGCGGTCGGCACTGCCGCCGCGCAATGCGATGGATATGTGATGCTGAGCGGCTTCCTCAATCATCCGCGCTCGATCGACGCACCATGGGTGGCCGCCATGTTCATCTTGACCGCGTTCTCCTATGAGGAGTACTACGGCGTTCCGGGTCTTGCCAAAGCGTTCTTCACCGAGGAGCAATATGAACTCGCGCGCAAGATCTACATGAAGGAGCCATATACAGAACCATGGCCTGGCGATCTGCACAAGCTGATTCGCAAGGAGTATTTTGACCCGAACTACTTTGCAGGCACCACGTACTGCACGCTCATTCAGAAACTGCACGCCTACCGCTGGCAGGTGAAGACCAACGTTCGCATGTATTACGGCGAGATCGATGAGTGCCTGACTATTGGTCTTGCACAGCTTCCCTCCATGTATCAGCACGCACTTGGCAGCACCAAGGTAGAGGCGATCAGCGCCGGTCCGGATGCAAACCACCGCGGTACATTTGGGCGCGCCGTTCCGGAGTGGAAGAAGTGGTTTGACTCACTGCAGGCCAAGTAAGCCGTCAGTCTTTGACAAACGCCATGTGCTCATAGTCTTTGCGCACACCAGGAAATGCAAGCACTCGGTTATGCATGGACGCGTACACCCCGGGCGGCAGTATCTGCACAGCACACAGTGCTTCGGTCAAGTTCTGAACTGAATCGGTGCGGCGAAGTTCATAGGGACGCATTGCGCCGGTGAGTACCACCGCTTTGCTGCAGCCACCAGTGGCCATCATCCGAGTGTGAATGCGGTCTCCGGTGACAGGGAGTCGATCAGTGCCGTGCACAATCACAACGCCATCATGGTCAGCACAGAGCGCAAGCGTTCGCTCCGCAATGAGAGCGTGGTCTGCCTCGGTCATGTCAAGGCTGTCCTTATTCATAAGCGGCACGCGGGTGATCTCCACGCCGTCGAGCTCCAGCGAAGCCAGAATTGCATCCAAGACGCTGAGGCGATTATGGAGGACACCATGAAGTTCGTCGTACGTCTTCTCGATGGTGCCGCCGGTGGAGATAAGTGCAACTTTGAATGGCATGTGTAGGAGCGCGGGAACCGCGGCGAGTGGAAAGCGCGAAGTCTAGTCATTCACGCCGGAAGGTCGCTACCTGTTTCCCGCAGTGCAGTGACCAACCTGCGCGCAGCGAGCACGGTTCCACATGCTGCCACTGGTTGTTCACGGAGCGCGGGGGCGATGGCAGCAATGGCACGCTGCGCACGCGCAAGCATGGCCGCGTCGCGATCGAGCGCTGCAAGTGCCGTCATGGCGCGCAAGATGCTTGATGTTCCACTGGGAACGGCGCCGTCGTCCACGCTTCGCACTCGGGTAAAGAGATCCGGTGCCGCGGCTGGTGAATCAAACCATGCCCCACTAACGGGATCCAGAAAGCGCACTTCCGCTGCAGTAATGAGTAGACGCGCCTCGTCACGCCAGCGCCAGTCGCCACTGGCATGAGCGATCGCCAGACAGGCGTTTGCCATGTGTGCGTAGTCCTCAAGAAACGCATCGACGGATGCAGTGCCGTTGCGCCAGGTGCGCAGCAGTCCGCCGTCGCCCGAACGCATGCGTTCAAGCACAAAGCTGATGCCGCGCGCCGCCGCATCCACAAAGTGGCGCACTCCAAGTGCATCGGACGCATCGGCCAGACCCTCCGCCATCAAGCCAGCCCACGCGGCGATCGTCTTGTCGTCGGTCATGGGTTGCGGACGCAACATGCGTGCAGCCAAGAGCACCGCATCGATGCGCGCTCGGCGTGTTCGAAACTCTCCGTCACTGATACCCATGGCGCGCGCAAGCGCATCGGGCCGCTCCGACAAACGCAAGACATGGACTGCGGGCGCGTCCGGATGATGCGGATCTTTGAAATTGGCTGCACCGTCAAGCCCGTACAGGCGGAACGCGAACGCAACATCGTCGGCACACCCGGCGCGCTCGAGTTCTGCACGCGCCTCCTCTGGGGTCCATACATAATTTGCACCCTCGCGCGCTGCTACCTCGGCATCCTGCGCGCTTAGGAATCGCCCATCCTCGCCAGTCATCTCGCGAATCACGTACTCGCAGGTGCGGCGCGCGGTTTCCGCGTGCAGCGGATCGCCCCAACGACGAAAGGCATCGGCATACAGCGAAGCCAATTGACCGTTGTCATAAAGCATCTTCTCAAAGTGCGGCACAGTCCACGTTGCATCGACGGCATAGCGATGGAATCCACCGCCGACTTGGTCAAAGATGCCGCCGATCGCCATCGCATCAAGCGTGTGACGCAGCACTTGGTCAACGGATCCAGTGCCGGTTTCAAGGAGAAATCGTGGATAAGGAGGCGTTGGGAATTTCGGAGCGCCACCAAAGCCACCATTGGTTGGATCCGACATGCGCATCAACGCGGCGGATACTTGACTAACGGTTTCTTCGTTGCCAAGCGCAGCCGCATCCACTGCATCACCTGCCGTCGGCAGCGTCATCTGTCGACGCACCACATCGGCGATCCGCCGCGCCTGATCTGCCATTCCGGCGCGGTCCTGATGCCATGCAGTGTTGACTGCGCCCAAGAGATCTATGAACGACGGCCTGCCAAACGCAGTCTGCGGCGGGAAGTAGGTGCCGCAAAAGAACGGCTCGAGCGAATCAGGATCAAGAAATACATTGAGAGGCCAGCCACCGCTCGAACGCCCCTCAGTGAGTTGCGTGAATACTTGACACGCGGTCATCATGAGTTCGTCAACATCAGGGCGCTGCTCGCGGTCCACTTTCACTGGCACGAACCCCGCGTTCAAGTGACCAGCCACAACAACGCTCTCGAAACTTTCGCGCTCCATAACGTGACACCAGTAACAAGTGCTGTATCCGATGGAAACAAAGAGAGGAACTCCGCGTCGGCGCGCTTCCGCGATGGCATCAGGACCCCATGGCGACCACGCGACCGGGTTATGCGCGTGCTGCAAGAGATACGGACTCTGCGAGCCAGCAAGCCCGTTCGCGGGGTGTCGGGGCGATGCCTCCGAACCATGGGCGGGACGTTCATGCGCTGAGGGAGCCTCTTTCATAGGGGAGAGGCTAGGCGAGCCGATAGTGGAATGACCCCACACCGCGCAAGGCACCCCATGATCACCGATCTTCTACCGAATTCCACGCCCGAACTCCTCGCCATCACCGATCTTGCGCCCACCGCAAAGGGAGTCTTAGTGGGCACGATGGTGGGCGGGACGCTCTTGCTTCTGTTTGGAGCGCGGCTGCTGCGACCCGCAGTTGTGTTGGCTGCCATGCTTGTCGGATTCTTAGGGTCAGTGGTCGTGGCGCGCGCGCTGCTTCCCGGCGTGCCACTCTGGGCAGCGGCGGCGTTCGGTGCCGTTGCCGGATTACTGGCAGGCGCCCTTCTCTATCGACCAACCGTTGGATTGCTTGGGGCAGTCGTCGGCGCCACCGTCGGCGCTCTTGTTGCGTTCGCAATCATCGCTGGCGGAACGCTGGACACTGCACCGCGGAACCTCGACCACGCGCTCGTTGCGAATCCACGCGAGGCGGCACATCCCGGCGAAGGAAACCGCGCTGGCAAACATCTCTTAGATATTCTCATGGGTCCGCGCGCATCTGACGAGGCTTCTGCAAATCGCGCGCCTCAATCCGGCCCTGACGCCGCCCTCAGCGATGCGGCCGATTCGGCACTGCCCGTTGGCGATCGCGCCCTGCAATCAACTGTTGATGTCACGCATCGAGCTGGCGATCGTATTCAGCTCGCATATCAGGAAACAGCGCCGGCATATCGAACGCTTCTCTCCGCATCTATCGGCGCAGGCGCAGTGATTGGATTCCTGATGGGGCTCATAGCAACCACATTGGTCGCCCGCATCTTGACGAGCCTCGCTGGCGCCTGGATCTTGGTAGTTGGCGCCCTGCCGCTCCTTGCCATGCATGGATATGAACCCATGCCCAGCGGCGCACGCGGCTGGCTGATTGTCCTTGTCAGCCTGACCGTGCTTGGAACGCTTGCGCAGGGCCTACTTGGCAGCGGCAAGGCGAATGCTCGGGCCACTGCTCGCGCGCCGCGCGCCGCGACCACCAAGCAGTCAACGAAAGCAAAGTCTCCGGTGGCGCCAAAGGCGACCGTCGCAGCTGCCGGCGCAGACTGAAGCAGCGAGCGGCGCAAGTCATACACTGCGCCGCCCATGGATTTCTTCAACTACAAAGACGGATCGCTCCACTGCGAAGCTGTACCCGCTCATGTCATTGCGAGCGCAGTCGGTACGCCCTGCTATGTCTATAGCCGCGCCACGCTGGTTGAACACCACCGGCGCATCGCTGAAGCATTCGCTGCAGTCAAGCCGTTGATCTGCTATTCGGTGAAGAGCTGCGGCAATCTTTCGGTGTGTCGCACACTGGTGGAATGCGGAGCGGGCATGGACGTTGTTTCCGGCGGCGAACTCTTCCGTGCGCGTGCTGCTGGCGCTTCGCCGTCCACCATCGTCTATGCGGGCGTCGGCAAGCGCGATGATGAAATCGGCGCTGCGCTCGATGCAGGCATCTATCTCCTGAATGTTGAGAGCGAGGAAGAGTTTGAGAACATCGCGCGCATCGCTCGCGCCCGCAATGTCACCTGCGAGTGCGCGCTTCGCATCAATCCCGATGTCGATCCGCACACACATCGATTCACAACAACTGGCACCAAGGAAACAAAGTTCGGCGTGGACATCGAACGCGCCCGAGCATTCTTTCGATCCTACGGACGCGATCCGCACGCACGGCTCGTTGGATTGCACCTGCACATTGGCTCCCCGGTCTACGAAACTGCGCCGTATGTGGAGGCGGTTCGCAAGGCCCTTGCATTGCGCGATGAGTTGATCGCGGAGGGATTTGTGGTCAGCGTCTTGGATCTCGGCGGCGGCTTCGCAGCCGACTATGAAACTGGACGCAGTCCAGCGGCGGCGGATTACGCACGCGCCATCGTGCCACTTCTTGTGCCCGCGGTCACCGCTGGGCTGCGCATTATTCTTGAGCCGGGTCGTTCCATCGCTGCGAATGCAGGCATTCTTCTCACGCGCGTCCAGTACGTGAAGCGTTCCGGAGACAAGACTTTCGCCATCTGCGATGCTGGCATGAACGCACTGCTTCGCCCAAGTCACTACGACGCGTTCCACTTCATCTGGCCAACTGATCCGGCTCCAAAATTTGTACCGACGGGCCGCACTGAGAATCCTGAAATTCCTGGACTCGTCAGTATGGATGTGGTTGGCCCCCTCTGCGAAACCGGCGACTACTTGGCACTCGACCGCTCCATGCCGCCCGTAGTGCGCGGCGACTTACTGGCGATCTACACCGCTGGCGCGTACGGAATGAGCATGGCGAGCCGCTACAACAGTTCGCCGCTCCCGGCAGAAGTATTGGTCGATGGCGACAAGTTCAGCACGGTGCGTCGTCGCGAAACCTATGAAGATTTAATTGCGCATGAGCGCTAAATCAGTGATCGAATACGAACCCACAACAACCAACAAGAACGATCATTGATGCGCATCAACACTTCAACGCTTGTCGCTCTCTGCGTCACACTGCATAGCGCCCCGCTCGCTATGCCGGCCTTCGCTGGCGACCCCGTCACTGCTCGCCGCCCGACCACTACGGTCCGTAGCGCCATCACCGCTGATGCCGTTCGGAGCGATGTAACAGAGCTATCAAGCGACGAAATGGGCGGGCGTTTCTTTCGCAGTCCGTTCGCTGAGAAAGCTGCGGTCTGGATTACTGGAAAGTTCACATCGATCGGGCTGAAGCCTGGCGTTACCGCTGATTCGTATCGGCAACCGATCGACAAGAATCCGGAGACCGCGCCAAACCTTGTAGCGGTGTTTCCAGGCTCGGCAACGGATGGAAGTACTGCTGCCGGAACTAGCGCTGGCTACGTCATTGTCAGCGCGCATTACGACCACCTGCGCCCCCGGCGCAATGGCGATGACAAGATCTTTAACGGCGCTGATGACAATGCGTCCGGCATCGCCGGCATGCTTGCCGTGGCACGCGCCATGAAAGCATGCACTGCCGCCGGCAACGGACCTGCATGCACAGTGATCTTCATCGCATTCAATGGCGAAGAGGCTGGGCTCTTAGGGTCAACGGCCTATGCAAAGTCGCCAACGGTTCCACTTGGCGAGATTCGCGGCGTGTTCAACATGGACATGATCAGCCGCGGTCCGGCGCGACAGATCTACATTGATGGCGGCGAAGTCGGCGCGCCAGTGACTGCCGCGCTGCGCGCAGCAAACGAAGAAATCGGGCTGAAACTGCGCACCGACGAACACCCCGACTGGCTCGACCGCAGCGATCAAGGACCATTTCTTGCGAAGAAAGTCCCGGCGGTGCTCTTCTCTGTCGAGGATCACGAGGACTATCACAAGGTCAGCGACGAAGTTGCCAAGATTGACGCAGGCTTAGCTGCAGAAGTAGCACAGCTGGTGACGCTTGCAGCGATTGACATGTCACGTCAGGCATTTGTCCCACGCGTTACAACACCTGCGCCGACTGTTCCGTCAACTCCCGCCACGACTGGCTCCGCAAAGCCCGCCGCGCAACCTGCATCCACGCCCAACCCTTCGTCCTTGCCAGCGCCAAAAACACCGTAACACACGACGCGCCGTGTAGTCAGCGCGCCAGCGGGCTCATGATGTGCATGATCGCGCACGCGTAGACGCCCGCGAGGACATCGTCAAGCAATACGCCCCAGCCGCCGCCGATGCGCTCGAGCGCTCTGCACGGCGGTGGCTTCAGCACATCAAAGAATCGAAACAGCAGGAAGGCCATCCCCATGCCGAGCACTGAAGTGCCGCACCACGCCCACGAGCCCGCCTCCGCCATAGACCGAAGCGGCCAATGCAGTACAAGCAGCGTGATCGACATTCCGGCAATTTCATCCAACACAATGCAGGACGGATCCTTGATGCCAAGTGCTTCCTCAGCTGCCGCGGTCCAGCGCACGCAGCCGACCGACGCCCATATCACGAGCGCCACGAGCGTGGCATCGATCACCCATCCATAGCCCGCCGGTAGCAACGCCACCAAGCCAAGCACCACGATGCACGGCGGCAGCGAACCCCATGTTCCTGACGCGAATGGAGCGAATCCCAATCCGCCAACGGTCAAAGAGAAGCGAGGAAACCAGGGCATTCCTGCCATGCGCTGCCGTGCCACCTGTGGGTCCATCTTTGGTTCGCCGAGAGAACGCTTCGCCGTATTCATGCTGCGTTCATCGGCGCGTTCAGCGCGCGTCCTTCGAAATCGACCGGAGCAGCGCTATGCCGCGAATGGAATACGGAATGGCGCTCCACACCGTGATGATCGTCATGGCCCACACCGAGAGCATTTGCGCCATGCGATAGTTGGGGCTCGCTAGGCAGCCGGGATTCACAGCAATGAAGAGCGCCGTAGGAATGGCCGCGCTTTGCGCAAACATCTTGATCTTGCCGGACCAGTCCGCTGCAAATGCAATCCCGCGCGCTTCCAGTACTCCGCGCAAACTCGTGACAAGTAATTCGCGGGCGAGCACCGCTACCACCATCCAGCTTGCAACGCCGGTAGCGCAATTGATAGCGCCTGGATGCGGTTCAATTCCAAACGCACGGCTCCATTCCGGTTCCGCAAATTTCGGGCTTGCCAAATACACAAACGCACCCAGCACCAGAACCTTATCAACGAACGGATCCATGACGCGACCAAAGTCCGTCACCACGCCCCACTTGCGAGCGAGGTATCCATCAAGAATGTCGCTCAGCGCGGCGGTAATGAAGAGAATGAAGGCCGCATTCCCCCACCATTGCCGACCGTCAGCCGACGTAGGTGAAAGCGCCAGCGCAATGATCGCAAAGAATGCCGTCGCCATCACCAGGCGAATCACGGTGATCAAGTTTGGAAGGATGCGGCGCACCTGATCAGGCATGACGCGAGGCTAGCGGAGCCGCGCGGCCGGTGATGCGCCGGCGCCACCAAGCCGGCGACCCCACAGCGAGCAGCCGTCACCACCCACCGCCCACGAACTGCGCTCGTCATCCGGGGTAGGTGGCCAACGTTGCGCAATTTCCCCAGAATCAGCCACGCCGGCGCTTCGGCTCCCCACAATTCCTGCCCCCC